>NZ_JBICJM010000050.1:0-489994 GCF_043103065.1 Vibrio sp. YQ_11 | reverse complement strand
AAGCCGGACTGATCCGGCTTTTTCTAAGATTTGAATTACAGCGAAGCAATTTCTTTCTCAAGTTGATATTTGCTGTCGGTGACGATTCTCTCTAGCACTTCAACGCGTCGTTTTAACTCGCCAATTTGCTTTTTGAGGCTTTCTTGCTCTTCTTGGCTCATCGTATTTCGCTCAGAAATCTCTAACGCTCGAACTTCTTTACGATGATTTAAGATCAACTTGACGATCCCGCCTCCAAAAATGGCACCAAACACAATGGCGACAACCAATACATCAGCAATAGATTCCATTCTTTATATTCCTCTAGATAATGCTCAAATATAAGTTACGCATTTGTTACATGAATATCAAATAACACCTTGATTAAATGTAATGTTTCATTGAAATTTGCATGTTCTGTATCAAAATCACAGGACGATGTTACTTAACGCCCACCCAAACCGAGACTGAACCACCATTGACAGGAAATTCTGCCCAGCCATTGGCATCGGTCCAAACATCTTCAGTTCGGATACCCAGCTTGTCGACATAGCGCGTGCTTGGCTTACCGGTATACATCCATTTTGTTCCGCCCGGTCCATCACTCATGATCACCGCCATTGAGTTTGGATGTTCAGCATCGCCCTCTCGAGTCCAGCCAATCACATCCCAATGGTCGAGATAAGAATTCTGTTTGCCATACGCATACTCTTTACGCAGTGTTACAAGTTCTTCAATGTAAGGCACTTTGGCCATATTAATGTTGTAGCCTTTGTCGCTGTACTGCGCGCCGTAGTAATCTGCGTAGAACACCGATGGATAACCTTCTTCACGCAATAAAATGAATGCGTAAGCAAGAGGCTTGAACCACCAATCTACTGTCGACTCTAACGCCTGCAGTGGCTGCGTATCGTGGTTTTCTACGAGAGTCACTGCTTTGACTGGGTTGTCCTTCATCAACGTGCCATTCATGATTTGGCGCATATCGTAATTGCCGCCAGATTTTGACGCGTTGTAGAAGTTCATGTGAAGCGGCGCATCGAACAACGACATACTGCCAGAGGTCTTAGTAATAAAGTTGTGCAGTTGATTTACGTCGTAATTCCAATACTCACCAACGGTGAAAAGCTCTTTGCCTGTTTTCCAACGTAAATGATCAATCCACTCTTGTAGATACTGATATTTAATGTGCTTCACGGCATCCATTCTAAAGCCATCAACGCCTGTCATGTTGATGTACCACTCACCCCAATCTTTCAGCTCTTGTTTAACTTCTGGATGATCCATGTCTAAATCGGCGTACATTAGGTAGTCGTAATTGCCTTTTTCAGAGCTGACTTCCCAATCCCATGCTTTTCCTTCGCCTTTGAATTTAAAGATCGCTTTTTCTTTGCCGGCGTCATCCCAGTCAACACCGTCAAAGTGATACCAAGTCCAATGGAAGTTCGAGTATTTGTCGTTGCGGCCAGGAAAATTAAACTCAACCCAAGCTTCAATCCATTTGTCGCCCAGTTCAATATTGCGGTTGTCCCAATCAACGCGCTTGGTATCGACCCACGACTTCCCATCAGCGCCACCACGATGGTTAAACACAACGTCTCCGTAGATTTGGATATTGTTGTTGTGCGCGGCATTGATTGCAGAGATGTACTGAGCCTTGGTGCCGTATTTGGTTCGTACTGAGCCTTTTTGATCAAACTCACCTAAATCGTACATATCGTAGACGCCATAACCGACGTCATTACTGCCGCCCGCGCCTTTGTAAGCTGGCGGTAGCCAGAGCGCTGTAAAACCGTTTTCAGCGAGCGCTGGTGCATTGCTTTCAACCTGCGTCCATAATGCGCCATCATTAGGTACGTACCAATGAAAGTACTGCATCATGGTGCCATTTTGCCCAGCAAAGGCAGGAGCACTGAGCAGCAAGGTTAGCGGTAAAAAAGTGCGTTTTAATTTGAATGTTTTCATTATTTTTCTCTCACGTTAAAGGACTAAAACCCGCTTTCTGACCTACCATCCAGCGGCGATAGCAACACATAAAACTTGCTAACGTATTGTCTGTAAGACAGAAAGTTCGGATTACAATCGAAGAGAAATTAACACCAATCTACCCATACAATTATTGAGTTGATTAACATTTATAAAATCAATAATTAGCGTGTGTAAAATATTGAATGACGATCAAATGAGTTTGGTGATACGGATATGAATGAAACAAGGCGAAGAGAAAGGAAGAGAAGAGAAGAAGAGATTTGCGGGCACTAGAAACGAGAAAAGCCAGTCATAAGAGACTGGCTTTCGAAATAATGGAGGCGCGTCCCGGAGTCGAACCGAGGTCCACGGATTTGCAATCCGCTGCATAGCCACTCTGCCAACGCGCCTTACCTGATTGTTTTCTCATTGTCATGAGAACGATGTTTTAAAACTGAATCTGAAATCCATACATCGTTTTGATGGTGCCCCGGGCCGGACTTGAACCGGCACAGCGCGAACGCCGAGGGATTTTAAATCCCTTGTGTCTACCAATTCCACCACCAGGGCAACGCAAATATTTGCGATGGTAACACCATCTCTCAACGACCTGTGCCGTGAGAACGAGGCGTACTTTAACGGATTAATTTATCTGGTCAACAATAAATTTTACCTTTTTGATTCAAACGATTAAAAAGCACGCTAACAAGTTTAATTGACGATCAATCAGCACACATTTTCGTCACCAAATGAGTAAAACAATAAGTTCAGCAAGCGTCGCATCGCGCTCTTATCATATCCATGCACAACCATTCCGGTACTTCCCTCACCTTTTGTGCATTAAGCACATCGTTAACACCCCGTAAAAATGGAAGCATCCTTTCATTTTCAACAATTTGTTACACGTAAATGCATAAAACGCCTGGTCTTACCATTATAAAACCATTGACATAATTTATTTTTTTGAAAAGCTCAATGCGTTATCGAAAATCGTTTCGATTAATGATACTTTAAATGTGTTGCAGTAATTTAATGGATCAATATCACATATAAGGACGTGGTTTACTTTGACGACACTGCATAAAAAAAACAAGGTATATCACCAATGTCTATCAGAAACCTATCTATTGCGAAGAAAATTTCGCTCTCTTTTTTACTGATTGCGCTTATTAATATTGTATTTGGCGTGTTTTTGTCTACAGAGCTCAAAGAAATCAAATCTGAGCTTTTAAACTATACTGATGACACTCTTCCAGCAATGGAAAGAGTGGATGCGATCCGAGATGATCTTTCTCACTGGCGTCGCTCTCAATTTGCTACTTACACCTATAAGGACGCAGATAAGATCAGAAACAAAATCGCAAGTAACATCCGTGAACGCGAAAAGATCAGCAAAGAACTAGAAGCTTACGGCTCAACCATTTGGCCAGGTGAAGAACAACAAACGTTCCAACGCCTAATGCGTCAATGGAAACAGTACTTGGTTACTATGGACCAATACAATGAGTCGATGTTAGCAGGCAACAAAACCGAAGCGCTCGCTGTTCTATCTAACTCTTTAAACGACTTCGAAGCCGTCGATTCTGATCTAAACGAGCTAATCCGCTTGTTGAAAGTCGCAATGGACAGCAACAAAAATCACATCCTTTCTTCAGTGAACGGTTTGAGCAGCTCATCCATCGCGAGTAACGTGACCATTCTAGTGATCATGATTGTTATGACGCTTGTTCTAACGCGTTTAATTTGTGGCCCACTACAACTTGTTGTGGAACAAGCAAACTCGATTGCGAAAGGTGACCTTTCTAAAGACATCGATCGTAAATTGATTGGTAACGATGAACTGGGCGAGTTGGCAGATGCAACGACTAAGATGCAAAACGACCTACGCCAAGTTATCGACAACGTTATTGCCGCTGTAACGCAATTGAGCAGTGCAGTAGAAGAGATGAACCAAATCTCTGAGCTTTCTGCTTCTGGCATGAAAGACCAACAGCTACAAATCACGCACGTTGCAACAGCAATGACGGAAATGAAAGCTGCGGTAGCGGACGTTGCACGCAACACGGAAGAGTCAGCGAGCCAAGCAAACGATGCAAACCACCGTACACAACTTGGTGTGCGTGAAACACAAAGCATGGTTGATGCGATTGGTGAAGTAGCAAATGTTATCGGCGCTGCTGGTGATACAGTTTCAGAGCTTGAACAGCAATCGAACCAAATCAACGTTGTGGTTGATGTTATCCGTGATATCGCAGATCAAACAAACTTGCTTGCGCTTAACGCCGCTATTGAAGCAGCGCGTGCTGGTGAATCGGGCCGTGGCTTTGCTGTTGTAGCGGACGAAGTTCGTACTCTTGCTGGCCGTACTCAAGATTCAACAAGTGAAATCACAGCGATCATCGAGCAGCTACAATCACTAGCGAAAGACGCGAAATCAGCGACTGAGCTTTCTCGCACAAGCATTGCCGAGTGCGCTGACCAAGGCATTCAGTCAAAACAACTGATGAATGACATCGAACATGCGATTTCTGATATCTCAGACATGGGCAGTCAAATCGCAACAGCATGTAACCAGCAAGACTCAGTTGCTGAGGAACTAAGCCGTAGCATCGAAAACATCCATCTTGCGTCTCAAGAGGTCGCGCAAGGTTCAGAGCAAACTGCACAAGCTTGCCGCGAACTGAGCCAGCTATCCGTATCTCTTCAAGATGTAATGAGCCGCTTTAAGCTAAACTAAAACGACTCGACAAAAACGCTCCAAGCTCCGCAGTTTGGGGCGTTTTGTTTTTCTGGCGTACATTCCCTCGTACGCTTTCCTTTAACAATAAAAAACGCGTATGGAGGTTTTATGCGCCTTAAGAAAACTCTTCTTTCTATTGCCATTGCTGCAACAACGTTCACCCCTGCTATGCATTCAATCGCAGCTCCACTCCAGCTTCAAACGACGTTAGACCAAGAGAGTCAAATTCAATCATCCAACACTTGGCTAGAAATCGATTTAGGTCAGTTTAAGCAAAACATCGAACAGTTTAAGTCACACATGAGTGACCAGACTAAAATCTGTGCGGTGATGAAAGCTGACGCCTATGGCAACGGTATCGCAGGCTTAATGCCAACTATCATAGAACAGCAAATTCCTTGCGTAGCGATCGCAAGTAATGCAGAAGCACAAGTCGTGCGCGACAGCGGCTTTAAAGGTCAATTAATGCGTGTTCGCTCAGCAGAGATTGGCGAAATTGAAGGTGCACTTGGTCTTAATGTTGAAGAGCTAATCGGCACGTTTGCTCAAGCAAAGGCGATCGCTGCACTCTCTAAAAAAGCAAACAAGGCAGTCAAAGTTCACCTTGCGCTTAACGACGGCGGTATGGGTCGTAACGGCATTGATATGACGACAGAAAACGGCAAAAAAGAAGCCCTTGCGATTGCTAAGCAATCTGGCGTTGAGATTGTCGGTATCATGACGCACTTCCCGAATTACAACGCAGAAGAAGTACGTGCGAAACTTGGTTCATTCAAAGAAAGCTCTGCATGGCTAATTAAAGAAGCGAATCTAAAACGTGAAGATATTCTTCTGCACGTAGCGAACTCGTACACAGCGCTCAACGTACCAGAAGCTCAACTTGATATGGTTCGTCCTGGTGGTGTGCTTTACGGTGATCTACCAACTAACCTTGAATACCCTTCTATCGTGTCTTTCAAAACACGCGTAGCATCACTGCACCACCTACCGAAAAACAGCACTGTGGGTTACGACAGCAGCTTTACAACCACTAAAGAAAGCGTAATGGCGAACCTTCCTGTCGGTTACTCTGACGGTTACCCAAGAAAAATGGGTAATACGGCAGACGTGCTGATCAATGGTCAACGTGCAAAAGTGCTTGGCGTAACGTCAATGAATACAACAATGATCGACGTTTCCGATATCAAAGGCGTGAAGCCGGGTTCTGAGGTCGTTCTGTTCGGCAACCAAAAATCTCAAACCATCAATGCCGCAGAAATCGAGAAGAACGCCGACGTGATCTTCCCAGAACTTTACACCATTTGGGGCACATCAAACCCTCGTGTGTATGTGAAGTAGTCTTACGACTTCCTTTTTAAACACTTCCTAACTCAAAGCGAGCTTCGTGCTCGCTTTCTTTTTTCGCTCAATAAAACCTGAAATACCGAGAACGTTAATGTCATCTTGTTGTCTGCGACGAAAACCACATTCTGGTTGTGTTTGAAAGCCCATCCAATTGATGTTAAACATGCAGTTTACAAAATCACAACAATACCCATTTGGGGCTTCTCCCGACTTTGCTGCCGGCTAGGTACATTTATGACAGAAAATACATCCTCTTTTCCTCGATCTTCTGGGGAGCTACATGAGTTCACTCGGGCTGACGTCTGGGGCGGATTTACTCAGCTTTTACCGCTTTCCTTTTTTGTGGTGGTCTTTGGCCTCGCCTTTGGTGTTGCTGCGGTACAAACCGGCTTAGACGCCTTTCCGACTCTTTTAATGAGTACGCTCGTCTTTGCTGGTGCGTCTCAGTTTGCCACGTTAGAAATGTGGGGAGCTGAAGTACCACTTGTACCGGTTTTGATTACTGTGTTTGCCATCAATGCTCGCCACCTTCTGATGGGTGCGACGCTCTACCCTTGGCTGAGACAGCTACCGCCACATAAGCGCTATGGCATTATGTTGCTTGCCTCCGATGCGAACTGGGCAATGGCGATGAACGCATTTGGCAAGAAAGAGCCTGGGTTTGGTTTGTTGGTCGGCGGAGGGCTTGCACTTTGGGGCTTCTGGATTGTCGGCACCTGGATGGGGATCTACTTTGGTGGTGCCATCAAAGATCCAGTCAGTCTCGGACTTGATATGGTCATGGGTTGCTTTTTACTTTCTATGGTTGCAGGCGGCCCTAAAAATCTGCGTATCTTCGCGATTTGGGGCATGGCTGCAGCTTCATCACTGATGGCTTACTGGTATTTGCCAGAAAACAGCCATGTCGTTGTCGGCGCAATCGCTGGCGGTATTTTAGGTGCTTGTTGGAAGGAGAAAAAAGCATGAACATTGAAACAAGCTTAGGCGGCACGCTGTTTATCATTATCGCAATGGGATTGGTAACTCTGGCAACTCGCTGGGGTGGCGTTTATGTGATGTCATTCATTCCGATTAGCGAACGCGTGCAACGTTTTATCACCGCTATGTCAGGGTCTGTATTGATTGCCCTCTTAGCGCCTCTCGCCGTCGAAGGTGACAACGGTGCGAGAGCCGCTCTATTTTCAACCGCTGTGGTAATGTTTATCGTTAAAAAACCGCTTCCTGCTATTGCTGCTGGCATTATCGCCGCCGCCGCAGTGCGCGCTTTCTAAAACTGGGTTTTCAATCGCGTCAAAGGCTCAGAAAAGCCATATTCATCAAAATCACGATTCATAAACACCAAAGCCCTGCTGACTCTAATAGCGTCAGCAGGGCTTTGGTGTTTATGTTTGATGAATCTCAGATATATAAGCCTAATACTCTAATTTTCAAAACAAGGTCTTAAGCACAGCAGTTACAGTTGCGCTTATATTTGTCCATTTTACCGATACCCGGGTTAAAAGTATTGGTTGGATCAAGCTCGTGGTAGAACTTCTGTAATGAGTTTTCTGCTTCGTACAAATGACCCACATTGTGTTCAGCTGGGTATTTTGCACCGCGACTATTGAGGTGCTCTAACATCAGCTTCTTCATCAATTTGGTATCTGTACCTTTTTTGAAGATGTAATCCTGATGGAAGACGTAACACATGAAGTGCCCGTAATAGAGCGACTGAACCAGATTTTTGCTCACCTCTTCAGGCAAAGTTTCCAACCACTCTTCATCATTTCTGCGCAATGCGATATCGAGCGCAACAATGTCTTCAACCTCGTTGCGATGAATCGTTTCGTAGCGAATCGCAGCCCCAGCCGCCGCAAAACGATGTAAGTAAGCTTTTTTACCTTCATCTGGCGTACATTCGAAGAAATCGCAATCATCTTCAACAGCCCATATTTCTTTCAGGTATTTTTGTGCCTCTTCAATTCCGTCATCACTCATTTTTAGCACTAAGTGATGCTCGTATTTATCACGGAATTCTAACATTCGCTCAGGCAAATGCTGCGGGAACAATTTGCTTGCGTAGTACAAAATGGTGTCTGGCAAATATTTGCTGACAAATGGCACTCGCTCTAAAAAGTTCTCTACTTTTGCTTTCAGTGCGAACATCTTAGGCAGTTTGTCCGTACCCAATAAGTCGATCGATAAAAACACGTCTTTGCCGTATTTCTCTGCCATATTGAAGATATCGCGATGCAGATACTCTCCCATTTCTGGCAGGTTATCGAATTGAGTCAGAAAATCTTTTCTCAATTTGGTCAACTTGTTTGCGTCGTTCGTGCCCAAGTAAAACACTTGCTCTTTGTTTGGCACTGGGTAGCTATCAACACGCACTGCAAACACGCCCAATTTGCCCGCACAGCCGCTCGCTTCAAACAAGCGACGCTCGTCTGCATTAAAACGTGAAGGAATGTCAGACGTTACGTCACGAACTCGTTCATCATATTCTTTGTCTGATGCCATGCGATCATCGTGAACGATCTTGCTTGGGTCGAAATTACCTTCTTGCAGATTGTGAAGAATTTCTTCCGGCGTCTCACCCAAGCCATCAATACCAAGATGGTTAACCAGATGGAGGTTGCCCTGCTTATCGACCTGCGCGTAGATGGCAAGCTCAGTATACGCCGGGCCGCGTTTCACTAACGCACCGCCTGAGTTATTGGCAATGCCACCGACAACTGTCGCACCTAGCGATGAAGATCCAATAATAGAATGCGGCGCGCGGTTAACGGCTCTGAGTTCTTTTTCTAGTGAATGTAGACTTGCACCGGGTAAGCACACCGCCTGTTTGCCACCATCCAGCAGATGAATTTTTTTGATTTTGGTAATGTTGATCACCACGACATCGCGGTCATAGTCGTTACCACTTGGTGCAGAGCCTTCTGTGAGACCTGTTTTCGCAGCCTGCATGATGATGATGCAGTTCGCCTCGACACACTGTTTAATGATCTTCCATTGTTCTAACAAAGTGTTAGGAAACACGACGGCAAGCGCTGTACCACTACCAGAGCGAAAACCTGAGCGGTAGTATTTGGTTTTAACCTGATCGGTCAGGACATTCTCTTCCCCGACTATCGTTTTAAATTCTTCTATCAGCTGCTTTTGTTTCATATCCGTATCTCTAGTTATTTTGCATCACTCACATCCAACCGAACACGGTGTGGATTTGAGTTTGGCTCACTATAAGCAGTCAATTTCCCTGCGTCCATCAAGGTCAAGCGTACAAACCTTAACCAGCACTCACATAGCGTAATTAATCTGTTGTTTTTCTGTAACTTAGCATTCACAAACCGACGTTAGAACGAAAGAAACAGATCGTTTCCAAAAAGAAACAATAACAAAACCATTCTTTAACAGGTGTGCGCAACGTCTTGTTATCAAAGTAAGTGATGAGGGAGTAACACCGTGTAAGTGGCTAAATTGGATAAATTATTTAAGAGAAAAGGTGGAAACAAAACCACAACACCAAAGTAACCAATGGCGTTGTAGACTTGATTTAAAATCGATAATTTTGACTTTGGAAGCTGTTGTATAGGTGATCAATGAAGATCTTAATCTTCTCGGGTTGCTGCCTTGTGTATGGGTAGACAGCGTAGATACCCAAGCATTTCGCCGTTTCTTCTTTGAACAACTGGATCAAGCTGCCCTGCTTTAAATCTTCATACACCAATACACGAGGCACGTAGATAACACCTTGCCCTAACAGCGCGACATTTCGCAACGCGGAAGAGTTGTTGGTGCATAAGTTGCCATCAACGGTAACTTGGTACGTCTTATCGTCGGCTTTAAACGCCCACTCACGCGCGCCAGTCTCCTGATAGGAATATACTAAACAGTTATGCTTAGTCAGTTCGATCGGCTGCTTTGGAATCCCATGCTTGGCAAGATACTTGGGAGACGCACACACCACCCAGTTTGCATCCACCAGCTTTCTGGCAATAAGGCTAGAATCTGGCAACATGCCAGTACGAATGGCCAGATCGAAACGCTCATTGACGATATCGACAAATCGATTATCAAGTTCCATATCGATATTGATGTCAGGATACTTGTCATTGAACTCCGAAATCACACCCGGAAGAATCAACTCACCAGAAATGGTAGGTACCGTGATCTTAATGTTGCCAGACAGGTTCTTCCCCAATCCAACGATCGATTCTTCGGCTGTAGCAACAGCTTGATAAACCGCTTTAGCGTGCACAAAGAAGGATTGCCCCGCCTCTGTCAACGTCAGCGTTCTCGTCGTGCGATAAAGAAGCTGAACACCTAATTCTTGCTCCAACTTCGCAATACGTTTACTAACCACCGATTTATTGAGCTCCATGTGCCTTGCCGCACTGCTGAAGGAGCCTTGTTCGACCAAATGGTAAAAAATGATGTAATCGTCGGTGTTTCTCATGCGTCTTCGTCAAATCCTTTAGAGGCCGATATTGTAAACCGATATCAGCCGAGGCGCTAAATGTAGGGTCACAGTTACCAATGGTGATACCTACAAATCACGAGAGAGAAATAAGAATAGGATCTGTTTTCGGATATTCAGATACAAAAAAACCAGCTTTCGCTGGTTTTAAGTTAATGCTTTAAGCATCGAGATACCGCAATTGCCATATCTGAACAATTTGGAGCGACACACGAGGTTCGAACTCGTGACCTCAACCTTGGCAAGGTTGCGCTCTACCAACTGAGCTAGTGTCGCAAATGGAGGCGCGTCCCGGAGTCGAACCGAGGTCCACGGATTTGCAATCCGCTGCATAGCCACTCTGCCAACGCGCCTTTCTTTAACGCTTTAAGAGGTCTCCCCCGTTGCGTTGGTTGCTACTTTACGGATTCAGAAAAGATAGTCAAACAAAAATCTTTCATTTTCTGTTTGTTTGCTTTTTTTTAAATCAATCAGATGAAAATTCGATCCAATTGCGTATTTATTGATTCTTCCCCAAACACATTCATCCGATAAACGAACTAAAAATAAAGCGGCGAATTCGCCGCTTTAGGTCATCAACCGTTACTTACGCGCTTGAGTAAACGTCCCACAACGTTTGGATGGTAAGACCAAGTATGATCAAACATCGACATTAACGCAGGGTTTCCGTATTTAGATAAACTGATCGCATGGAAGCGGTTTTTCTTCGCTTTAAGCGCATCCACTTTTGCCAACAACTCATCTTGCTGTTTTGGCGCAATAAAATCAGAAATTACCACCATGTCGGCGTTTTTGTATTTATCTCCACTCATCAAATCGATGGATTTGATAAGCGTTGGCTCCAAATCTGTACCACCATGGAAACTGTACGTTAAGAAATCCGCCGCCTCACGCAAACCATCTTGTTTGGTGAGCTCATAGGTAATGTGTTCAGTAGAGAAAATGATCACGTAACAATCGCGCTGTTCGGCCAGTGCGATCTGCATTAACGCATACGCCATCGCTTTTGCGCACTGCTCAGGGAAACCACTCATCGAGCCAGAGGCATCCACACAGACGATGAACGGCCCTTTTTCGATATCCACAGCTTTGTTGTCTGGACGATGCGCTTTGACTTTACGTAAAGTGCGAGATTTACCTTGCGTGCGATAGTTCATCAAACGCTTGTCGACCAGATGCTTGTAGAACACGACTTCTAGCTCTGGGTAGGCCAAAAACATGGTCTCGTTTGGCAGCAGCTTGTTGAGATCATCACTTTCATGGATACCGACGATATCATCAGTCGCTTCGTCGCTTTTTTCTTCAACCATTTGCAGCTCTTCCGCTGGTGCACGGTTTAAGTCAGGATCATTCACTTGCCCAGCCATACGGCCAAGCTGTTCTGCGATTTCTTGCAAGC
The DNA here is from genome assembly GCF_043103065.1 of Vibrio sp. YQ_11. Taxonomy (NCBI): domain Bacteria; kingdom Pseudomonadati; phylum Pseudomonadota; class Gammaproteobacteria; order Vibrionales; family Vibrionaceae; genus Vibrio; species Vibrio sp. YQ_11. Next base: position 478,108 of record NZ_JBICJM010000050.1, on the reverse strand, counting down.
CTTTGTGCTTTTTCAAAAACTCCGCATGACGCTTCATCACCGTTAAATCGGTTTTGCTGAGTTTTGCCGAAGCCATATCCCACAAGCGCCCTACGCTTTCAGCGTCGCCAGATTCCGTCACTTTATCCATATTGCGCATGGTTTCCATACGTTGATACAGATCGTTAAGAACTTTCTCTTTGTTGGCTTCTAACTCACTTACTTGCGCCTGTTTAATTGCATCAGCAAGGCTTTGATACCATTGGTCACAGAAGTAATGCGGGAACATCGGGTTATTAACCCCTTTGTTCTTTTCCATCATGCGGCGTGCTTGCATGTAAAACGCAGAGTGCCACTCAAGCTTTTTGATCACATCCTCTATGCGCTCAAAAAACTCATCTTCATCCCAGTGAATCACTTCTTGATATAAAGCGAGCTCTTGTTGGAAACGCTCCGTCTCACATACTTTGGTGATGCGTTTTTTTACGTTGCCGCGCCATTTTAACAAATGGTTTTTCACCGACGATTTTACACCTCGGTTTTCTGCCATCATCATGACTTGAGAGCGAGCCATCAAATCGTTTACAGCACTGTCGATGATGCCTGAATCCGCCACCATCAGCGCCAAGTTGAGTCCGTCTGCACCTAACATGTCGTCTCCTTAAGAGAAAAACTGATGTAAGTTTTTAAAGCGTTGAATGATCTTCTCGCTTTCACCTTGGATAGACTCAAGTCGTTGGCTCACCTGTTGCAGACTCGACTCCATAAGACGTGGTAATTCAGGATCCACAAAACTGTGTGGCAGTGCATCATGAAAGTTCGCTTTGACTTTACGCATGTGGTGCTCTGCTTCACTCAGTTGGTTTACGGCTTTTTCGCTTTGCGACAACCATTTTTGGTACAGCTCAATGTCCAAACCTTGTTGCGTTACCAAGCTCACCAAAATACCGCGGTTAGCAATATCGCGGATCACCAAGTTGTTCGCCGCATCCACATCAAAACGCAGACGACACATATTGGTGTTTTGGTTTACGTAACCGTACACATCACCTTGGCCATCTTTGATCACACGGTCCAGTTCATCTTTCGGTACATAAACCCAACGGCTATCGCCTTTTTCCGATTCCGATACCGACATGTTGCTTTGCAAGATAACTAACTTCACTAGGTTAACGGCCGCACCCACTTTGTAGGTTTTCGCCTTCGAAGTATCGAAACGCATGGTTTCTTTGCGCAAAATACCCGTTGCTGCTTCAGAGGTCAGCGTCATACGGTAGGTGTCTTCTAGCTCATGCTGAACATCAATCAAAGACTCGCGGCAGTACTCGATTTCCTGCTCTGCGTCTTGTTGGTCAAAAGCGTGCTTGAGCGCGAATTCTTGTACCACTTCACGCACGACATCACGCGACTCAGGGCTATTCCAGAGACAGTCTTGCAATAACAACAGATCAAGAGGATTAATTTCATCACGACCATTAAAGAAAGCGCTCGCTTTCAGTAGCTTCACCGCCTTTTTCCAGCGACGGTCAGACACGTACATGTCGGTATGTGCTGCGTCGCCAAATTGCGCTTCCACTTTGGTTTCCAGCATCGTTTTTAGCTGGAACAGCTTTTCAAATGTATTGTCGGTGAGTGTCAGTTTGTCGAGTTGTTGCTGCCACTGGTGATACTCTTCATCGGTAATCGCCAAACCTTCCGGAATTTGCGCTTCTTGCGATGTGCCAACGGTTAGCATGGATTTGAAGTTTTGCTTATTCTGAATTCGGTTTACGAACACACGTACGAGCATTCGGTCATAAAGTGCGTCTAGGCCGCTGTCTTCATCTGGTAATTCGTTGGAAGCAGAAACCAGCAAACGCATTGGAACACGTTCAATGTCACTGCCATTTTTGAATGTTTTTTCGTTCACGACGGTCAACAGAGTGTTCAGAATCGCAGGGCCCGCTTTCCAAATCTCATCAAGGAAAACGACTTGCGCTGTAGGTAGGTAACCTTCGGTGAGTCGGACATAACGGCCGTTGTCCTTCAACTCTTGAATACTCAAAGGACCAAACACTTCTTCTGGTGTCGAGAATCGAGTCATCAAGTATTCAAAGTAACTGCTGTTATCAAAAGCTTGGATAAGACGCTTTGCAATAAGACTCTTTGCAATACCTGGAGGGCCTAAAAGAAAGACGCTCTCCCCAGCCAAAGCGGCAAGGAGACAGAGTTTGATGGTGTGTTCGCGTTCATAAACGCCATCAGTTAACGCTTTTGCAAGCTTGTTAATACGCTCGGAAAGTAGTGCTTTTTCGGCATTGGATGCAAAAGAAGGTTGGCTCATACGTACTCCGGCTGCTGAACTGATGCTGTGTATTTATTTTTATACATTTGTTATCACTTTGTTACAAGTGTAATTTGTTCGAATCACCCTTATAACAGATGCTTATCTCTCTCTTTGCTGAGCAATCAAAGTTTCCATTTATGAGATATAGCTCACTGAAAGTGCAAACGCTTTCGTGGCCTTGCAACAATTTTTGCTTTTGTTTCCCACCGTTTGTAGTTAATGTTCAAAAACGTCAAATTGCGGTCATTGCTAGGGTTTACAACTGCATGAGCAAAACAATTCATAAATGGAAGCAAATTTCTTTGGTTGAAGAAGACGTTCAACTTCCTACAGGTCAAGTCATTTCACACACCACCATTCACCATCCAGGCGCTGCTGTAATACTGCCAATCGCCACCAATGGCGATATAGTCTTAGTGAATCAGTTTCGACCTTCTCTCAATAAATGGCTTCTGGAGTTACCAGCAGGTACTCGTGAAGGCGACGAAGACCCGCTCTGCTGCGCGCAACGTGAGTTGGAAGAAGAAACTGGCTTCAGCGCAGAAAAATTTACCCCACTCGGTCAAGTGACGCCGCTTGCTGGGTTTTGTGATGAAATTCAGTATTTGTTTGTCGCCGAACACTTAGCCAAAACCAATCGCTACGAGTGTGACGACGATGAAGTGATTGAAGTCGTGACATTGTCACGGGAACAGCTCGAAGAAAAAATTATTGATGGCACCATTACCGATGCCAAAACCATCGCTTGCTTAAGCAAAGCTCGCCTTTGCGGATACATTTAGGAATTTGGACCAAGGAGATATTCATGGATTTTCGTTCAGACACAGTGACTCAACCCACCCAAGCTATGCGCGAAGCAATGTTCAGCGCCCCTGTTGGCGATGATGTTTATGGTGACGATCCTACCGTAAACGAGCTAGAGCAATTCGCGGCTAAATTGGCAGGGTTTGAGGCAGCGTTGTTTACCACTTCTGGCACACAAGCAAACCTTTTAGGATTAATGGCGCACTGTGAGCGTGGCGATGAATATTTATGCGGGCAGCAAGCGCACAATTACAAATATGAAGCAGGTGGCGCAGCGGTACTGGGTTCTATCCAGCCTCAGCCAATTGAAAACAATCCAGATGGCACGTTGCCATTTGACAAATTAGAGGCAGCAATTAAACCTGATGACGCGCACTTTGCTCGTACTCGTCTGCTAAGTTTAGAAAACACCATCAACGGTAAAGTGATCCCACTGTCTTACTTAGCGGAAGCTCGTGAATTCGTTAATAAACACAATCTGAAACTGCATCTCGACGGTGCCCGTGTGTTTAACGCAGCTGTTGCGCTCGATGTTCCCGTCAAAGATATTGGTCAATACTTTGATTCCATGACGATTTGTTTATCGAAAGGTCTTGCGGCACCCGTTGGCTCACTGCTGCTTGGCAGCAAGGAATACATAGCGAAAGCTCGCCGTTTAAGAAAGATGGTCGGCGGCGGAATGCGTCAGGCGGGCATTCTAGCGGCAGCAGGTAAACTGGCGATCACTGAACAAGTCGCGCAGTTAAAGCAAGATCACATCAATGCACAAGCATTGGCGGAAGGTTTAGCTGAACTACCGGGTTTCTCGGTAAATCCTGACTTCGTTCAAACCAACATTGTGTTTGCTAAGTTGGATGCTAAAGTCGATATCCAAGGCATCGCGGAACAACTCAAGCAACAAAACATCATCATCAGCCCGGGAAACCCAATTCGCTTTGTTACACACAAAGACATCTCTGCTGAAGATATTCAAACCTTCCTATCGAGCCTTAAATCTCTTCTTTAGATTGATTTTGATCATTGAGCTTCCCCTTGGGGGAAGCTTTATTCTACGGTCAATTATCGCTAAATCGAGAATCCATAATGCTAAGAACCCTCCTTTTAACGTCTCTCATTTTTACTTCCACCGTTTATGCCAATCCTTTTGGCGATGCTGAGAAAGGCAAAGTTAAAGCCCCAAGCTGCGTATATTGCCACGGCACAAATGGACTAAGTAGTAATGACGCCTATCCGAACCTTGCAGGTCAAAGCCCTAAATACTTGTATGACTCGATGAAAGCCTATCAGGATGGTTTGCGAACCGGGCCACTGGCAGAGATGATGAAAGCGCAGTTACGTATGCTGAACGATGAAGATCTCCGCGATGTTGCTGCATTTTTTGCCGAGCAATCAGGCGACTAAACGGTTTGCATTAATGAGTGAGAAAAGGCTCGTCAGCAGTGCGAGCCTATTTATTTTCCTGAATATAAAACCAACAACACATTCCACCAACAAATGAACACAAATCAATCAAACACACTTTAGATCAAATATTTGATGAATTTATAGTTCACTATAGGCATTAATATTGACTTTTTATTCTACTTTATCGATATTTCATGCTTTGTTTGATTCGACGTGAAGTAAGTTATGTCTCACACACATGCGCAGCCATCGGAATCGGCTGCAACAAAGCAATCATGGCAGATGCCTGACACTCTCATTTTAATCTTTTTTGTTGGTATCTTTGCTGCGATTCTTACCTATCTAATTCCTGCTGGTCACTTTGATAGCCAACAGGTGTCTTACGTGGTAGATGGGGCGGAAAAAACACGTACTGTTATTGATCCGTCTTCTTTCTCGTACGCAACCGACGAAAACGGCGAGCTGGTTTACAACAAAGTGGGTCTCTTCGCTTCTGGCGGCGGTATTGGCTTGATGAACTTCCCATTTGAAGGTCTGGTTTCAGGTTCAAAATGGGGCAGCGCAATCGGCGTTATCATGTTTATGCTTGTGATCGGCGGCGCTTTTGGTGTCGTGATGCGCACGGGCACTATCGACAACGGTATCCTTCGCCTGATCGACAAAACCAAAGGTAATGAAGCGCTCTTCATTCCTGTTCTGTTCTTGCTGTTCTCTTTGGGCGGCGCTGTCTTTGGGATGGGTGAAGAAGCGGTGGCGTTCGCCATCATCATCGCTCCATTGATGGTTCGCCTAGGTTATGACGGCATTACGACCGTAATGGTGACTTACGTTGCGACTCAGATTGGTTTTGCGACATCTTGGATGAACCCATTCTCGGTTGCGATTGCACAAGGTATTGCTGGTATTCCTGTACTATCGGGCATGACGGTTCGTATGGCACTTTGGGTTGGTTTTACACTCATCGGTATCGCCTTTACGATGGTTTATGCGTCTCGCATCAAAGCAAATCCTGAGTACTCTTACAGCCGCCGTACGGATAAATACTTCCGTCAGCAAGAACTAGGTAGCCACGACTCTCGTTGGAACTTCGGAGACACGCTCGTTATTCTAACGGTTATCGCAACGACGATTTGGGTGGTTTGGGGCGTAGTAGCCAAAGCATGGTACATCCCAGAAATCGCTTCTCAGTTCTTCACAATGGGCTTTGTGGTTGCCATCATCGGTACGATCTTCCGCCTAAATGGCATGACCCTTAACTGTGCGGCGGATGCTTTCAAAGAAGGCGCAGCAATCATGCTAGCTCCTGCTCTTTTGGTTGGTTGTGCGAAAGGTGTATTGCTTATTCTGGGGGGTGGTACTACCGATGAAGCAAGCGTACTGAACTCGATTTTGAACAGCGCAGGCGGCGTGATCAGCGGCCTTCCTGATGTTGCCGCAGCTTGGTTGATGTATGTGTTCCAATCCATCTTCAACTTCTTCGTGACCTCGGGTTCTGGCCAAGCAGCACTTACGATGCCTCTGCTGTCTCCTCTTGCAGACATCGCTGGCGTAACTCGTCAGGTAGCGGTTCTGGCATTCCAACTGGGTGATGGTTTCACTAACGTGATAGTCCCTACTTCTGCGTCCCTAATGGCAACGCTTGGCGTGTGTCGTATCGACTGGGGTGACTGGGCGAAATTCTGCTGGCGCTTTATGCTATTACTCTTTACCCTATCGAGCATTGTCGTCGTCGCAGCTCACGTGATGGGTTTTGCGTAAACTGATTAACAGATAAGAAGGCGAGACAAGTTCTCGCCTTTTTTGATTCAAGCCAAATGACAAATAAGCATCAAAACGATGTTTTGGAGTGACAACTTTAATGGCAACACAATTTCTGGATGACGTAATTCAAGGTCATCAAGTCATTCAATCTCTCGACGTAACTGACTTGCCTGCTGGCGAGCATAAATTCTGGTTCCGCATAGCAACCAATGCCCTATCTCAGTGGCAACACCTACCAGTATTGGTATTCAAAGGCGACAAGCCGGGCAAGAAGATTATGATCACTGCCGGTGTTCATGGCGATGAATACAACGGCGTTCTTGCCGCGCAAAAAACAGCTCGAGAGCTGATCGGCAAAGAACTGGCGGGCACTGTCACTGTTGTTCCAACCATCAACTTAACGGGTATGTTGAACCACAGCCGCGATTTTTACTCCGCTGATCCTGATGCCTCACCAGCAAACCTAAACCGCTTTTTCCCAGGCGACGCAAACGGCAATGAGGCCAATCGCTACCTGTTTGCATTATGGAACAATCTGCTTAAGCCAAATGCAGAGCTTGCGATTGATCTGCACACCCAAACCAGTGGTGCCGCTTACCCATTGTATGTGTTTGCCGATTTCCGTATCGAACAATCGTTGGAAATGGCTCGCTCAATTAACCCAGACGCTATCTTAAACGATCCGGGGGATGCAGGTGTTTTAGAAACCGTGTGGAACAACAGCGGCATTCCAAGCATTACTATCGAAGTGGGCATGGGGCGTTACACTGAGCAAGCGTTGATTGATCGTACGGTTGCGGGGATTTTTAACGTGCTAAAACGCCACGAAGTGATTTCTGGTGAAGCTTCGCCAGTCATCCCTTGCCTTGAAGGTAACGAGATCATCAGTATTCGAGCCGAGTTTGGTGGCTTCGTTCTACCGCAAGTGAAAATGATGGATACCGTTGAACAAGGTCAATTGCTTGCGATTCAATACGATAGCTTTGGTGACGAAATTCAGCGCTACATGGCACCGACTAGTGGCACGGTATTAAGTCACAACATTGAGTCGATCAGGGCTCCTGGTTCATTGGTTGTTCGCCTAATCAAATAGCCCTAGTTGTTCGCTATTTGAAAGCACTTTTTCGGATAGGTCAATTTGCAACCAAAAGCCCCGCTCATTTAGCGGGGCTTTTTACGTATAGAATCTATTTCTTCATTCGTGACATTGTCACTAACGATACGGTTACTGCACAACTTATCTGTACTACACCTAGGTTTTGAATTATTCCTGCCAATCCAAGCCCCGCCCCAATCAGTAAGTAGTACATCAGCCCAAATACTGCGCCTGCACTGCCCGCTTGCTGTTTATAATCCACCAAAGCAGCGCTTAGTACATTAGGTATCGCAATGCCAAAAGCCATCACGACCAATAGCATTGGAACTAAAAACCAAATAGATGTTTGAGCCCAAAAGACACCAAACCCACCAGCCAACAACAGTATCGATGCGATCCACAACAAAGATGTTTGCGTTCGTCCTTTACCCAGCAAAAATTTATTCAACAAGCTGCCGACAAATGTACCTAAGCCAAGTACAACGCCACTGTATCCAAACTCCGATGAGCTAAAACCTAACGCCTCAAATGTGAAAGCACCTAATTGGTAGTAAGAAAACAATGCGATATTGTAGAGCGCAACTAATAACGTCGATTGCCAGATTTGCGCATCTCTCAGCATTCGCCCCAGAAGTGAACCCATATTCAAAGGCTGTTTCTGAATTTGTGTCTCTGGCAGTTTGAAAACGTTGTAAACAAACAAGCCTAAGGCCATGACAAACAGTGTAAAAAAGACGGTTTGATAGCCGCCCAATGCGGTTAACTGGCCGCCGAGCAACATGCCAATCACCGGACTGACAGAAATTCCTATTCCCATTACGCCGAATACTTTACCCAACTCTTCGCCAGAAAAACTGTCCCGCAACATGGTTTGCGTCACCACCGAGCCAACTGCGATACCAAAGGCGCTCAACGCTCGAGCCAACATGACCACATCAAAGCGGTCAGTTTGCATCGCAACCAATGCAGAAAGCCCATAAACGAGCAAGCCAACTAGCATGGTTGGACGTCTTCCCCATTTATCTGCTAATAGCCCCCAAACCACGACTCCGATTGCAAATGCTGTAAAGTAGATGGACAGGGTTTGCGCTGCTTGCGTATAGGTGACTGAGAATGACTGTGCAATATCACCAAGTGCAGGGCTGTAAATCGTCTCTACAATTTGTGGAAACATCAGCATCACAACCATTAATCCAATAGAAGGTTTCGTTTTCATTTTTGCCTCTCTACCCCACTTCGACCTGATGAATTCAGAAGCTTAAGTGGGTAACAAACTTAACTTGGCGCGCAGTATAGAAGGCGTTATGCTTTACCCATTAACATCATTAAGACCAAAAACATCAAAATTCGGACAAATGGCACTTATTGAAGAAAACACTCAGTTTGATGCAGACAAGCTCACAGCCAACGTGGTCGGCATTGCTGCAGATGTTGGTAAACACGACTCAGGGATGCATCAGCACCATAAAGGTCAGTTACTTTACGCGCCACAAGGATGCATGACGTTTGCCCTAAATGATTCCATTTGTATTTTGCCGCCAACCAAAGCAGTGTGGATCCCACCTAAGACTCCACATCGCGCCGTAATGACGAATGTTGTGGCGTATCGTTCTGTTTATTTCGATTGTGACAAATTTTCTTGCCCGAAAAGCATCGTGATGATTGAAGTTAACGATCTCCTAAAAGCACTGATCAATAAAATGGCTTTGTGGGAGTGGGACATAGAACAAACCAAAACGAATGCGACAACCATATTGTTTTGGGAAGAGTTTTATCAAGCGAAGCAATTCGAGCTCACTTTACCATTGCCATCGGATCGTCGTTTGGCTTCATTTCGAAACGCGATGACAAAAGACGGATTCATTGCTCCTGATCTCAACCATTTATCGAAAACAATCGGGGCAAGCAGTAAGACAATTACAAGACTGTTTAAGTCCGAAACAGGCATGTCTTATCAAGATTGGCGCCAGCAATGGCGATTGTTAAAGGCAATAGAGCTGTTGTGTGAGGAGAGGCAAGTCAGTGATGTTGCCCATTGCTTAGAGTTTTCATCAGACAGTGCATTCATTGCGTTCTTTAAAAAACAAACGGGACAAACACCACTGAGCTTTATGAAGCATCGAACCTTACTGTAAGGTCAGCAGTTGGACAATTTACTGTTTTTGATCGACCAGGATCAACTCATCTAGCACAAAGCCTTTCTCTTTGGCGACTCGCTTAAATCGCTCCACCGTCGCCTTATCGACATTTGGTTTCCGAGAAAGTAGCCACAAGTAATCATGGTTAAAACCTGAAATAAAGGCGTACTCATAGTTTTCTCCTAGCTCGAACACAATGTACGAAGAATAGAACGGGCCAAAAAATGAAACTTTAAGATGGCCGATGTTTTCATCTCCAACGAAATACGCTTTGCCTTCGGCTTGTGTCCACTTTTTATCTTCTTGCGAATAACCACGGTTGATAACCGTGACACCACCGTCTTCACGCAATTCGTATTCAGCCGTAACGTTAGAGAGGCCGCGTTCAAAGGAATGATCCAGTCGAGCGATTTCATACCATTTACCGAGGTAGGGTTGGAGTGCAAAGTTGTTTACAGGCTCAACATCATCTGGTTTTGACGTACAACCAAACATCGCGATCAAACATAACAACATCCATGCTTTTATAGATTTCATTTTTAACTCCAATAGCGATTACTCATTGATTTTACTCTATAAGATTGAAAATCGATCACAGACGAAAGATTTTAGAATCTCCGCAAGCCAACCCTTGTTCCTGATAACCTTGCAAAGCTTCAAAAACATTGAAATGACTGACGACAATAACTTTGTCATATTGTCTGTACCTTTCCAAAACCGCCACCGTTCGTGCTTTTAACGCTGTCACATGCTCATAGCGCTCGTCGCTCATCGGCAGTCTTAGTTTTAGCAACTCGCGATATTCGTGCCAACGCCGGTCTCGCTCGGCCAACGAAATATAACCACCAGAAGTATCCGCCCGCCACTCTCTCAGATCGTGTTCGACAAACAATTCAAATCCATGACGACGGTTAAGGATCTCCGCCGTTTGGAGCGCTCTCGTATATGGTGAACAAATAATAGCCTGCGCATCATCGAATACGGCGTTGGTAAGCTTTTGATGAAGTTCCGATAAACACGCTCGATCTAATGGCGCGTAATCTTTCTCTAACTGCGTCATGGATCTTTCATCAGCTAATGAAAAATCTGGCACGCCATGTCGCACAAAAATAATGTCCATCTATTTGTTTTCTCTTAGCTTTTACTTATTTTATAGTTTTTCGAGATAAGCTTGTGCTTTTTTCGGGTTAATCAAATGAACAAATTGAATGGGTGAGCCGCTCAATTCACGTTTCAGTTGAAGATATTTTCGTCGTCGTTTTGCGTAGTTTTTAATAGACCATAATACGATGGAGTCTTTTGTGAACAGTCGATACAGACTTTCTCTGTTACCAGTCCCTTCCCACAGCTCTTGCTCTGTGTAAATACGAGTGAGTGCACGTTTGATCGCTCGGTAAAACGTCACCATTCTTGAATAGTCCAACCAAATTATCGTGTCGACGTCTTGCCACTTTATGCTTTCAGTTCGAGAATAGTTTCCATCCAAAACCCATTCGCTTTGCATGAGGGCCGTTTTTAAGTTGCTGAAAAACTCATGGTCGGTGCTTTCTTGCCAGCCCGCTTTCCAAAACAATTTGTCCATTTCGATATGTGTAACGTCGAGCTTCTGAGCTAAGGCTTTTGCGAAAGTAGACTTACCACTGCCGCTACTACCAATGACATTTATCCTTTTCATATAACGCCCTCCATGGCGCTGGCAACAAACTAACGAAGAACGCTGCAGTTAGTCAAAACTACAGCTTATTTTTACAGGTCGGTGATAGTAGTGTTTTGTATGATTGATAAGAAGTTTCAATGTCAATCATGTGAACCATAACTCATATTAAATTTGATTTATAGCGCTTAACGCTGCCCCAACTCTCGATTAAATTGAGTCTTCGTAGGCAACAACATCACGAGTTTTTACACTGTAAACTGATTTATCAAGAACAGAGTGTTTGATTTATCGTGCTTATTTTCTATGTAAACTCGCTCCAATTACTCATCGAATTAACTTTGTGCATATCAAAAGTTTGCACAACATAGACAATGGCGTGATTTCATCACCACTATAATACGATCCGATATGAATAGAGGTGATGGTTATGATGTTAAAAACAGTGTCGACTTGTGCAATTTTGGGGTTGCTTGTTGGTTGCCAACCAAAAAACCAAGAAGAGACGACACATGTAACAGCCTCGGCAGATGTATGTAATACACAGGGAAACATGCCAGGTGGGTGGAACGAATTTGATGCTACCCCTGATGCACAAAAGGCGATGGCCTTTGTCCTGAAACAAATGGATACTCTTTCGTCATTCAAACAAATTCTGACAGTTCATGCACAAATAGTGAGCGGTGTGAACTACGCAATTGAATTTGAAATGGATGATGGCTCGATTTGGAACACTATTGTATATCGTAATCTCGACGGAGAGTACGCGATTACTCAATCGCCAAAAGAAGGTCACTTCTGCGAACAATAAGTGTCAGAGTCGATAAAAAAGCCCCATAAAGGGGCTTTTTTGTTTTCATTTAACTATTTGATTTTTATTTAGATAATAGCATCTGAGATTTAACCGAAACGGTAGAACCAAACCTAGACGGTTCAACATCGATTCGCAACGCCATCTGCTCTTTGAGTTCAGACACGTGTGAAATTACGCCAATCATGCGGCCCGTTTGCTGCAAGTCGACCAATGTTTGAATCGCCAGATCGAGAGATTCAGGGTCCAAGCTACCAAAGCCTTCGTCGATGAATAACGTATCTAAACGAATTCCACCGCTGTAAGATTGCACGACATCAGACAAGCCTAATGCCAAAGCTAAAGCTGCCATGAAGGATTCTCCCCCCGACAACGTTGCAACATCACGCATTTTTCCGGTGTAACCGTCTTCCACCACGAGATCAAGTCCTCGCCCTGCAGCACCTTTAAAACCCTCTGTTTTACGCGCTAGAACATATCGACCCTTGCTCATCAAACTCAGTCGTTGAGAAGCTTGAATCAAAACATCATCCAATAAAACCCCCAACACAAATCGGTGTAAACTGATACGGCTGCCCGTTTTACCACTGGCGACATCATAAAGCGTACCGAAAACTTTGTACTCTTCCTCTAATTTACGGTTTTTATCGTGCAGATTAGAAATTTCATTGCGAACTTTTTCCAAACCCTCAAACAGTGAACGCGTGCTATCCAGCTGATTTCTAATTTCTAGATACGAATGTTGAGCAGTGCTTAAACTGACGTTAAGCGCTTCTAAATTAGGCTTCTCGACCGCCTTCAAAGCTTGATTTAAATCCGCAAGAGTTTGTTCTAACTGAATTTTTGTCTGCTTAAAGTTATCTATTTCTTGTTGCCAAGTTTGAGTTTGTTGTTCACTCACTTTACTCTGTAAGAAGTGCGCTTCATCAGCAAACGCACTCGCTTTTAGTGCGCTTTCCCATTCGGTTTTAGCATTTTCCAGTTTACTATTCGCTTCCAACAGCCACTGTTGGTGAGTCGTCAACTGACTATCGACATTTGATTTCGCCAGCACAGCTTGTTGTAACTGCGCTTGCGCAGATTCTAGGCCGTTATTCAGCTCAACAATTTGCTTGTGTATCTGAGTCAAGTCGTTTTCTAGTTGCTCTAGTGATGTGTATTTATCATCTAATGACGCACTCAATTTCGCTAACTGCTGCTGATTTGCTTTAATCGTCGATTCATTTGCAGCCATCTGGTTTTGCAAATCGTTGATCTTACCTTCGCCAACCACACAACGTTGATTCAACTCGTTCACGCTTTGCTCAAGCTGAGCAATATTAATTGCGTTCAAATGCTGTAATCGTTCATTGAGTTGATGAATTGATGCCTGTAATGCTTGCAGCTCTAGGTTCGCGTTCTGCCCTAACTCCGAAACCATTTGCTCAATTTGCTGCGTGTATTGAGCAATCGCAATATTGTGTTGTTCCAACTGGTTGCTCAATTGGTTCAGCGTGATTTGAGCCTCACGCTCCTGATGACGAGCCTGTTGAACTTGCTCTTTTGTGACTTCATCACCAACAAATTGAGCAGGCTGAGGATGTTCGGTACTACCACAAACGGGACACTTCTCTCCAGTTTGTAAACGAAGAGCAAGAACTGCCGCTTGCGCATTATGCCAACTGAGCTCTAGCGCATCCGCTTCACGTTGAAGGTTTTCATAATAAGACTTGGCTTGAGTTACCGAGGCTTGTTTACTTGACGTCAATGCATCTAGCTTTGAAAGCTCTTGATTTAAATTACCTAACTTTTGAAGATCCGACATCAAACGCTGCTGCTGTTTGATCTCTGCATCCACACTACCAATACTTGCGACATCAACGCGAGCTTGCTCCAACACTTTTTGCGCTTGCAGGGCGTCTTGCGTCAGTTTTTCCCTAAACACTATGTATTTTTTTAGCGTTTCTTCAAATTCTGATTTCTGCTGAAGTCCTGCAGCGATGGCACTATCCAGTTCAACCTTCTCGACCAACTTGCCTTTCATGCTTTCGAGTTGGTATTGCTGCTCTGTCAGCGTAGGAACCCGATTCGCTTGTTCTTTTGCCTGTTGGAAAGCTTGTTCCTTCGTTTTTAAAATGTCGTCAGCGGCTTTTAGGTCTTGAGAAAGAACGGCAACCTTTTGGTTTAAATCTTGAACTTGCTGGGCAGCATTTTGCAGCGTGATATAAGGCAGTTCAATCCTACTCGCCTTTTTCGCATTATCTAACTGCAGTTGGCGAGCCGAAATGGTTTCAGTTTGTTGCAAGTGCAGGTGAAGCGCGGCTTCTGCTTGTTCATGCTTTTTAAATTCATTGCTTAACGTTTCAGCTTTCTGAATTTCTGTTTTCACGGCATTTAACTGAGCAAGCGATTCCTGCTCTCGCTTTTGCGCTGACGCGAATTGGACAGACAGCGTTTCACGTTGTTCTGTTAATTCCGCTTCTGATGTCACTCCAGCAACTTGAAGCGCGCCACGAATTTGGTTATCAAACTCATCTTTTGCTTTGCTTATCGAGCTTGCTTTGTCTTTTAAGGCGTATTCGATCTTTTTATAGATATCCGTTTCGAATAACTGGCCAAAGATTTCTTCACGCTCTTTAGACGTTGCTAATAACAGCTCGCGAAATTTACCTTGAGGCAATACCATAACCTGACGGAACTGAGTTTCGTTCAAACCAATAATATTAGTGATCTCAGTTTTAACTTGGGTCGTTTTGCTGGTGATGAGTTTTTCTGTCTCACCCAATTCATACAATGACGCCGTGTGTTTGCGAACGGTCAAGCCCTCACCACGGGCTTTCGGAGCTTCTTGCTCCGGCGCGCGAGTCACTCGGTAAACTTTGCCATGCAAAGAGAAATCTAGAGTTACTTCGGTCAGCAGCTGTGGCGATGCTAAATCACAGCGCATTTGGATCCCTTGACGTTCATTGCTAGTGGTTTCGCCATATAGCGCAAAGCAAATCGCGTCTAAGATCGAGGTTTTACCTGAACCAGTAGGTCCATTAATTAAAAATAAAGCATTACTTCCAAGCTTTTCAAAATCAATAGTTTCTGTTTTCGCAAACGGACCAAAGGCTTGCATCGTGAGTTTGATTGGTTTCATATTTGGCCCTTACTGCTGTGAAAGTTGCTTAATGATGTCGCTGATTGCTTGCTCTTGCTCATTGGATAATTCACTATCCTGCGCTTCAGCAAAGAAATCTTTGAACATGTCAATTTCACTGCGAGCGAGCTTAGCTTGCGCCATTTCTTGCTCAACACCAATTAGCATTCCTGGCTTCTCTAGGTGCAAAACATTCGGGTAAACCGTACGAAGTTTCTCCATCGGATTCAAAATGGCGTGTTTATCCATTAATCTCACCAGTAAATAATCTTCATTTTTCGGGTCCGTTTTGCCCCACTCTAGAATTTGTTCCAATTCGCCTTCAACGATACGCATTTCATGAGGCGCAGTTAACTCAATATGTTCCGCCCCAATAAAGCCATCTTTGCCGATTTCAACTAATGTGAAGCCTTTCTTTTGATTTTGTTCACCGAAGCTGTACTTCATCAACGAACCAGAATAACGAATGTACTCCTCACCTTTCTTTTGAGGTTGGTGCAAATGACCTAACGCGACATAATCGAAGTTTAAAAAATGCTCGTGGCTAACTCGATCAGAGCCACCGATAGAGAGCGGTCGTTCTGATTCAGATTCAATAGCACCATCTACGAAGCAATGACTGATTAGAATATTTCGATGCTCAGATTGGAACTGCTCTGTAATTTTTTCGGCAAGCAGTTTATGAGCTTCATCGTGTGTCGACACCGGCTCTTTATATACATAACGAACTTGTTCAGGATCATTGTATGGCATTCCATAGAAAGCGACATGACCAGCGGCTTTCGTTTCAATCACAACTGGCGTTAACATATCTTCAAAGTTGCTGATGATATGCAGTCCCGAACGTTTCATTTGCTCAGAACCAAAACCCAAACGCTCTGCGCCATCGTGATTGCCTGAAATCAATATCATAGGAGTATTGAGCTCACCACAGATTCGCTTTACGACTCGATTAAGCAACTCGATAGCAATCGTTGGTGGAACGGAGCGATCATAGACATCTCCGGCAACGATTACAGCATCAACCGGATTGTTTTCAATATATTGGATAAGTTGCTCAAGAACTGCCTGCTGATCTTCAAGCAAAGAGACATTGTGAAATTGTCGGCCAAGATGCCAATCTGAGGTGTGGATAAACTTCATTCGAATTCACTTTCTGCCACAAACATGGCGTTATCTTATTATCCCGTTAGGATATCGTGACTTCGTAAGCTTTTCATGTGGTTTGTGTTGATTGTTCTAAGAATCTTCCTCCTCACTTCGACCAAATAAGGCCCCAACAACATACCCACAAGGCTCGATGTCTAGCTGAACAGCGTGAAAGCGTTCACTCGCCTCGTTCAATTGTTGTTGATACAGGCAAACTGCTTTGAGAATACCGCTACAGGCTCCAAGCGAACCTAACTTCACATTCAGAAAATGGTATCTAGTGTCGGAGGTAATCCACGGTGAGAAGCTCTGAATATGATGCATCCAAATAGGCTCTTCGCCTTCAACAGATACAGTAAAGTCACTCACCGGATATTTACAGTTAAGCCCTAACTGCTTCATGACCTTCTCTACTGCAATTGACTGCTGTGTGGCATCTAAATCAACACAAACGTTTCTGCTGAATAAACCACCTTTGCACGGCTCGCATTTCGCCGCCACGACCGAACTACGCGAACCATTCACGTCGTCATTTTTGGCATTAAATCCCAAAACCCAGGTTGGTCGACTTGAGACCAACTCTCTTTCTATTCTTCCAAGAGCCATCAAAAAGGATGCCTGCCCGTACGGATACAAGTAGATATTTGTACTTGGATGACCACCTAAGGCAGATGATATATTAAGCATGATTTTTTTCAGTAGCGTTTTGTCGCTGAGTTGGGGCAACAATACGCAAACACAACCAGATACTTCTGCTTGTTTTAAGCTTCTCCCATGTGACGCAATGAGCTTAAAAAGTCGTTCTTCATAAACTTCATTGTTAACGTTTTGTGTTCTTTCACCGGAAAACCTAAATGAAGTATCGAGAATAGAGCTGACTTGTACTTCCTCATCGTCAATAAGACATAAAGGCATCTTAAAACCAATTCGCATCTATCCCCCGATGAGGACGGTCGGTACACCGACGAGAATTTTTCCACCATGAGATGTAGAGTCCCCTGATCTAGCAGCCGGTTTACCATTAATCTTAACGCTAGAAGACCCCGCAGATATGCTGTCAGGCGGCCCGATACAAACGAGTTTGTCACCTTTTCTCGCGGCAGGGATGCCTCCTATTTTTACATTTGGAGAACCCATAACAACAGGACCTCCAACATGAGGGATCTTGCCTGTTTTCTTTGGACAAAGGTGAAAACTTCCAATCACTGCTGCTGGTTTACTCATTCTCAGTTCCCTCTTAATTCAAAGAGATTTGTCCTGCTTTCAATGCGATTACAGAGCCATTGATAGAAATCTTGTTGCCCTTAATGTTGATTTCGCCAGAACTCGACATTTGAATTGAGGCTCCACCGACTTTAATTTCAATACTTTTCCCTGCATTGAGGGACAACACTTTTCCAGTGTCAGAGGTATAGTTCTCTCCCACTTTTAACATCGCATTTTTTCCAACGTCTTGAGTGACATCGTTGGTTACTTTCTCAACTTTATTGTTCTCAACCACAATATCTACGCAGTCTTCGACTAACATTTGGAACAACTTTTCTGCGTGAAGGTAAATGTGTTCTTCGCCAGGTTTATCTTCAAAGCGTAACTCGTTGAAATTGGCGTTTCCTTTTTGAACTGAGCGGGACTTAAAACCGCTTTGAGAACTTTTCTCTGGAAGAGAATACGGGGGCAACTGGCTCCCGTTATACAGCGCACCCGTGACAATAGGTTGATCTGGGTCGCCATTCACAAACTCTACGATAACCTCTTGCCCTACCCGAGGATGAAACACCGCACCCCATCCATTTCCGGCAACACTTTGAGCAACTCGAATCCAACACGAACTATTTACATCGTACTTACCCAAACGATCCCAATGGAACTGTACTTTTATTCTGCCATGTTTATCAACGTATACCTCACCGTCTTTATTACCAGTCACAATGGCTGTTTGAAGACCTTTAATTTGCGGTTTAGGGTAAGTAACCGCCGGCCTTAAAATGGTTTTAGAGTCCACACAAGTAAACGCAACACGAACACCTTGAGAAGCGGTGCCACCCAGACCAGTTTGATTAAACACAGAAGCAAAAATCGTCACAGAGGCCAAGACATATTCTTTTCCTACTCGCGATTTATCTTCGTGTTTTTTGAACTTAAAACATTTACCCACAGAAAAGGTTCGACAACTCGCCTCTCCGCTACATAGATAAACGTTCTGTTGAAGGGATTCAATTGCGTGAGTGTTTCGAAGCGAGTACTGATCGTCACTTTCTGTTTCACCCAGATACTCAAAATACTCACTCGCAGGTACGGTAAACAGTGCAGTATCACCAGCAGCTACGTTTTTGGGTTGTGAGGCTGGTTTAAGCATATTGAAGCCAGACTTCTGGCTTGCTTTAGTCGTTAAAACTTGTGTTTCGTTCCAAGCAGAAATGTGACTCGACTCTGAACTACCTGTATCGAAATCGACCATAAACTCAGGACTGGGTTTGTAAAAGCTTACATCATCAAAAATATCTAGGACATGGGATGATTTAGAGTGACTAAAGCAAAAAGAGAGCCCTTCTTCGGCTAGGAGGCGCTGAACAAAAGCAAGATCAGATTCTTCATACTGAACTTTGTAGGAATATTGTGGATACGTATTTTTTAGTTCAAATTTAAATGCAACACCATGCTCTGAAAGCACTTCGGAAATAATGTCTTTTATATTTTTCTTCTGAAAGATCTTACAATTATTTCTGTACGCTGCGAACTTAACTTTCGGTTCAACAATAATTTCAATATTTTTGTAGTTTTCTCCATTATGAGAATTCATCACTCTCTGGCCTTCGAGCTTTGCAGCAGAGACAATGCCATGGAAAAAACGCGGACTTTTAGAAACACGACTACTATTTTCCACTGAAATCGTTACTTCTTTACCCACGATTTCATTGAGCTCATGTTTTTGATCATTAAAATAAGCTTTAGCACGCAATGAAAAAAGCTCCGAGATCCCTTCTCTATATTCGAACGAATTGAGAATAAGAGCATCTTTTCCAAACGGAGAAGAAATACGGATAAAGTTGTTGTCTTGACTTGCTTTTTTCATTGGATACTTATATTTCCTTTTGAAATAGCGGAGGAGATAACCCCTCCGCACAATAAATTACATTTGTTGACCTTTAACACCGCTGTAGCCGTAAACCAACGGAGCAGAAGTGTTGTTTTTGTCATCAGTAGGTGTCACTGTCATCATCATTTCAGTGTATGAAATTGTGATAGTTTCTACTGGGCGATCATCTTGAATCGATACTGAGTAGTTAGAAATCATCGCATCAGTCAGTTCGATTTTCATGATTTCTTCAACTTTTTCACCCTGCTTAGTGATGTGGAATACTGCAGGTTTACCTTTACCGATTGTTGCTTCCTTGAATAGATCAGGAGACGAACGATCTTGAAGTTTAGTGATAGTTAAATCATATAGGCGTGTTGCACTTGCTTCACGGTCCATTGCTGTACCTGTGTAAGAAGAAATTTCACGACCAACACTCCAATCTACAGATAGTAGTGTAATTAAATCCTTATATTGTTCCGCTGTCGCTTCACCTTTAATATCTGCGTATTTAAGATACGTATTAGACTGCATGCTAATCTCCTAGAGCATTATTAATTGACATATTTCGTATTAATTAAATTACCTGAATAATGATAATTAATGATTGATGTATCAAAAACTTCATTTTAAATACGCTCCTTTATATCTTTAAATTAGATTTAAATTAAGCGATATTTATAACTAATAATAGTTATTATGAAGCAACTCTCAATTATTATTTACAGAGTTAAACTTGTTAAATAAGTGAGACTTCTAGTTCTTTAATTGAACCTCTAACATTAATTTCATCGAACGTCTTACCATTAAGAATTGCATTCAATATTTCATGAGAAATTTTAGGAAGTAAATTATTTTCAATGGTGGTTTGAATTACACGAGCACCACTTCCTGACTCATTACTATTGTCTACAATGTCATTAATTAGTTGTTCATCAAAATACAACCCTGCCGAATAATGTTTTCGGATACGGTTAGATACTTTGTTGAGTTTTAACTTAGTTATTTCCGTTAGGACTTCTTTTCCGAGAGGCAAGTAAGGTAATACATTAACCCGCCCCAAAAATGCAGGTTTAAAATCTGTTAGCAAATCATCTCTAAGCGCTTCTTTTAGAGCTTCCGGTTCTGGCGCTAAGTCTGGATCTGCATAGAGAGACATTGTGGTTTCTGTGCCAGTATTCGCCGTCATGATAATGATGGTGTTTTTAAAATCGATATCTCGACCTTCACCATCTTTAATGGAGCCTTTATCAAACACTTGATAGAAAATATCTTGCACACCGGGGTGCGCTTTTTCCATTTCATCCAACAGAATCACACTGTAAGGTTTACGCCTTACGGCTTCCGTTAGAATGCCCCCCTCACCGTATCCGACATATCCAGGTGGAGAGCCTAACAACAATGAAACCTTATGCTCTTCTTTGAATTCCGACATATTTATGGTGGTTACGTTGTCTTCGCTCCCATAAACTTTCTCTGCGATAGCAAGAGCGGATTCCGTTTTTCCGACACCACTAGGGCCAGTTAATAAAAACACGCCATTAGGTTTAGTTTCATCCGTCAATTGGGCACTTGCTGTTTTGATCACTTCGGACATGATTTCTAGAGCATGATCTTGCCCCACCACTCGCTCGCACAAGCTATCTTTTAGGTTAAGAACCGCTTCAATTTCGTCATCTTGCAATTTTCCAAGTGGAATACCTGTCCAATCAGAAATTACCTCAGCAATCAAAGATTCATTCACATGAGAAAAGACTAAAGGTTGCGTGTTGAGCGCTAAGTTCGATTCGATTTCCTGTAATCGCTCTTTGTCACAGTCGACATTCTCTTCTATCACCTTAGCTCTCAAGGACTTAGCTTCTTGAACCCACTGCTTTTCTTGTTCCCAAATTGCCTCTAATTCTATGACTTGATTAGATAACTCATCGATCTCATATCGAATATTATTAAGCTGTTCATCGTGACTTACGCCTAACAGAGCCTCTTTGGAAAGTTGTTGAAACTCCGCTTCTTTGATGTTTAGCTTTTTCTTTTTGCTATCCAACGCGCCCGGAGTGGCAGATTGGCTCAATGCAACACGCGAACATGCAGTATCTAATACTGATACTGCTTTATCTGGTAGTTGGCGTCCGTTGATGTAGCGAGCAGAAAGTTGTACCGCAGCATTCAGTGCTTGGCTTGTGATATAAACATCATGATGTTGCCCCATGATGTTAACCAAGCCTCTAAGCATATCTACCGCTAACTCAGGAGTCGGCTCGTCTACTTTCACAACCTGGAAGCGCCTCGTTAACGCGGCATCTTTCTCAAAATATTTTTTGTATTCAGCCCAAGTAGTTGCAGCGATGGTCCGTAACTCTCCTCGAGCCAACGCTGGTTTCAATATATTAGCAGCATCACCTTGCCCCGCTTGACCACCACCTCCGATTAGACCATGAGCTTCATCGATAAAAAGAATGATTGGCTGCGAAGATTCGTTAACTTCTCGAATGAGATTTTTAAGTCTGTTTTCAAACTCCCCTTTCATCCCCGCACCCGCCTGAAGCAAAGCAAGATCGAGTGATTTGATGGCAACATCATGTAAAGCCGGAGGAACATCCCCATCCACTATTTTTTGCGCCAGCCCCTCAATTACCGCAGTTTTACCTACGCCTGCCTCACCCGTTAAGATCGGATTGTTTTGGCGGCGACGTAATAAGATATCGATCATCAAGCGGATTTCATTGTCGCGACCGATAACAGGATCTATTTTTCCAGCTTTAGCTTGCTCAGTAAGATCCGTTGTGAACTGATTCAATGCTGAGTTCGAGCTACTCGTCGCCTTAGAAGTATTGTTTCCACCATCGCCCACATGCTCTTTCATTGCGACTAGGCGAGATGGTTCGACTTTGTCTAGCTCCGCGCTAATAACGTTCATCATATTCACTAGCGTGTCATCAGAAAGATACGCAAACAGTAAGTGGATACAGTTCACTTGTTCTTCATGAAACTCTATCGTTGCGCACATCAAAGCATTCTGCATCATGGTTACAGTATGAGCAGAAAGGCCTGGGACGGTTTGGCATCCAGTTTTGTATTTTTCAAGCTGAGCTTGCAGTTGTTCTTCGACTTTTCTTCCATCAATATCAAAAGCTTCAAACACTTCTGAATAAATACCGGATGGATGTTGAACTATCGCCAACAACCAGTGGGTCAACTCTATACTATGATGTGTACGCGAACTTGCCATTGCCGCCGCTTGCTCTAGCGTTTCCTTCGCTTGCGGAGACAATCTTTCGACCAACGCTGAAAGTGATAATGAAGCCATTATGTTTCCTTTAAACCGTAATTGTTATGTTGCGATCTTCCGTACGTTCATGTTTTTTCAGTACAGAGCCGACACCTAACTGACCTTGTTGCTTAGATATTTGAACTTGAGGCAATAGACTATGTTTAGTCGTGAGTTGCCATTTAACGTGCTTGTGTTTGCCAATGAAGTCACCTGCTACCTGTTTTATCGTTTTCAATGTATTGGTCTTGGGTAACAGATTTTTGACTTGCTTTCTTTCCTTTGGGAGAAACTCAATTGTTGTACTTGCATTGATATTCCAGGCTCTTTTTCCTAGTGACGCACCAGCACCGAGTTGTGCAAACTGGCCTTCGGGCATACTTTTCGATCCCAAACGTGTTTGTTCAGATTTAGACAGTCGCATCCATTGACCTTGAAACTCGTGAATACGAATTTGGCAACCAGACAAACATTCCAAAATGCTCTTCAATGCACCTTTACTTCGTGTTGGAGATGCATACATGCCGCCATAATGCAGTGCAAGATCATTCCCATCGCCAGTCAATGACGACATGCAATCAGTTAATGGGGAGCGCTGATTTTTTGCATGCGCACGCGCTTGTATGGTTAACTGACTCAATTGCCAACTTCGATAATAGAGGGATAAAAGCCGATGGTTAAAAATGTCATAGAAGTCCACCATCGCATGATCGCCTTCTTTCAGTCGATGCAATGCAAGCTCACTGTAATGCTGAGGCAGTACACCCTGCTCCCCCGTCAAGCCAATCAAATTTGTCTCAAGCGCTAATTTATCTTTACCTAATGGTTTAGTAGAAACGAGTTGCGCATTCTCAAAGCCTAAAGACGCATTGACCTTTAAGTTGAGTTTCTCGTTTTTGGGTAATGCATCTGTTCCAATTTGCGATTCAACTTTCAAAAGCTCTTGCTCAATAAGATGAATAGCTTCAAACAAAGAACGTTGCTTTAGCTCGCGGTAGAAGTCCTCTGAGCTCATAACAACACCTTATCACCTGTCAGCGCAGGCCATACGTGAAAGGAGCTGCTGGTTGATTTCAACTTAATCTCTAACTGCGTAAACACGTTAATCTCCGCATATTGAGCAAAGTAAACAGATAACACGCTACCCAATAAAAAGATCTGCTCTTTTGGCAGTATCTGATCGGATACTGTTAGAACCAGCTTTACTCCATGTGCAAAACCAACTTTTCCTTTCTGACTAACCCTACCGGTTGTATGTTCAAACTCTAGCTTGACTAGAGCATCTATAACGGCTTTTGTTTCGGCAGTGCCTGCAAATGCATACAAGTTCAATGTTTGTTTTAACGTTGCTAAGCCGTCAGCTTCAGTAAAATGGTTCAATGTTAATAGCTTGGTAAGCTGCCATCGTGTGCTTTCATCCATCTCTGGTCTAAGCGTTTCGGAGAGAGACGTTAAGCACCTGATTGATTTAAAGTTATCATCAACATTGGGTAACTGAACCTTTGGTAGCCCGCCACCAAATGGAATTTTTTGTGGCAAATTACGATTGCAACACTCAGCTTCCACATACATCAGCCAATTATCTCTGCTTTCAGGGCTGAACAACTGGTATTGCTTATCAACAAAAGAAACATAAGTCTCTCGACCAGGCTCATCGTAGCCACCGGCCCAGTTTTTATCCTCTCGTCTCATTAACCAATACACTTCACTCGCGCTCATGTAGTGCGTGTGCTCTCCTGAATGGTAGCAGGGTAAGTGCTCGTAAGTTTTGTTCCAGTTTCTCAAGGTCACATCAGAAATCGAGACAACTTCATTACTCTCTGCATCTTGGTACTGAGGAGATAATTGATACTCGTACTCTGTTGGAAGGAGACGTTTAGGTTCCATGGTTGATTTGAACAGATTTACAATGGGAACACAGCCAACCATGACACTTTCCTCGTCGACTTGCTTTGGTAGCCAGTCATCGCTTGTATCGAAGTAAAAGCAAATCTCGACCTGCCCTTGAATCTCTAACTTATCTAAGCCGAGCTCAATCAAGTCAAAGAACATGAATTTTTCTGGGAAATGAAGGTACTCGACCAATAAACGAGATCCCGAAAAACTTCTCTTACTGTAAGGGACGACTTGCTCCTCGTCCCCAAAACCAACCGATTGAAGATGCCTCTTAGTTAGAGGCATGATTTCTTTACCATCCAATACGATTGAAAGACCAATCAAACTTTGGAATAACATTTGATATAGCTTGAGTGTTAATTGCGTCTGTCCATTTAAGTACAAACGCAAACAATCGATACCCATGGAATTGATAGAGGACTCTGAATCATGAGCACTCAGCTGACACCTTAGTACAGAGTGCGCATTGTGCTCCCACTTAGAGCCAGTAGGCTTGAAAGGCGCGTTCTCAAATGAACCAGAGATAATATCGAGTGGATACATTGTTGTCGGGTAACCGGTTCGAAACTGGCAATCTTGATATCCAGGGGCACTAACTTCGACTCTTTCACCCACAGGAATAGCAAATGAACTAGTGGTTGACTCTGAACAGTTCAATTTGATCACTGACATCGAAGGAATTGGCGCATGAAAGTCCGGATATAACTGTCCCATCAGTGATTCCGTAAACTGTGGGTAACTGTTATCCAGACTTTGTCTTATCCGAGCGGTTAAAAAAGCACAACCTTCCAACAGACGTTCAACATGTGGGTCTTCAACTTGTTCTTCGCTGATACGTAACCTAGCCGCAATTTTAGGATATTGCTCGCCAAACTCTTGTCCTTTGTGTCGCAGATAGGCCAATTCACGATTGTAGTATTTTAGAAACTCTTCACTCATTTCGCTCGACTCAACTTCATTCCTAAGTTCACTGGCTCGACTTCCGAATTGAATTTCAACTCGTGGATGTCATTATCAATCAAACAAGTTGCGCTAATTTCTAACCGTAAGGTTCGATCTATCGCATTTTTTTCATCAGAAATTTGAACGTGCGGATTTCTTAACCGAGGTTCAAACTCCCGAATAGCTTCATAAACGATGTCACACAACTGACTTTGTCCATCTTGGCTGCTATAAGGCATTGATGAAAAATCAGGTAACCCATAGTTCAGAATTGAGTATCTAACTTCTAAAAAGTCTTCGTGAATATTTTTCCAACCAATACGACTATTAAGCATCGACTCTAAGTCTCTTAACAAACCATTGAGCATGTGTTGCTGACTGACAGGAAAATCTTTTTCTTCTCTGGTAGTTGGGTCGCTATCAATCAACTTGTCTAGCAGTGAAACCGTTAAAGCCATAATTGCTCTTACGCCAACTCTTTTATTACTTGTAGATTTTGTAAGTCAGAAATCGGCAGCGCCATTTCACCGACAAGCCAACACTTCAGACCTAAACCTAAATAAACTTCTTTGTCAGCTATTTGTTTCCAGTCCGTTTCACGACCTAGTTTCTGAGCATCACTTTCTGAATCCACGTAAGTCATCGGCATATGGCCTTCACCTTCACCTAAACCGTCAATGTCAAACTCAACGGGGCGCCAAACACTTTCTAGCAAAGAGGTAGCAGATTTGATTTCTAAAGTGTTGATGCTAGCAATAGGGACGAGGAAGTAGTTGCCTGCGGTAGAAAACAGCTCAATGTAACCACCTAAACGATCATCAATATCCCGCACGTCTGAGAACGAAGTATCATTAGCTAAAAAGCCTTTTTCTTGTCTCAGTTCTTCGATTTGAAGAGCAAGTTCAGAAACTTGTTCATAATCTTGACTCACCATTGATAAGTTGAAGCTAACCAATGACTTAGTTAGTTCTTCGTTCTCACCCAATACCTTCGCGGTTGCCGCACCTTGAGCGAAATCCTTTCGCGCTTGAGCAGCTTTAACCAGATGTCTTAACTGGCTAGCGCCTGGAAGATATTCAGGAAACAGTTTAATAGACTGCATCAGTTGCTCATCAGCTCGCTCAAAATCACCATCAATACAAAGCAGTTCAATAAAAGAGCTTCTCAAACTGGCATCTTTTGGAGATGCCTTTATCGCTTCGATTAGTAATTCTAAAGCTTGTTGCAACTGCCCTTCAGATAAGGCATTTTTCCACTGAGTCATCTTTCTTTCCTTACACCAAATGTTCTGGTGATAATTCCGTAATTAATTTGATACTTGAGACCATTTGGTCGAGCTGAAAATGAGGGCGTAAATGTATCACCGAGTAGAAGTGCCCTGGCGTATCGCGTTTCTCTCTAACTTTGATCTTCGCTTCGTTCAATGGGTACTTAGCTCTGAGTTCATCCGAAGCTTCGTCTGAAGCCGTTGTATATTGATGTAACCAAGTTTGAAACTCCCTCTCGAGCGATGCCGCGTCCTGATAACCACCTATCTTGTCTCGCCCCATAACTTTGACGTAGTGTGCTATACGCGATACACACATCGTGTATTGGAGCATTGAGGTGAGTTTTGCATTGGTCGCAACATGCTTCTCTTCGTATAGTTTTGGCTTATGCAACGAAACATTGGAAGTCATGCCGACCATGTCTGTTTCAGGAACTGGTGAAATCGGAATGAATCCACAATCAGACAGTTCTTGCTCTTTACGCTCAGAGACTTTTAGATTTAAAGGGCATCTATCTCTGTCATTTTTGCCATTAATGCGCGTTTTGTTTCTTGTAGGAGCAACAATAATTCCTTGACTATAATCCCCCTGCTTTATTCCTCGCATATGAGTAAACCAACCGTGCTCTTGGAATGCTCTTATCGAAACAGCAGCAAAACAGAAGGCTCCACTTCCCCACAATAAATCGTTATTTGAATCGTCAATATTCTCTTGAAATTCAAATTGATCGTTTCGAGAACCATCACTTTTGTAGGGTTGTCGAAAAAGAACGTTAGGAGCGGTTAAGCCAATAAACTTGGTATCATCGTTATCTCGCAACTGTCTCCATTTGACATAATCAATTTGTTCAAATTGCGCAGCAACGTCTCGAGTCGACGAAAGTTCGGCAAATGTGTTCACACCGAATATTTCAGGAGACGCTGACATTACAAATGGACTAAATGCCGCAGCAGCAGACTGAGATATCTTGCTTAGCACAGAGATATCTCTATCAAAATAATTTGTTCTCGGGTCATAACGTAATTGATAATCACCAACAACCACACCAAAGGGTTCTCCTCCAGCCATTCCATATTCATTTTGATAGAGTAATTTAAACAAGGCAGACTGATCGAACTCGATAGCCTTGAGCGCATCTTTACTTACTTCATTCCATGTTGCAGATAGAACTTTAATTTTTACTGAGTCAGACGATGGTTTATCAACTTGTTCACATAAATATCGAACGCCTACCCAACTGCACTCTAATTTCTGAAAATCTGGATGATGAATGATCTCATTAAGCTGCTTCTGTAATAGTGTGTCAATGGAATTAATCGTGCTCACAATGCTATGTCGAAAACTCGCAAAATCTTTAGATTGCGTGCCTTCCAACCAAATTTGTGCCGCAAGTATTGAATCTGAACATTCAACAAATTGAGTCAACCAATGACTGTCAAACTCAGCCAGGCCCATCGGTGTAAACTCGTGTGTGAGTTCCTCTGGGTCTAGAAAGTCCAATGCATCTATTTTCGTCATAACTACCATAAGCTTGGCTTAATGGCTGGTCGAAGTGACCAGCCATTAACTCTATTTAGCCACCCGACTGAGGAATTTTGGCAACGAGTCTTAAAGACGTGGTTAGCTCTTCCATTTGAAGCCATGGCTTGAGCCAAGCAACCGCGTTGTAAGAACCAGGAGAACCTGGAATTTCCTTAACTTGTACGCGAGCGTCGGCAAGAGGGTATTTCGCACGAATTTCTTGACCGCCACCTTCAGAAGCATTCACATAGCCAAGAATCCAACGGTTCAACCAAGATTCAACGTCTTCTGCTTCCATAAAGCTACCGATCTTGTCTCGAGCCATTACTTTCAAATAATGTGCAAAACGAGAGGTTGCCATCATGTAAGGAAGTCTTGCTGAAATTGCCGCGTTTGCTGCCACTTCTGGAGATTCATGATTTGCTGGTTTTTGACAAGTTTGAGCACCAAAGAACACGGCATAGTTTGTATTTTTGTAGTGACACAACGGTAAGAAACCCAGTTTACCCAATTCCGCTTCACGGCGGTCTGTAATGCCAATTTCCGTTGGGCACTTCATATCTGGGTCACCATCATCACTCATGAAGAAGTGTGTTGGTAGGTTATCAACTCGCCCACCACCCTCTGCGCCACGAATAGCAGTACAGAAACCATACTTAGAAAATGCATCCGTCAGTTTGACGCCAAGCACGTACGATGAGTTCATCCAACAATAATCATTGTGATCAGCATTAACGGCGATACCCGACACAGGATCCACATCAAATTCTTCAAAGCCAAACGCTTCTACAGGAGACGTAGCTTGGCCGTATGGTAAGCGAGCTAATACTTTAGGCATCGTTAAGCTTACAAAACGAGAATCTGCACTTTCACGGAAAGAGCGCCATTGCGCATATTCCAACGACTCAAAGACTTTATCTAAATCGCGCGGTTTAGATAGTTCTGTCCACTCATCAAAACCAAATAGCGCAGGAGAAGCAGCAGACAAGAATGGTGAGAAACCCGAAGCAGCAACATTCGACATTAAACGCAAAGACTCAATATCTTCTGGATGGTTTGTAAACTCGTAGTCACCAATTAAAGCACCATACGGTTCACCACCAGCGCTACCAAATTCAGATTCGTACACTTTTTTAAAGATTTGACTTTGATCGAATTCAACCGCTTTACTTAAGTCTTTATGAAGCTCTTTCTTCGTGATGCTGATCATGCGAATTTTCAGCGTAGAACTTGTTTCTGAATTCATGACTAAGTAATTCAGCCCACGCCATGAGCCTTCTAACTTTTGTAGCTCAGGATGGTGCATAACTTCAGAAAGCTGCTCTGAAATCTGTCTATCAAGCAAATTAATCGCTTCACGGAAAGTTACGGTTAGGTTTTTATTCCAAGAAACCGTCCCCTTCATCGCTTCTTCAGTCAGTGTCTTGATCAGCTCTTCTGCTCTCGATGCTTCTGTTTGTTTCGTCGCACCAATAGCCTGTTCAAGAAATGAAGTGGTTTGTTCACCCACCGCAGGATCGAGTTGTTTTTCAACTTGAGTCGTCATTATTCTGCTCCCTCAGTACTTTCTGATGGCGCTTTTTTGCCAAGATCTAGCTCACCAGCTAGTTTTGCCAAATTGTCTGTATTGTTGAGAACTTCTTCTAGGATGTTTTCAAGTTCTTCCGAACGGTCGACTTTAGTCATCAAGTCTCGCAGTTTGTTACGAGTTTCCATCAGCTGACGCAATGGTTCTACTTGATTGACAATCGCTGCTGGTTCAAAGTCTTGCATCGATTTAAAGCTCAGTTCAACCGCAAATTCAGAATCGTCATTTGCTAACTTGTTTGCGACTTTGAACTTAACCGATGGACTCATCTTTTTAAGTACATCATCGAAGTTATCACGATCGATTTGAATGAAACGGCGATCCTTTAATGGTTTCAATGCTTCGGTATTTTGGCCTGCAAAGTCGCCCATAACACCCACCACAAAAGGAAGCTCTTTTTTCAAAGTTGTTCCTTCGGTTTCAACATCGTAGGTAATGTGAACACGAGGCTTCCGTACTCGTGAAAGTTTCGAGTGGATACTCGTCATACCATTCTCCCTTTATTAATTTTCATTTTGTTCTGCTATGCCAACCAAACGGAAGTAGCTTCGTTTTGCGTCTCCGTCGGAGATTAGTTCCGCCAGTAATTCAGGCAGAGGCATTCCACACCAACGAATAATTTGTTCGATGGAGTAAGAAACTGGTGAGTGAGGCTCGCTTTCTCTAAAAAAGTCCGCCACATGTTGCAACTGTTGAATAGCTTGTTCTCGAGATTGCATGTTTGTAACTAATAACGCAGATGAGTGGTGAGTAACTGCTTGTTGACTCGCTTCTTCCAACTCTTCACCATCATTTTCGTCAGAAATGGAGACCTCAGCCTTATCCTTAAAACGATTACCCAACAAGTGCTTAAGTGCCGCGTGTATTGATTCAATTCTTTTTGAAATATATGAGCTAGGCGTTACATCCCCTACAGCGTCATCAAGTCGCTGACTGAACTCATTAAAAGCACCTGTAGCGAACTCGAGATCTGCAATCAGAGACTGGTAAAACTCATCTGACGTTGATTTCACCGTGTCAGTAATACGCGACAATTCAATTGCGCCTTGATCTACTCGCACTCTTCGCTTGTCTTCATCCAAGCGCTCGAGTTCAATGGCTTGTTGGTATTCCCAATATGCATAAGCTTGCTCTATACCCATATCCGTCAATGGAATCGAGGCAAGAGGAAAGATCAGCGTTCCCTCACTATCAATACCATTAAGTCCAGTGATGGCAGAAATCCGCGTTTCTATGCCGTCTTCATCAGGCATTGGGTGCAACTCATCCCAATATGACTCAACAAACGCGCTAGCAATTTTGTAGCCTACGCCCATGCCTCTAAAACCATAAAGCCGAGTTAATGCTTCTATTAGCCAGGCAACAAACTCAAAATCTTTTGATTGTGTAGCGAGAACTTCTGGTACTTCTTCAACAAAAACGCGCCATAAGTTGTTATGTGTATGAATACTTTCTTCTTCGATGATGGCGTTTCGCTCTGCGTTTCTTGCCACCATTCGCTGATCTTTAAGTCGATAATAAGCAGACTGAGGAGAGACATCCTCTCTTGGATCAATGCCAGTCGGATTGTCTTCCGAAATTGGTGCAAGGACTTGCTCATACCAATCAAACATCGTGTTACTCATACTCTCCCCCTCAAAAACACAGGAATAGTCGCATCATCTCGCCTAGCGGAGTCAAACTCACTAGGTTCTTGACGCACTTTAATGAGCGCACACGTCACGTTATCACTAGCGCCACGCACCAGAGCAGAGTGCATCAATGCCAAACCAGCTTGGTTAACTGAATCTGCACATAGAGTTTTATGCATTTCATCACAGCTTAGTTCCTTGGAAAGTCCATCACTGCACAACAAGAACTGGTCACCATCCGCAAGCTGTCCCGATACTTGGTCTATCGTCACCATCTCATCAACCCCAACAGCTCGGGTAATTACATTGGCTAATGGATGGGACTCTGCGTCTTCAAATGCCAACAAGCCTTGCTCAACTAACTCCATCACTTGGCTATGGTCACGAGTTTTTTGTACAAAAGTGCCGTTTCTTAGTTGATAAATACGGCTATCACCAACCCATAGGCAGTGGTAATAACCATCCTGAATAAACAACAGCACCAATGTTGTGCCCATTGTCTTTCCATCTAAGTTCATTTGAGCATATTGATAGATCTCAAAATTCGCTTGCTGCACTGCTGCGCGAATATCATCTATATTGGTGTTTGGCACATCTTGCATATGGCGTGCAATTCTGTCGACCAGCATTTGACTCGCGATATCACCAGCGCTATGACCGCCCATGCCGTCAGCAACAACCCATATATGCTGTTCAGTCATATCCAGTAACGCATCCTCATTATAAGGACGAACTTTACCTGCATGAGTTTTAGCAAAAGTAAAATAATTCCAGTTCATTCTTTGCTTCCTACCAACTCCACTTTTGCCAACGACCATCTAACATTGCAGAGAATTGGCCAATAGATGGCAACCCAGTGCTAACAAACATACATGATTCAATATGAGTAGAGCCTTCTGTCCACCAGAAGCATGGTTTTCTCTGTTGACTCTCAATTAGATGATTTAACAACGTGTTTTGCTTTGCTTCAGTTGAAAAGCTAAACACTGTTGAGATCGGGCTTTGGTACAAAAGCGCCATTTCTTCATTGCATATCGTTACTTCAGAAACAAGCTCACACTTTTCCTGCATGCTTCGGTGCCATACATCAAATACAAATTCATCGTCTAACACTGACAGCGCTAGAGTCTGGCTATCTTCAGTCCAGCCACTTTGTGCCCAATACTGTGCTGCTTTGCCTTTTACCGCTCGAACAACAGTAAAAAAGAAGTAGCGACCGCATGCATCTACACTTGGAATCATGCTGCCGATATACGTAGCATCGTCCATGTAACTCACATCCAGTGCAAAGTGCCAAACTGGTGCAGTTAAAAAATAATCGTTCCAAGTGTCACCCAGTTGCTCTTTACTCACTGCAATAACAGCTTGCTGCCAGTCGTGCCAACGGTTTGCAAATTCAGGAGAAATACCGTCCTTAACAAAGTCACCTTTAGCCGGCATTTTTCCGATGTAGCCCCACTCAGGCGTTACAAGGTTTGCGGACATCTGAACCTCTCCATCTCATTAGACCAAAATGGGTTGATTGCACTAGATGGAATCAACTCAAGCTGAACCTTGTTCCCCTTCAAATCGATCATGACAATGTTGTCGTTGCGGGACTCTGGTCGAGCCTTGAGTGATTGGTCCAATAGTTTGAAAATGCCCCATTCCCCTTCATAGGTATGAGCAATTTCTCGTTTTGATTCGGGCGGTGTAAACACAATACGTGTCTGATCTTGACCCGATGGCCAGCGAAGTTCCTTCGATCTCGCAGGACCGTGCTTATAAACCAAGTCTTGATCACCTAGCTCTAGCACAAATCGAGTAATGTGTTGATCTAGATATACGGGTTTCATACCAAACTCGACTCGTAGCGAGTTATCTGATTCAAAGAACGATTGTCTAATGCGTTTTGCCCTTTGAAAAACCGCAAGCGTCTCGGGCCTTACACCGATTTCTTTTTCTAGTCTCCAACGACTCTTAGACGTGTCAACAAACGGCTCCAGATATTCTTGGAAGAACGAGTCCAACGTACCACCGTACCCGAAGAATCGTTGAAAGTCCTTTAGACGAACTTCCTTCGTTGCATTAGGTTCAAATGGGTATCTACCTGCTATAGTCCGCTGATAAGGACGCACTACATTAGTCACCCAAAGTTGATTTAGATGATCTTTAGAGCCGCTTTCTGCAAACTTAACCGATTCCTGTGACAACTCTCCCAACCATTGATTAAACGGTTTTGGTAAGAGATCTTTTGCTCTAGCAAAGGAGGCAGCAACATCCTGAGTTACCGTTCCATCCAATATGCTTTTGTAAGCAATTTTTTGATTGTTCCCTGAGCTAGACAAATCAGATAAGTACGAACGCAAATTCACCATCGCTTGCTGAATATCATCAAAGTCTTGTTCACTAAGTCGTAAGATTTCGGTGAAATGGGATTCAACTTCTTTACCTGGTAGAGCAACATTAAATCCATTCTCTTCAGGCAAATACATATCGAGTTTGTCTGCCGTATTAGAAAACTTCACTTTTGCAACCTTTCCTGCGACTTCCGTTGCTGCCTTTTGATTTTCCGATAACGTTACTTTCGATAACCCCACTTCCTTTTGTATTGCACGCAGAAGTGATTCAATTGGTCTTTCTACACCGGATAAAACTCTTGATTGCTCTGTTGCTAAAGCCAAACTCGGAGCTTGTTTAAGCTGAACATCCTCTATCAGAGTTTTCCACTCATTGACATAATCTTGATAATAGCGGGCTTGAACCCCCTGAATAGCACTATCATGATCAATTTCATGAGCTTTAAGATCATCCCCATACACCCAGTTTTCTTCCATCAATCCTTTGACGGTGCGATTAATCTGAATTTGGAAAATGCTGTGAAAACCGTTGTAGGTATAAAAACCGGAAATACCTTGCGATAGAGGTTTTCCACTTGCTCGCTCAAATTGTTCTAAACCTTTAGGTCCTAACACGTCTGTTAAACGGAAAGACGGAACGTGACTTTTAGCAAACTGCATCTTCATACGCTGATATGCACGCTCTGGAAGTGACATTTGCGTTAGAACTTCTCGTGCTGCACTAATAGCAGTCGCATTCATTGAGAAGCCTTTCTCGTCGTTCTCTAGTAAGTTTTTAGTATGCACTAGCAAACGCTCACGTAGCTCTTTGTTTAACTCTCCTGGATACTGACGTTCAAAGTAGAAGTTGAACCAAGTAATTACCTCTTCTTGTTGATACTTTTCCGGATTAAACAACATTAAATACGTCTTTAACGTCTCGTATAAGTATTCACGATGCTGCTTATTCGCTTCCATTTCCGAGAGCAAACTCTCTGACAGCAGAGTAGCAAAGTGTTGAGAAAGAGCATCTGAATACGCGTTATTTGCTGCTTGAGAAACTTTGTCACCTTGATACAGACCAAACTTTTTCACTGCATCAGAATGACCATATTCACTATTTTTCCCTAGTGGCAACATCATGATCTTGTCTAACGTGTCTACAGCACTGATAACGTCCGATTCAAAATCAAGGCTCTCTGCACCTATCATCGCTTCAATATGATTTGCTTGGTTATTGGTATCGACAATTAACTTTGAATTCCATTGATAACTCAGGAACCAAAGGGCAGAAGCACCAACAAGAACACCAGCACAACCCACGTATATGCCCGTACGCATCCATCCAGATTGCTTTTGATAGTGGCGGTTAACGGTACCTAGTAATTGCTCTTTAAAGATGACTCGCTCAAAAAGATTTTTAACAAAATAGCTATGCGAACTGTTAACGTTTGTCGCTAAAGGCAACCTCCCTAGTCCCAATCCATTAGTTGATTCACTCATCAGTCGATCAACAGGAATGCCTTCTTGTACAGAGCTAAGCAAGAAAACACCGCGAATAAGGGCTGGCTCTTCAAACGTGTTCTGCGCAAATATCTCAGACAAAAACTCATCTAAGTTTGCTTGTAAAACTCGCAGCTGTTTTGGAAATTCGAATATTAGCGTGCGCTTTTCTAAGTCATCTTCAGTTTCTAATATACGTAACATGCGCGCATCGAGCCGCTCCAACATGCCGTGAAACTCTTTATTGAATAGAGAAATAACACCACGTTCGTCATCAACTTCTCGTGGGAACATAAATCCAAAAAGTTCCTCACGCTCTTCTTTACTTAAATCAGCAAAAAATTCATTAAAGCCAGCAACCAGATCCATTTTCGTCAGCAGAACATAGATTGGGAATTGCATACCCAACTGATTTTTGAGTTCCTGAAGGCGAGATTTTATTGATCTGGCATGTAAGCTACGCTCCGTACGAGTTTGAGACATCACACTTGCTAGGCTGACTGTTACGATAGCGCCATTGATAGGCCTTTGAGTGCGGTATTTCTTAAGCAACCCTAAGAAACCGTGCCAAGCTTTAGAGTCAACCTTTTCTTGACTATCTTGCGTGGTGTAACGTCCTGCTGTATCAATAAGTACTGCTTTATTAGCAAACCACCAATCACAGTGACGTGTTCCACCTACACCAGCTATAGAGTCAGCTCCTAAGCTCTCAGTTAACGGAAATTCCAAGCCAGATTGCTTTAGAACCGTAGTTTTACCTGTTCCTGGAGGACCAATCAGAACGTACCAAGGTAAATCGTACAAACTACGCTTTCCTTTATGCGTTTTTGTCACAACTTTGATCGCTTGCTCTATACGATCGCGCATTACGTCAATTTCACTGGCGGCTTCTTTGTCTGATTGACTGTCTACTTCAAGCAACGTCTGAATACTTTCGTCTTCTCTAACTTTCTGTTTGTGCTGCTTTGTTAAGTTGATAAGCGCCCAAGCAAAAACAATCACTAAGATCGTAACTAAACGTTGAAAATCACTTTTAAGCGGCTCGTAACCTGCAACCGTGATCAGAGGACCCACAACCCAAATAAAAATGGAGCACGCGGCTACACCGACTAAACCAAGAAACCATCTTTGGGTAAATACTCTGCCTATTTCTTTAATACTCATTTCCTTGCCCAACCGTTAGTTGCCCACAATAAGATCGATTTCAATTCGACGATTCATTGCTCGGTTCTTTTCACTATCATTTTCTACCAAAGGTCTCACATCACCCAACCCTTCAGGAATCACTCTTCCTTTAAGTGCACTGTTGGAGATTAACTGTTCGGAAAGAGAAGTTGCCCGAGCTAAAGACAAGTGCCAATTGGATGGGTACTTGCTGGTAAATATCGGACGGTCATCGGTATGCCCGGTAATTATGATCTTCCCTTGTGTCGCTTCTAAGGTGCGTGCAACTTTAGAAATAACTGGCTGTATGTAAGCCACAACGCTCGCACTACCGGATTCAAATAGGTCTTGAGCTTTAAGAGAAATACGAACTCTATCTTGCAACGCTTCCACAGTGACAAGATCCTTGCCAATCTCCGTTGCCAAATACATAGATATTTTTTCGGCAATAGGTGCTGACTTTGACTCAACCATAGGATTACTAACTGCTGGGGTTGGTTGAATCAGGTTTACCAATTGAGCAAAAGTTTGGTTGGAAGCTTTGTTCAACTCGTAGCTGAAGTACATAAAAATACAAACAAGCAGTGCGGAAGTTACCGAACAAACCACCCATAGAGGAGCACGTTCCGAAACCTGAGCACCTGCCAATATATGTTGTTCTACTTTGTTACTAAGCTCTTGCTGTACTCCGCGACCATGTGACTTAAGCACTGATACAACTTGTTTTCTCAATCTACGGTGAGCTTCAAGCCCATTTTTTTCTAAACGATACTGACCTATAAAACCCAAAGATAAGCATACGTACATTAGCTCTAGTAAATCTAGGTGGGATTCCGGATGAGCCAAACAGCTATCTAGATGCTTAAAAAAAGCCTCTCCACCTTGGCTGCTCGCGTAAAAAGAACTCAACAGAGAATCATATGTCCAAAACGATTGACTCCCCCAATTGGTATTCAATACTGCTTCGTCTAAAGAACAGCACAGACAATAACGTGCGGTATCAATGGTTTCCAAGTCAACATCATGTTGACGCAGACGATTCTCATAATCCCTAAGTTTTTGCGCGAGCGTTTCTTTAAGAAACAAAGGATCGGAATGAGTAGCTGTTGCTCTGATTTGTCCAATAATCGAAAGTAGACCATTAGCTTCTGCCAATAGTGGATTATCTCCATAAGCAACAACTGAATCGTTGTTAACCAACTCAGGACTTTTGGATATCACAACAGTACTGTCTGCTGATCTTTGAGGCTGAGCTTTAGATACAGCCGCTCTTCCGCCAGGAGTAGGTTTTACTATCGTCTGTTCCATACTTACCACTTTTATTGATTAATGCTCCAAAGCTCTATGTCCGGATTTGGGAAATGACCAGATAAATGCAGTGCAATACCACCGCTGTCTTTAAGTCGCATCCAGAATGGCCCCTTCTTAACGACCTCAAAATAAACATACCCGGTTTGATATGGAATCTGTCGCGGCACGACACTTAAAGGAGCTACGTTAATTCCATTAATCTGGTTGTTGATTAGATCTCTAATCTGTTCTGCCGGACCAAGCTTCAATTGCGCAGGGACTAAGCGTCTAATCTCATCCGTTGTTGTGTCCGCTTTAATCGCCAATACAAACTGACATGATTCCAATAGTCGCTTATCTGGAAGTGGTGTCACTTGGATACCGTACTGGCGTACTTCTAGTGGCAACTTACTTGCAGTCTGATCAAGAACGACACTCAAGTACTGACTAAGGACTTGATTAAGTTCAGCAAACACACTTGCAACTTCAAGGTGATCGTAAGCTTTGAGATTAGGTAAGCGCTTGGTGGTGTGAGAAAACGTTGCCAACTCGCCTATATAGCCTTTAAAGGTTGTCGCAAGCTCTAAGGGGTGTACTTTCTCCAGCTCACTAAAATGCTTCAATATGGCTTCATATCGATTCAACATTTGCAGCATTATGAAATCTACCGCAGATGCTGAAGCCGCTTTTCCTTTAACAAGTCGTTGAGCGATAACATCTGCGCGTATCTTGGTCATTGCCATTGCATTACGTAGATACCCTGTCATCACCTTGTCATTTAACAAGTTTAGAAGTGGTGGTACGTAAGAATCATCAAGAATGACCTCTCCTTCCGTAGAAACTTCTTTAATCTTAAGGATTGGTAGCTCTATATAACCTGTTAACTGCTCATTGCTTGATTTCAGCTCGATATTTAATGAGGCCACTTGAATCGTTTCTTCATCTTGGCCCGTCAGGTTATCAATAACGTCTAGATCTTGAAGTAAATACCGAGAAACCGTTGTTTCACTTGGATCCGCGATCATTTTACTGCTGACTTTTGAGAGTGGAACGATCACCTTCACTAAGGTATTTTCCGTCCCTTTTTTTACCTTTAAAGGAGACAGAAAACTTGTCGTTGCTGAAAAGTCTAT
The DNA here is from genome assembly GCF_043103065.1 of Vibrio sp. YQ_11. Taxonomy (NCBI): domain Bacteria; kingdom Pseudomonadati; phylum Pseudomonadota; class Gammaproteobacteria; order Vibrionales; family Vibrionaceae; genus Vibrio; species Vibrio sp. YQ_11. The sequence continues at coordinate 439,267 of NZ_JBICJM010000050.1, read as the reverse complement.
CAGCGTCATATCAGGAAGAATTGCTTGAAGATTATCAAGTTCAATCAAGCCTGTTTTTAAGGCATGTTCTTTTACACGGCAATTCCAAACGCCCCAGTTATATGAGCCACCTAAACTGTGTAAGCCTTTATATTCATTAGATATTGCGCGTTCGTGCTGTTGAAAATGCTGGGGACGCAGAAACATCCCCTCGCACCAAGCCGTCTTGGAGTATTGCATCATTTATAATTAGCCAACTAAACGTTATTGTACGACCAAAGACAGATCTTCTAACGAGATTTGATAAGTGTTGTAACCCGTCTTATCTACTTTAATGACTTGTCGCCAATTTGAATTCTCAATATCGCGAAACGCGGCTACGATACCCAAATATTCTGTTTTAGGAGACATACTAGCTTGGTAGATTTCTTTTTGGCCTGGTGTCAAAGATATTTCATATTTATTCACCAAGTCTGGACCGAGTACTTTTTCATGCTCCTCATAAATAGAGAAAAAATCTTGGCTCTCAAACAGTGTATTTGATGTAAGTTCAAATACATATACAACAACTGGTGATGGTCTTCCATTCGAGTCAGGGTTGATATTATGATTTGCCGTTATTTCTAAATCCGCATATGGATCGACCACTAAATTAGCGGCGGAGCATCCCATTAATACTAAAAATATAAATAGCAAAAATGATTTATAAATTTGTTTCACAATCCCACCTTAACCTTTATTCTTGAGCGCTAATTCGTAGTGCTTAGCAAAATCTTCTAAATAAAATGGAGACTCTTTATTGACAAGTTCATCTGTTAATTGGCTATGAATACCTTCAAAGCGCTTCCAACTCTGAGCATATTTTCTTGCTGGAATAACCTTGTTAATTACATTGTCTTTAGCCAATGCATCTGAATAAATAGTATTAGGTTCAACGAGAGACATGACACTCGATACCGTACCCGCGACTCCTTGCATTAAAGCCTGCTCATGATTTTCAATATCGTTAAATGCTTCTTTTATTGCGGCATTAGGCTTTAAAAAACTCGACGTTTGACGGTTATACAAATTGTGGATTGCATCTTCCAAATTTGCTGAAAACTTAAGTGGATTATTTTCAGACTTTCTAAATGCAGTATGGTTGACGCGATTGGTTTGTTTAAATACAGCCCGATTGTGAAGAGTCTCCATTAGCCCAATAAGCATGAGAGAAAACGACTGACCTAATTGTTCAAACCACTGCTCTCGATTTTGGCTTGGTACCATATTAGGGTCGATCCCCATGCCATAAATGAAGGCTTCCAGTTCACCTCGATGCACTGTAGGTTTTTGGCTTTTAGCGTTGGTATCAGGCTGCATTGATGCAACTTTAGGTTGTGGCACTTCAGTTTCGTGACTCGGAATTTCTAGAAAATCATCTACTAGACCAATGTCTAACTGAAAATCTGATGGGACACTTTCATCCATCAACTCGGCAGCGCTTAAACCAAAATCTTCCATCTCTGGAATCGATTCTACGTGCTGTTCGAATCCAACTGGCGTCTTAACCTCTGGGTTAGATGTAAATTGATGCTCTGTCCTATCTTCAGAGATATCACTAATACTAATTTGTATTTGATAATCGCCTAAAGCAACAGTGTCACCATGGGACAAAGCAAGCTCATTCCCTTGGCCGATTGGAGTAACTGCATTATTAACAAATGTGCCATTTGTTGATAAATCTTTAATTAGATATTTATCGCCAAATTTAATCAATTCGCCGTGAGTCCCAGAAATAACTCTCTCAGGGTCTGGTAACGTCCAGTCACATTGTTCTGAGCGTCCGAAGGTTACCTTTGCATGCTCATCACTTGATTCAAACACAAACTCACTCTCTATTTCCGGAGTAAATTTGTGGAAACTCGTTATGGTCAATACCAATTTCATGAAAAACCTCGCCAAAGACCTGCTAAATATTTATATATCGATTTTTATAATTAGATTTGAAGCTTTAATTATTAACATTAAGATTAATAGAGTTCTTATAGCTGTTATAAAAACTATTGACGGCATAATGAATCATTTTTTTATCAAAGCAATCATGAATTGTTGAACAATTTTAAATATCCAACCAGGTTCAAATTTTTGACACTCAAACTTTCACCCGTCAAAAAACCGATGTTAGTTTGGCCGAGAAAATCTAACCGAAGTATTTTTCATTTAGCAGGAATATATATATTAACCCCATCATTTATATGGAGTCCTTGTGATGGAAGAAAAAAATAAAGACAAATCTATAAATAGCAGCGATAGCGGAGATAAAACAAAAATTGTAAAGACTCAAAAAAGAGAAAACGCAATTGAACCCGCTAAAAACGTTAATAAACAAGACTCCGCTGAAAATATAAATGAAACGGATACAAAACTGTCTCAAAAAGAAAACACAATACCACCTATCAACAAAAGTGATAATAAGAACACAAAAAACAAAAGTGTTATTAACTCAAATTTAATTGGGCAAACAGTAAAAAACCGTTACGAAATTGAGTCTATTTTAGGTCATGGTGGACTCTGTGATGTTTATTTAGCAAAAGACAAAATTCTTGAGTCTTCTGGCTCGGAGTCCCCTTATGTTGCTCTAAAAGTTTTACAGAAAGAGTTTGCGTCTCAGCCAGAGACAGCAAGAATGTTGATTCGAGAAGCGCAACAAACACAAAGACTTAGTCATCCAAACGTAATCCGGGTCTTTGATTTTGGAGTCGACGGTGATATCTACTTTTTAGTGATGGAATATATTGACGGCGAAACGTTGGAAAGTTTAATCCAACGATCTCGTCCAAATGGTTTGAAGTACCATGCAATGCTTTCTATCCTCAACCAAATCCTCGACGCACTATCCTATGCTCATTCGCTCGGTGTTGTGCACGCCGACTTAAAACCAGCCAACGTAATTTTAACCTCCGAAGGCCATGTAAAGCTTTTGGATTTTGGTGTGTCGAAAACTCACCAGATCAAACAGGATCAGTATGCAGCAAAACGTAAAACAGAAGATCTAGAAACGCTGGGCTACACGCCTAACTACGCCTCACTCAACCTGCTCTCAGGAAAAGAACCAAACATAAGCGATGATATGTTCGCCTTATGTTGTATTACGTATGAATTGTTGAGTTGTAAGCATCCATATTCAAGAACACCAGTTAATGAAGCACTAAAGAAAAATATTAAGGTCTCTAAACCAGCAAATATGCCAATAGCGAAGTGGCCGATTTTCTCGAAGATTTTTTCAACTGGCACAATTCCAGCTGATTTTAATGCAAAGACAGTTAAGCGTCGTTTGAACAAGCAATATTGGCCCTTGGCCACTAGTGTCGCAGCCAGCTTGTTGTTTATGGCAGGTCTTGGATTAGTCTACAACCAACAGCAAGTTGCCATTTCCGATCTAGAAGCAAGGCTCAGTCAACAAAACGAAGTTATCCAAAATGCAGAGCTTCTATTGAGTACCTCACCAGAGCATAGCCGCTCTTTAATCGATGGTGACGCTTCCCTTCACCCTCTAATTAAAGCTGGTTTGCTCCGTCTACATAAGCCCTATTTACTCGGTCAATTTGAATCAGAAATAGACGATGTACTCAATTCCGATGCGACTAGCTATCCGAATTACGATGAGATTGAAGCTATTTTACAAAAGGCCAAGGGCTACTACCCGGACTCACATAAAATCGAAGTTCTTGCATTAGACATTCAATCAAGTAAGCACTCTACTCTACTTTCTATTGCTCGTCAGATTAACAGTCATTTGGAGAAATCACGTTACGATAAGGAAGAAGATACCAAGTCTATCTATGAGCTGAAAGAAGAGCTAAACCAGATCCATCAGGACTACCCTTTCGTACCGAGCTCACTTTCTAGTGACGTGTTTGGTAAACACTTAAGTGACGCGTTGAAAGATCGAGATGCAGCGGCATTAGTAACATTGATAAAGGTTGGCAACACGTTCTTCACCAATAGCGATGAACATAAAGCTAACTTAGAGATAAGCAATGCGATGAAAGATGCGGTGCTCGAAATGAAGCTCTATGAAACGGCGATAGATTCGAGCAATCCGTTACCTTTCCCTATCGATGCTGCTCGAATCTTGTATCAAGACGAGTTTGATGGCCTGTACTATCGCCTAAAGCAAGCAAGAACCACTGTACATTTGGATAAGTTAGTTAAAGACGTCGATAAATTCTCTGAAAACTTCCCTGTTGGATTCCAAGATATCAATGACCTACGCTTCCAAACAGCGGACAAGTATCTACAATTCTCCGACATTCTGTTGAATAAGAGAAAGACCACCAGCGCTAGACGAGCAATGAAGAAAGCGAACGATTTGATGAAACAAATTGAGCAAGATTCCAAGCAAAGTTAACGAATTTTGTCTCATTTAAGGGGCTTCTAAGCCCCTTTCCTCAAAAACGCCTTGCCTTTATGCACTCAGATGACTAGCTTATTAGTGTAGCTGTAGTAAGGAAGATAGACTTTGGCCGAGGGAAGAGTCGCCGTTGGTGATATCAATATCCTGGTCGTTGATGACTGTTCTACATCATCACTGCTAGTGAAACACCAACTCATTGCATTAGGCGCAAAAGCTTCTAACATCACTTGTGTGACTAACACGCAAGCGTCCTTGCTCGCCGCAAAAACTCGCTTTTATTCCTTCTTAGTAATTGATTACCATCTTGCAGAAAAATACACAGGTTTGGATCTCGTTCACCTCCTGAGCAGAGCGCAACTGATTTCAGACACAACCGCTGTGCTTATGATTTCTAGCGATGCCACAAAAGAGACAGTTCTCACAGCACTTTCTAGCTCAGGGCGGGTTCGTCACCTGCTAACAAAACCCCTTCAAACAAAAGCACTTTACACGAAAATGCTCCAAGCACTGCAAGAACAACAGCACATTGCCGCTGTAACAAAAAGACTGCTGGCTTCACAACCTCTCTTACTATCTGATGTCATCTTGCTTCACAAGACCCACGCGTCCAGTATTTGTGTTGAATCTCTGATTATCGATACTTTAGTTGAAAGACGTGACTACACACTACTTGAGGATTATTTACCTCTCTGCAGTCAGAAAGAGCATGCAAGTAAAGTATGTGCGACCGCGTTTTTGTTGCATCATCAAGGCCACATATCTGAAGCAGTCAAAGTTCTGGCTGATTATGTAACTCGGAATCCGCTCTGCTTGGCTGCCATTGACAGTTTGATCGGTCTTTATGAAAGCTTGGGGCAACAACGACATGCGCTCTGTTTGGCAAAAAGAGCTTTTTCGCTCACGCCAAGTAATGGCTCTCGTTTTCTCTCAGCATCCCGAATTACTGCCAAGTTAGGCCTGTTTGAAGATCTCTATGAGCTAGGCCGCACCTATGCAGCCCATTTATCACAAACCGATGCCCAATGGCTTAATGTCCTTTCTTCTTACGTTGATTTAGTCAGCGACTATTTTAAAACGCTTACTCATATTCATACCAAGAAGAAAGTGCTTGTTCAGCTGAATGAACTCTGTTTACTCACGCAAAAGCAGTTGGGTAAAGAGCAGCAAGTTAATCTATTAGCTTTTAAGCAACTCATGCAGTGCAAGCTACTTCTCGTCGAGTCTCGCGCGGCAGAAGCGCACCTAAAATTGCTAGAGTCATTGAGTTACTTTTACGATATTCCAACACAAATGCCGATAGCATTATTGAAACAAGCCCTTCCGCTATTAGCTTTTTTTGGTGAGTTTTCTATCAGACGCAGCTTGCTTAGAGTGATCAATCAATCGTGTTCATCAGTCCGACTTCAAGAGTGTAATATCGTACCACACGAATACGACTATCCATTTTCAGTAGAGACAAAACTGAACGCTCTGGCAGCGCCGGACCAACAACACCATTCTAATTCGGAGTCGGTGGTTAACTTCCTAAAACAAAGGGCATTACCACCAAATTGGTCGCGGTGGTTAAGCGATTATCTCTCTGGTTCTTTTTCTAGCCAGATACCCGAACCGTTTAGCTATCACGTAACCGACAGGGAGTGAAAATGATCAACTTCGAATTGCTCAATCAATACATGGACAATGACGTAGACATCATCATTGCTGTCTTTTCAACTTACTTGGAGGATTACTCTGATGCGACAGAACAACTAAATAAAATGTTCGTACAACAAAATTGGCCAGAGCTGTATCTGATGGCACACAGCTTGAAAGGTATTCTAGAAGGCTTTGGAGAAGATATCGCAGTTGCTGCACTGGAGAAGATAGAAACAAGCACAAGAAACAATACTGCACCAGAATGCGAAGATATAACTATAGTTAATAACGAGCTGGTGACAATTAAAAAGCAGATTTTCGCTTACTTAGAAAACTTAAAATAAAACACCTTAAGGCTTAGAACGGGGAAATTATGAACATGGACAACAACCATTTCAAGGAGTTGATTGAGTCGCTCAAGGACTTAACTCCTACTCAAAAACGATATTTGATCAGCAGAACCAAAATGTCTTTGGACGACGAGAGCGGAATGCTAACTCCGCAAGACTTGTTGACCAGAGAGGAATTGGAAGCGCTTCTGTCATCGGCTTCCACCACGGATCACAAATAAAGAAAGCTAATTCGTCATGGACGAAAACTAAGAACCAGGTAAAGTGACAGAACTTTGCTTGGTTGTTAGACGCGCCTCTCTTTTAATCAATACAAACGTATTTTTTCGACCACATCTCAATACCTGAAAACTGTCAACTAGATTACTTATTAACATTAATCCTCTTCCTGAAGACATCCAGCTGTCTTCATCAAACAAGCTTGGTGCTTTTATTTCTTTATTCGTGTGCTCTTGGAAAACTGATTTTTTAATAGGACGACCGTAATCAGAAATACGCATTTCGATCTGAGTAGACTTAGAGTCAGATAAGATTGCACATTCGAGCTCAATCGGCTCACCTTCCCGCTCATCGTAAGAGTGTATAAAGGCATTGTTCATCACCTCAACGACGCACAATTCGAGGTGATGGACATCACTTACCAATACCTGATGCTGAAAGAGAAACTCGGCAAGCTGCTTACTCGCCTCACGGGAAGATTTTAGTGAGCTAAGAAACGTTTTTTTAAACTCGTAATCAGTCATCCTCACCCTCACATGTCGACGTGTTTGGACCAGACCATTGAAGTTGTAAAAGCGTCAAATCGTCGTCCAGATCTTCCTTCACTTGCCAACGTTTAATGCTTTCGACGACAGAAGAAACCTGTGCTTCAAATGGAAGTCCAGAAACGCTCTGTACGTTCGCGATTAAACGATTTACAGAGAAAAACTCATTGTCGTACCGCGCTTCAACCACGCCATCAGAAAAGCACCAAATCGAGTCGTTTGGTTCTAACGTAATTTCCCCGCCCTTGTATTGCGTTGGTGCTAACGCGCCTACTATAAAATTCTCATCACCAACTATATCAATGGTTGCTTCTGATTGATGTCGCCATAAGAACTTAGGGTGACCGGCGGTACAGTACCTCAGTTTGCCTGTTTGAGTATTCAAAACTGCGTAAACGATTGTGAAGTACAATTGGCTGTCAGGCGTTTGTTGATATCGAAGGTTGAGCCTCTCCACCACCACATTAGGCTCCGAAACAACATATTCGCCCTCGACAAGATCTGTCGTTACCGACTCCGGCCCACAGCTTCGAGATAACGTTTTTTGAATGGAAAACGACATCAGAGCAGACGAGATACCGTGCCCAGAAACATCGAATACATAAAACGCCACATGCTGCTCATCAAGCGCAGCATAACCGAGCATATCCCCACCAAGCTGAGAACAAGGAAGATAGGAATAACTTAATTTTGTCGCTCCGATTTGCTGATCTACCGGTAAAAGCTGCCTCATGAGATCACCAGCAGATTCTAGATCTTGTCGAATCGTTTGGTAAGCGACGTCTAATTCTTGATTTCTCGCGAGTAACATATTGTGCAAATCGAGAGTACGAAACCCTGCTCGTATGCGTGCTTGAAGCTCTTCTACCGATGTTTTTTTATCTACGAAATCATCCGCGCCAGCGTCAATGCCTTTAACAATCGAGCCCTGATCATTGCGTGAAGAAAGCAGGACAAAAAAGATATACCGCTCAAACGCCGCAGATTTGAGTAGACGACACAAATCAATACCACTGAGCCCAGGCATCATCAGGTCACTGAGAACAAACTGAATATCTTTTCGGTGCGTCAGGACTTCAAGTGCAGACTCACCGTCCTCCACCGCGACGACTTCGTACCCTTGCTTTTGCAATGCGGAGGTCATGTAAAGCAATACCGTTTTGCTATCGTCGACCAATAAGATTGGTTTCATTTCTCTCCTTAACGCTGGTAGCGACTAACGAAGTACTCTATTTATTGACTGCTCATCTCTAAAACGACTGTAGTCTTCGGCTAAAAGTTGATGTTGATAACGGGTGTAAGACAATGCTTCGTTTGAAATGACGATCTGATTTTCTTTTTCGATAAGCTGCCCGCGCAATTGTTCTATTTGATCACTTTGCTGCGTATAGTTCAGGTACATCGCAACTAAACCAAGAATAGAAACAACGAGCGAAGCAAACAGTACGTTGTTGATGGTTTTGATTTGAAGATTCATAACCTCTCCTTGTCTCTTGCCAGACATCTCTAAATGAAAAGAACGTCTACAGACTAAGAGCACTCTGCTCTAAAACGCATTGAAGCCTATTGAGGTTGTTGTATATAAAAATAATTATAGGAGATGAGTAAAAAAAGAAGAGAAAACTTGAAGTATTTGAATACCTTTTTGTCATTGGCATTCAATACGCAGCGAGAGAGAAAACGCTCGCTGCGAAAAAATTAGCTTTGGAATGCGTCTCGGGCAGAAACTTGTTCAAACCAGCGAGCGATGTTTGGGTACTTCTCGAAGACTTCAATATTCAAACCATTCACCGCAAAACCAATGAAAATATAACCGGTAATATCGACAATGGAGAACTGGTCTGTCGCGATGTATTCACTCTCTGACAAACGTTTATCTAAGGTTGGCAAAAACTCGAGGACGCGAGACTTGGATTCTTCACCCCACGCTGCCACACAGTTTTCACGATCTTGATAGATCGCCGTAATGTTGCGAAACGCTTGGAATGCCGCATAAAGGCCTTGGAACTCGACGACACGGTGCCACATTTCCACCTGTGCTCGTTCTAATTGATTTGCGCCAAACAGAGCTAAGTCATTTTCAAACGCTTCATCGAGATAGCGGCAAATAGCCACGCTTTCACAGATCGTTGTGCCATCGTCTAGCTCCAGTAATGGCACTTTGCCATTCACGCTTTTTTGCTTGAAAGATTCAGACAAATTATCGCCCTCACGCACGTTCAACGCGACACGCTCAACCTCTCCACCAATTTCCTTTAAAAAAATGCTAACTCGCTTACAACTTGGAGTCATTGCTGTTTCATAGAGCTTCATTTTGTATCCTTTTTCTTTTTCTAACCGATTGGTTAGGATATACTGTAGCCAGTTTATAAACGATCAGTCAAGAACTTCATTTCCAAAAAGTTGTTCAATAAGTTTAGGAGTGGTTTGAGAAAAACCGCTCAGGTAGGTACGCATATGGCAAGAAAAGCCAACTTCGATCGAGAAGAAAAACTCTTAGTCGCTATGGACGTTTTTTGGCGCAAAGGTTTTGCTAATACATCCATTTCTGATCTCACTGACGAGTTGAATATCAACCGCTTTAGCCTTTACAACACCTATGGTGATAAGCAGCAGCTTTACTACGAAGCACTGGATGCTTATCTAAAAAAAGTCTCGTTGCCCTCACTCACCGACTTGGAGAAAGACGGCGCATCCCTGCCAGAACTTGAGTCTTTCCTTAAGTCCTTTGCAGAGTTACAACGCAAGCGAAGTTGTGGGTGTTTTATTCAAAATGCGCTTGTGGAGCATGCAGGCGAAGACGATGATGTACTGAGAAAAGGGCATTTTTTATTTGATCATTTAATCGACATCATTACCGATGCCTTGAAAAACGCACAGAAAGAAACCTTAGTGCCGAAAACGCTCAAGCCAGAAGAACTCGCCCGTTTTGTTCTCAACAACATGCAAGGCATGCGCGTACTTGGCAAAGCCAAACGTTATGCCGACTTGGATACGGCGCTTTCCTGCTTGCTGGTTTTGATTAGGAAGTAATATGTCGATTGAAGTAATAGCAGTACGTCTTACCAAAGGCATGGACTTAAAGCTGAGCCTAGCGAAATTGGTCGAGAAGCACGGTATCAAAGCGGGTTCGATTGCTTCATGCGTTGGCTGTATCTCTCAGCTCAACCTTCGTTTGGCAGGTGCAGAGAATACGTTAACCAAACAAAATCCATTTGAAATCGTCTCTGTGATGGGAACCTTAACGCCTGAACATCAACACGTTCATATCTCGGTCTCTGATCGTGAAGGACGAGTTTGGGGTGGGCATTTGCTAGAAGGCACAGTGATTGATACTACCGCAGAATTGATCATCCATTCTTACTCAGAACTTGAGTTCACTAGAGCGATGGACGACTCGACTGGCTATACCGAACTACAAGTGAATCCTTCCAAATAGCAAAAAGCTCCAGAACCATACTGTGGTGTCTCTGGAGCTTTATTCGCTTATCTCTTACGCTAAGAATTTACTCATATCGAGCAAGCTAATTTCGAGGATCATTCTTCGACTAAATAACAAACCTGATTATCGTCGACCGTTACTTGCCACGTTTTTAGACAGTGCGCATCGTCTTCCAAACACTGCCCGCTCTTTAAGCTGAAATGCTGTTTGTACAGTGGTGACGCAACACACATCTCACCATCGATATCACCGACAATCCCTCGACTCATCACATAAGCCTTACCTATTGGATCCCAATCTTGAACGGCGTAAACACCGCTATCAGGAATGTAGAATAACGCGACATGCTCACCTTCAATCAACACCGTGGCACCGATAAACGGGATTAAGTCATCAAGCTGACACAATTTCACTTTGGTTAAAGCTGCCATTTACACCTCCTGTTTCACCGGAATACGCTGACCGCGCACACGTTGGTACGGTAAAACTTTGCTGCCCGACGTGCTGTTCAAGAAAGGACGGAAGCGTTGCAATTTTTGAGGATTATCCAGCGTACTCTTCCATTCACATTGATAGGTATCTACGACTCGTGCCATTTGTTCATCCAAAGAGTCACATAGGTTGAGAGAGTCATCCAAAATCACTTGTTTAAGGTAATCTAAGCCCCCTTCCATGTTCTCCATCCACACCGACGTACGCTGCAAGCGATCAGCGGTGCTGACGTAGAACATCAAAACTCGGTCAATCATGGCGATCAACTCTGATTTGGATAAGTCGGATGCAAACAAATCAGCGTGTCTTGGTCTCATGCCGCCATTACCGCAAACGTATAGATTCCAGCCGTTTTCAGTGGCGATCACCCCAATGTCTTTACTTTGCGCTTCTGCACACTCGCGAGTACAGCCCGATACGGCAAATTTAAGCTTATGGGGCGCTCGCAATCCTTTGTAGCGGTTCTCTAACTCAATGGCTAATCCAACTGAATCATCAACACCATAACGACACCAAGTAGAACCCACGCAAGATTTCACGGTGCGCACCGATTTGCCGTAGGCGTGCCCTGTTTCAAAACCGGCATCAATTAAGGTTTGCCAGATTTCTGGAAGTTGCTCTAACTGCGCACCAAATAAATCCACTCGCTGACCGCCAGTGATCTTGGTGTACAGATCATATTGTTGAGCAACTTCGCCGAGCACAATGAGTTTGTCTGGTGTAATTTCGCCGCCCGGAACACGAGGCACTATCGAGTAGGAGCCATCTTTTTGCAGGTTAGCCATAAAGGCATCGTTAGAATCTTGTAGAGACTGATGCTGCGGCTCCATGATGTGTTCATTCCACAAAGAAGCAAACACAGATGCCGCTGTCGGCTTACAAATATCACAACCATGCCCTTTGCCATGCAGTGTGATTAAAGTGTCGAAGTCTTTGATCTGTTCCACTTGGCAAATATGGAACATCTCTTGGCGACTTAACTCAAAGTGCTCACAAAGGTGGTTGTTGACCTCTACCCCCATGGCTGCCAATTGAGCATCCAATACCGACTTGACCATATTGCTACAGCCACCACAGCCAGTACCGGCTTTGGTGTTGGCTTTAAGGTCCGTCAGGTTGGTAGTGCCAGCTTGAATCTCGGCAACTAAGTCGCCTTTTGTGACGTTGTGACAAGAACAGATGATGGCGCTGTCTGGCATATCTCCATCCAGCATTCCGGTATCAAACAGCAGGTTCGCGGCGTGGTCTGGCAGGACCGTTTTGTTCAAATAACACTGCAAAAGCGCATCGTAGTCACTGTTGTCACCAACGAGAATCGCACCAAGCAATTGGGTGCCGCTCGCATCAACCACCAGCTTTTTGTAGATGCCTGCAACTGCATCTTGTAAGACCATTTCTTGTGCGCCTTCGGTTTGCATTTGTGCATCGCCGATAGACGCCACATCCACCCCAAGTAGCTTGAGCTTGGTGCTCATGTCTGCGCCTTTAAAACCTTCGCTTGGTATACCAGTCAAGACATCGGCAGTGGTTCTCGCCATAGTGTAACCGGGTGCGACCAAACCAAAGATCTTCTGCTCCCAAAGGGCACATTCGCCAATGGCGTAAATGTTCTCATCGCTAGTTTGGCATTGGTTATTGATCACAATGCCGCCTCGCTCGCCTACTTCTAGCTCAGCTATTCTTGCCAACTCATCTTGAGGGCGAATCCCTGCGGAAAAGACAATCACATCCACTTCGAGAGGATCTTTGTCTTTAAACACCATGCGATGTTTAGCCGTTTCACCATCGCAGATTCGCTCCGTACCCGTCGAGGTATGTACGGTTAACCCTAGCGCTTCAATCTTCTCTTTTAGCACTAAGCCAGCACCATCGTCTAACTGCACGGGCATCAGGCGGGGCGCAAATTCAATGACGTGAGTTTCTAACCCTAATAATTTAAGTGCGTTTGCCGCTTCTAAACCCAATAAGCCACCGCCAATCACTGCACCTGTTCTTGCACCTTCACATGCCTTTTTGATTTGTGAAAGATCATCAAGCGTGCGGTAGACAAACACGTTATCGCGGTCTTTACCTTCAATTGGAGGCACAAATGGGTACGAACCGGTCGCGAGCACGAGTTGGTCGTAACCCAGCACATCTTCACCATCAAGCAGAATGCGCTTTTGCTCTCTATCGATGCCTGTTACTTGGCTGCCAAGTACGAGTTGGATGCCATGCATGTCGTACCATTCTTGGTTACTCAGCATTAAATCATCATGAGACTTACCCGCAAACAAAGAGGACAACTGTACACGGTCATACGCGATAAAACGCTCTGCACCAATCACGGTAATTCGGTGCTCCAAATGCGCATTTTTCTGCACTAATTGTTCGACGAGATGTTACCCGACCATACCGTTACCGACTACAACGATGTGGCTCAATGCGTTCTTTACTGGGGTCGTTAAAGGACTGTTCATCGCTGCCTCCTTATGCCGTTTGCGCTGCGGTTTTGGGTTTGTCTTCTTTCGAAACAGGAATCTCGACTTTGGATTGCTTCTCGTAAAGGAACTTCAACACCGCTTGTCGACACTTCTGATACTGCGCATCATCTGCCAGTGCAACACGCTCACGAGGGCGAGGTAGATTCACTTCTAACACTTCACCAATAGTTGCCGCCGGTCCATTGGTCATCATCACGATTTTGTCGGATAGCAGCACCGCTTCATCCACGTCATGGGTGATCATGATGACGGTGTTGTTCAGCTCGGCTTGAATCTTCATCAGTGCATCCTGTAAATGCGCACGAGTTAACGCATCCAACGCGCCAAATGGCTCATCCATTAGCAAAACCTTCGGTTGAAGTGCCAGTGCTCTCGCAATGCCGACTCGCTGCTTCATACCACCCGAGATTTCATCCGGCTTTTTGTGCGCGGCATGCTGCATTTGAATCAACTCCAAATAGTGATTCACTTGCTCCTGAATCCACACTTTGCCCTTTTTGCCGGCAATTTGTTTTACTGCGAGCTCAACGTTTTGATACACGGTTAACCAAGGCAATAATGAATGGTTTTGGAACACCACCGCGCGGTCGGGTCCCGGCCTTGCCACCTCTCGCCCATCGACTATCACGCCGCCGTCTGTTGGCATGTACAGCCCTGCGACTAAGTTCAAAACCGTTGATTTACCACAGCCAGAGTGACCAATCAGGGATACAAACTCACCTTTATTGATTTGTAAATCGACGTTCTTAAGCGCGATGAACTCGCCATCTGGCGTTGGGAATCGCATCCCTAAACGCGTTAGATCTAATAATGCTTTTTCCATGATCTTTTCCCTTATCTCAACGCTTGTTGTTTATTCCAAGACAGCCACTTTTGAAGTTGCAGCATGCCTCTATCGAGCATCAAACCGATAAAACCAATGGTGATGACTGCCACCATGATGCGCCCCAATGATGCCGAGCTGCCGTTCTGGAATTCATCCCAAACGAACTTGCCTAACCCCGGGTTCTGAGCGAGCATTTCTGCCGCAATCAACACCATCCAAGCGATACCTAAAGAGAGACGTAAACCTGTGAAGATCATTGGAATGGCAGAAGGTAAAACGATAGTGCAAATGTGCTGCCACCACGAAAGTTGAAGCACTTTACTCACGTTGATTAAGTCTTTATCAACGCTCGTTACACCCACTGCGGTATTAATCAGCGTCGGCCACAAGCTACACAGCGCTACAGTGATCAGAGAGTTGATGAACGACTTAGCAAACATCGGGTCATCACTCACATAAGTGGCACTTACAACCATAGTGACGATAGGCAGCCAAGCTAAAGGTGATACGGGCTTGAGCAGTTGAATGATTGGGTTGAACGCTTGATACAGCCCTTGATTAAGACCAAGCACGATACCAAGCGGAATCGCGATAATCGTCGCCAGCAGAAAGCCCGCTGTCACAGTCACTAAGCTAGTCACGATTTGGTCGAAAAACGTCGGTTTACCTGTGTAAGGACGAATCTTCACTTCCGCATCTGGATTTTTGGCTAATTTTGCAGCATTGCGCTTTTCCTGACGCTCGATAAACGCTTGTTCCTTTTCTCGCTCTTGCCAATGGTCATCGACAAGGTTGCTGAACTGCTGAAAAGTTTGCACCGGTCCCGGTAGCGTACCTAATGAAGTTTGCACTTCTCTCGCTGCTAAGTGCCACATTGCCAAAAAGATCAGCAAGCCAATGACGGGCAAAAGCACCAGCCGACTTCGGTTCACTACCTGCTTAGCAGGATAAAGGGAAATGACATTACTAGACATACTCACTCCTAAGAAATCTACATCCTTGTTATTGCGGGCAGACTCACCTGCCCCCTGAATTTTTAGTAGGATTGCTCATCCTAAACCTTGTCTTTTCCTTTAAGCCCGATAGAGAACTTCTCTAGATACTTATTTGGCTCACGGCCGTCATAAACGATGTTGTCGATAAAGTGTGTTTGTGGTGCACGAAACCCATCTTCAACGCTGAAATCTGGGAAATCTTTTTTGCTCAACACACCATCTTCAATTAACGCTTGAGCTGCTTGTTGGTAGATATCTGGACGGTAAACCTCTTTCGCCACATCCATGTACCAATCATCGGATTTCTCGCTTGAGATTTGTCCCCAGCGGCGCATTTGGGTCAGATACCAAATCGCATCGCTGTAGTACGGGTACGTGGCGTTATGACGGAAGAACACGTTGAAGTCTGGTACGTCTCGTTTGTCGCCTTTCTCGTATTCAAACGTGCCTGTCATTGAGTTGGCGATAACATCGGCATCGGCTCCCACATACTCGCTCTTCGCCAACATCTTCACCGCTTCTTGGCGGTTGGCATTGTTGTTTTCATCCAACCAATGCGCAGCTCGAATCAGGGCTTTTACGACACGAATGTGCGTGTTGGGGTTCTTTTCTGCCCATGCTTTGGACACACCAAACACTTTCTCTGGGTTGTTCTTCCAGATTTCGTAATCGGTCACGACTGGCGTACCAATGCCTTTGAATACGGCTTGCTGGTTCCATGGTTCGCCGACGCAGTACCCTTTGATTGTGCCCGCTTCCATTGTGGCTGGCATTTGTGGTGGCGGTGTAACACTCAAAAGAACATCAGCATCCAACTGACCACTGTTGTCACCAGAATCTGGGGCGTAAAAACCGGGATGAATCCCACCAGCCGCTAGCCAATAACGCAACTCGTAATTGTGAGTAGAAACAGGAAACACCATGCCCATATTGAACGGTTTGCCTTTATCCAGATAGCTGTCGACCACAGGCTTCAGTGCATCTGCTTTGATTGGGTGAACAGGTTTGCCATCTGGTTGTTTTGGAATGTACTGCTTCATCTGTTCCCAAGTATCATTGGAAACCGTGATTGCGTTGCCGTTCAAATCCATACTGAACGCGGTAATCACTTCTGCTTTTGTTCCGATACCAATCGTCGCGCCCAACGGCTGCCCTGCCAGCATATGCGCGCCATCGAGTTCACCATCGATAACGCGGTCCAACAGCACTTTCCAGTTTGCTTGCGCTTCGAGCGTAACGTATAGCCCTTCGTCTTCAAAAAAGCCTTGCTCGTAGGCAACCGCTAACGGCGCCATATCGGTTAACTTAATAAAACCAAACTTCAGGTCTTCAATTTCTGGCTCACCCAACCCTGCCTTTGCGCTAACCGTGGTGAATACCGATAACGAAATTGCTAACACTTTCAGCATCGAACTCCATTTCATTGGATTGCCCCCATAAAAAAAGCGCTACTACTCCGAAGAGCAGTAGCGCCGTTGCTAAGTCTGCAATTACCGCCATTGATAATTGAGATAAGCGATTCAACAATAAACCCGTTCTAACTAATCCAATTACTGTGCCAACTAATTTTTCACTTTAAATACAGCAAATTAGAGTTGACCCTAGTTACCAAACAATTGTATTTGCTTACTGTTAGTGCAACACGCACCACGGTAGAATTTTCGCCATAACTCCAAAGTAGTAGAGAAGTTAATCCATTAACTGCAATGCCGTAATCAGGTTCTTCGCAACTTGAGTAAGCGTTTGACTCGATTGCATTGCAGAGTTTCGCATTGCTTTGTACGCGTGTTCCTCATCTACATTGTGCACTTTCATCAATAAGCCTTTGGCTTTTTCCACCAGCTTTCGCTCTTCAATCTTGTTCGTCAGCGATTCAATTTCTGAATTCATTCTCTCGAACCGCTCACGTACCAAAGTTGCGTGGTCAATCCAAGGTTGAAGAGCAAACTCAGTATCATGAGGCATCAACACATAATCCATTTGGCTTGATAACCGATTGATATCATTCGATGATAATTGCTTTAAGACGATAAGAAGTGGTGCCGATTTTCTACGGCAGAAATCGACGATCAAACGCAGTTCCGCGGTTGGTTGCTGCCATCCAACCACAACGCTTGCTGACGGTTCTCGTTGCATTAACGCTTCTAGTTGTGCCAATTGGCTACCGATGATGTTGTCGTAATCTTTGCTCAATAAGCCGGACAATCGAGCTTGCTCTTGAAGGCTGTCACAGCAGACGATAATGGGTGTTTTTGACGTTGATTGAGTCATGCACATTCCTTGTTAATATCTCACTCACTAAAGGAGATAAAACAAGGAATGTGCCAACTCCGATTAACTGGCGATGAGATGTTCTTTGAAGAAAGCTAAGGTACGTTCCCAAGCAAGAGCCGCTTCCTCGGGTGCGTAACGTGCGGTTGAGTCGTTGTGGAAACCATGATTGACGTTTTCATACATCAAAGCTTGGTACTTCGCACCTGAAGCAATCAACTGCTGCTCGTACGAAGGCCAAGTGTCATTCACACGTTTATCCAACCCTGCGAAATGCAACATTAATGGGCCTTTCACTTGTTTTTGAATCTCTTCTGCAGCGGGTGTTCCATAAAAAGGTACGCCTGCATCGAGCTCATTTGGCATAACTGCCGCCAGCATATTGACGACATAACCACCAAAACAGAAACCAACCGCGCCAAGCTTGCCGTTTCCATGTTCGTGCTGTTTGATAAATTTAGCGGCCGCTATAAAGTCTTGCTCAATCTTGGCTCTGTCCATCTCTTTTTGCATTGCTCGCCCTTCATCATCATTTCCCGGATACCCACCTAACGGGTAGAGAGCATCGGGAGCAAAGGCGATAAAACCATCTTTCGCTAGTCGTCTCGCGACGTCTTTAATGTAAGGGTTGAGGCCACGGTTTTCATGAATCACCAAAACCGTTGGTGATTTGATGGTCTTTTTCTGAGGCATCACCAAGTAACCACGCCCTTCACCATGCCCATTCGGCGACGAAAAGGTTTCGTACGTGGCTTTGATTTCAGGATCATTGAAGGAGACTTGCTCGGCAAGCGCGTAATTTGGTGTCAGCGCGTCAACCAGTGCGGTCATGCTAAACCCTAGCACCGCAAGGCCACCAAGCCGATTAAGAAATTCTCGGCGCGAAATCTTTCCGTGCGCGTATTCGTCGTACCAATCGAAGGCTTCTTGCGGGATGGGGTGAGCCGCCTTTTCACTTGACGTCGTGTGCTTTAGCATTATCCATGTCCTCATTTCTTATCGAAAAGTAAACCCATCACCGCAATGGTGATGTTTATGCTAACCAGCAAAGAGAGACTTGTGGTGATAAATTCATCACTGACGAGCATACACAAACAATAGATAAAGGAATCCGATCCAACAACTTTGTATCGTTAGGCAGTCATGCAATCAGTTCGCTGCGCAATACGACGCCCAGTACAAAAATGCACGTTCAAAAGCTTGTTCTCTGTCATGCATTTCAGCAAACAAGACAACCGTCATGGTAGCTAACACCGTGTTCGCCATTTGATTCATGTCGGTTTCTTCTGTACCAAATGGACAAACCGTAGGCATTGGCACCTCTGACAGCATTTGCTCTGTCCAGTAGTGAGATGTCACGCCACTGGGTTGACTAAGCCATACTGTCTGGCTCACTTTCGGGTTGTATTCTGACTCACCCGACTGGCCTTTAAACGACACCACAGCATGCGCCGTTTGGCCAATTTCGTACTCGACTTCAGCATGGAGCTGCTGAAAACCAGGATGGAAGCTACCACGAATACCGACTGTCGCCTGCCCCGGGTTCAGTGCTCGAACCACGGTATTAATCGGCGTTCTAAGCCCATAACGATTCTTCCAACCGATCATGGTTTCTGCTTGCGGCGCAAACGCACTCAGCGGTAGATACACGATGTTTTGTGTTTCTAACACACGCTTTGCGTCTTCTGCTGATTCCGCTTTCTTGATAGCAAACTTGTCGAGGTAATCTTCTGCGTGTAAACGACCAGATTGGCGGTCGTGATAACCGTGCATCAATACTTTATGACCGTTGTCAGCAAGGATTTTCGCTGCCAGTAAATGCCACGGATGACCTGCTGCTTCTCGCTTACCGGCGTAACATGGCCAGTCAATGTCTGCGCCAATGGCAGGCATGCGCGATTGGAATGCTTTCACAAAGCCAGCGATTTCTTGTTGAGTCTCGTTCTGTACGCGGATCAGCATCAACAGCATTGCCATCTGATCGTCGTCGCACTCGCCGTTTAGGTATTCATCCATCACTCGAAACGCTTGGTCAAAGTTAAGTGGTTTTCTACCACGTTCGCCACGACCGACTGTTCTAATACATTCCAAAATGCTGCTCATATTCCCTCGTATTCCGTCACTGACTGTACGGTTTCTATTAGTTGTTCGCGCAGTTTGACAACTTCTCCCATCACAATCAATGCTGGGCTCACGCCTTTAAGTGTAATCGATAACTCATTGAGCTGATTGAGTTGTGTAACGTGCACTTGTTGTTGAGGGCTGCAACCATGAGTGATGATCGCGACTGGGAAATCTTCTCTCAAACCGGAGTTGGTTAACCCCATTTGTATTTGCGATGACTTTTCTAACCCCATATAGAAGACTAACGTTTGTCCGCTTTGCATCAGTTGGCTCCAAGCCTCAAATGCGCCCGTAACCACTTGTCCCGTAACAAAGGTAACGCTGCGAGAAATACCGCGATGAGTCAGTGGAATTAAGCTGTTTGCTGAACACCCTATCGCTGCAGTAATACCGGGGATGACTTCGTAAGCGATTGAGTGTTTGACGAGTGCTAACGCTTCTTCGCCACCTCGCCCAAACACAAAAGGATCTCCCCCTTTTAAGCGCACAACTCGCTTTCCTTGTTGAGCGAGCGATACCATCAAGTCACAGATTTCTTCCTGACCTATACTAGGTTGTCCGCATCGTTTTCCCACGTAAATTCAATCGGCTTGTGGCGAAGCCAACTCCAAAATATCTTTGTTAACCAGACGGTCGTACAGCAGCACCTCTGCTGACATAATTGCTTTCACTGCCTTCACCGTTAACAAGTCAGGATCGTGCGGCCCTGCTCCGACAATCGAGACAAAACCTTTGTGGTTCACATCTAGATCTACGGATTGGTCTTCTAAAAGCTTGTTCAGTTTGCTTGCTTGGTCATGCCTAGAAAAGCGAGACGAGCGTTCTTGACTCTGGTCCGCTTGTCCTTTCTTAAACCAAGACTTTTGATAAGGCGCTTCCATGTGCTTATCCTCTTTATGACTTACTTTATTTGAATAGCCAGACTTTGCTGGCTAGCTTGCTGTTTGCCCTTTTGATGCTGATGGCTGTCGACCATTTGTTTGATTTGAGAGACGCACGAACCACAGTTAGTACCGCATTTGAGTTTGTTTTGAAGCTGGGTCAGTGACGTGCAATCTTGTTTCTCCATCGCGTCATGTATTTGTTTATCGGTGACACGGAAACAACTACAAACCGCGCTTTACCATCTGGGTGAGAATACACGCCATCGGAAAACGGTCGCTCACCGCCCCATTGGGTTGGCTGCCACTCTTCGTACTCTTGCTCATTCAAATTGGCGTATTGAGACAGATCTAGCTTTAAAGGCGACTTTTTATTCATGCCTGTCATGGCAGCGTACTCGCAAAACACCTCGTGTTCAGAGTCAAAATCAAAACCATTCTTTGTCTCTTCTAAGGTGCATAATGCTTGCCCGACTTGGCTCACTGCCCACCAGTCCGATTTTGCCTCACCGGGAGGGTTTTGGAACTGACGCTGTCTTGAAATCCGACGTTCAGAATTCGTCACCATCCCCTGTTTTTCACCCCATCCAGCCGCCGGAAGCAACAAGTCGGCATAACGCGCAACATCCGACTCTACGGTAATATCCGAGACAATCACAAACGGACAGCGTTCTAGCGCCCTCTTAACCAACTGATTGTCTGGCAAAGAGACAACGGGGTTGGTCGCCATGATCCACAGGACTTTAATCTCACCACGCTCAACCGCTTCAAACAGTTCAACCGCTTTTAACCCCGGTTTTGTAGCGATTTCTGGTGACTCCCAAAACGCTTGTACTTGTTGAATGGATTCGCCATCAAACCCTCGGTGCACCGCTAATTGATTGGCTAAACCGCCAACTTCTCGCCCGCCCATTGCATTAGGTTGCCCGGTAATGGAAAACGGGCCACAGCCCACCCTGCCAATTTTACCCGTTGCTAAATGCGCATTGATGATCGCATTCCCTTTGTCGACACCTTTTTCAGCTTGATTGACCCCTTGGCAAAAAAGCGTAATCGCAGTCGGGCTGTGGGCAAACCATTGGAAAAACGTTGTGAGTTTGTCTTGTGAAACGCCTACATCAGTTGCCAAATTAGTGACATTGTAACGCTGTTGAATTACTTCTCTCGCTATCGCATCAAAGCCATCGGTATGAGATTGAATGTACTGAGAATCAAGACATTGCTGATCGATAAGAAATTTAAGTAGACCGTTAAACAATGAAACGTCGCCGTCGTTTTTTATCGCTAAATGTAAATCGGCTTGCTGCGCCGTAACGGTTTCTCGTGGATCGATCACCACTAACTTGAGGCTTGGGTTTTTCTCTCTCGCTTGTTGAATACGTCGAAACAACACCGGGGGCGTCCATGCCGTATTCGCTCCGCAGATAATCAGTAATTCCGTGCTATCAATGTCGTCATAATTGACCGGTACAACGTCCTCTCCAAAAGCGCGAATGTGTGCGGCAACTGCCGATGACATACACAAACGCGAGTTGGTATCGATATTAGCGCTGCCGACGTACCCTTTCATCAGCTTGTTAGCAACGTAATAGTCTTCCGTTAACAACTGACCAGAAACGTACATCGCAACAGAATCAGGCCCAAACTCCGCTTTAGCTCGATGGATCTTTTCAGCAATCATGTTTGTGGCTTGCGACCAGTGAATTTCTTTACCTTGTGGCCGCTCTTTGGTGACAAGCTTCGGATACAAAAGGCGTGATGGCATGTTTAAGCTTTCAGCCAACGCAACACCTTTCACACATAAGGCTCCCGCGTTCGCAGGGTGGTTATCGTCCCCAACAATTCCTTTTGAGTTTACTTCAACCCCGCATCCTACCCCGCAATAAGGACAGGTCGTTTTTCTGCATCCTTGCGACATTACGCCTCCTGCTATTGACCAACACGACTTACAAACACAACCATGCGAGCAAAAAAAAGCCTCTCCAAACTGGAGAGGCTGCAATGCCTTTAACGCTGTAAGTACATTTTTAAAAAGTAATACCCTAACCCGCATCTCCGCCTGCTCTGGAGAGCGGTCATCGAGTTAACGATGAACATTCTACAAATAGCAAACAAAGTGCCAATAATGAAAATGCTTTAATTACAAGGCATTATGAAAAATGATGAACGGCACATTTTTAAATCCGCACATTTTAAGTGCAGATTGGACTCATTTCTGTGCAGGCCTACTTTACGAATTCCATCACCAAACGGGATTCTTCATCACCGAAGTAATTCGCTTCTTCTTCTAGTACGGTAAAACCCATAGATTGATAGAGAGACAATGCAGGTTGGTTGAGAGGATCAACCGTCAGTTTAACACTAGAACCTTCGGCCAGAGGTGCCATCACCCGCTCAACTAATGATCTCGCAATTCCTCGACCGCGAAATTCGGAATTTACGGCTAGCGACATTATCCAATAGTACTTCGCGACATTGCTGGTGGTTAAAAGCACATAACCAGCAACTGCTTCTCCTTCCTTTGCAACTAACAAGCTTTCACCCCAACAATCGTACGCTTGTCGTATAAAAAACTGAGGATACGAATGTTCTCCAAACAACTTGTTTTCTAAAGCATAAACAGCGGCTAAATCTTCTTTACGCGCAGACAAAATGTCCATCTCAACTCTACTCCTAAACTCCTTTGTTTGCGGCAATATAGATGAATCCTTCGTTAAACCCAACTTTTGCTGTCAACTCAAACAGTTGGAGCGGAACACTTTCCTTGCCCTCATCCATAGCAAATACCACCATGGACACATTTTAATCACAAAATCTAAAACCAAAAAATATTGAAAATTTGGTAAATAACTTCAATTCATACATTAAAATTCAGAATATAAATCTAGTTTTTAAAAATATTCATAGTTTGATAATTTACAAAATTGTCTTTTTATCAGCACGATTCACCACATAGTTGATGTGATAACAATCACTAAAACAGATACCATCCGCCACATTATTATTTTTATAAAGGCGAGTCTTAAGTGAAAGAATCTCGAAATACGTTAAATTCTAGTGAATTAAACACAACAACCTCTTGGTCAAAACATGACACACATTGGGTACTTAGCCTATTCGGGACCGCCGTTGGTGCCGGTATTTTGTTTCTGCCAATCAACTTAGGCATCGGTGGATTTTGGCCACTAGTCGCAATGGCGTTTTTGGCATTTCCAATGACTTACCTCGCCCACCGCGGTTTAGCGCGCTTTGTATTGTCTTCTAAGATCAAAAATGCCGACTTTACCGATGTGGTTGAAGAGCACTTTGGCGCAAAAGCGGGACGTTCAATCTCTCTGCTTTATTTCCTATCGATTTTTCCTATCCTGTTAATTTACGGCGTGGGCATCACCAATACTGTAGACAGCTTTATGGTGAACCAAGCGGGAATGGAAGCCTTACCACGCGAGCTACTTTCGGGCGTATTAGTGTTCGCTTTGATTGCCATTATGATGGCGGGCGAAAAAGTGATGCTGCGCGCGTTTGCCGTTATGGTGTACCCACTTGTTGCGATTCTAGCTTTCCTCTCATTCTACTTAATGCCGAACTGGACAATGCCCGTGCTTGATACACCGGACATGGGTGCGTTTGCGAGCACAATGTGGTTAGCCGTTCCTGTTGTGATTTTCTCGTTTAGCCATGCAGCAGCGATCTCTAGCTTTGCCAATGTTCAGCGCCGACACTACGGTGATGATGCCGATGCAAAAGCCGAACTGATTTTACGTCGCACGAGCATCATGCTTATCGCATTCGTACTATTGTTTGTTTTCTCGTGCGTATTAGCACTATCGCCAGAGCAACTTGCTCAGGCAAAAGCGCAAAACGTATCCGTACTCTCTTACCTTGCAAACGCAACGGATAACCCGTTCATCGCAACACTTGGTCCTTTGGTGGCGTTTGTCGCGATCACTTCTTCTTTCCTTGGTCATTTCTTAGGCGCACGTGAAAGCTTGAACGGCTTAATCACAAAGCACTCAAATTTATCTGAAACACGTGTTGATCGTATTAGCGTAGTGGTTCTTTTCTTGTCAATTTGGGCTGCAGCAATCATGAACCCAAGTATTTTAGGCATGATGGAAGCGTTATCTGGGCCAGTTATCGCAATGATCTTGTTCATTATGCCGATGTTGGCGGTACATAAGATTGAGTCGATGAAGCAGTATCGTGGAAAGCTCTCTACCTATTTTGTTCTGATCACAGGTATTGTTGCGGTAAGTGCTTTGGTTTTTAGCTTACTCAGCTAAGAAGGGGTTACTTTGAGTGATTTTCAGGGGAATACCGTTTACAACTGAAGGTAATTCCCTGAATTTTGCTTTTGTTTTCTAAAACGTAATCTAGCTTACGTCACTCCACTAAATAAGAGCGAAAACACCCGCCAACATTACTACTGAGGCGATACAAGTGCGAGCAATGATGCCGAAGTGCGACGGTTGAATCATTTCGTTATGCATAAATAATCTCCTGTTTGTTATGAACAGCCAATTTACTTTGGCTTAATAACACTATGTCGAATATCCATTTTTTTAACAACCCATACAAACATTAAATATTTATGACACCAAAATCATCTTTTGGAGATCGGAATTACTTTTGGGAGCAGCATCACACATAATTCACATGGAAATATCTTCATCGATTATCGCTATTTCTCAGTCAAAACCTCCGGTTCCCTTATATTGCGATTAAAATTATTTCCCAACTTATAAAAAGCACTTTTCTTTATAAATCAAAAAATTAAATCAAATCAAACAATTATACTCGCCTTAAAATCCCTTATTCTTGGGGAATCCATAAGCACTTAATAGATAAGAAGTGATAGACTTAGCAAGTACTGCTACTTAACGAGATCACAATTTATTAATAAGCTCATGCACTTTCCGATTAAAACGCTGTCTTGCGCTCTATTAGCGGTGATTGGACTCTTCTTCCAGACTGGTTATGTCTTCGCCAATACAGATAAACATATCTATCTCGAAGAACACATTTCGCCCGAAAGCCAACCCATGTTGAGTACCTACTTCCGTTCTATGGGTAAGCCTCGCTCAATCAAAGAAAATGTGCTCACGGTTCCGCAAGATGCTTCGCCCGAAACGCTCGCCCTCTACTATTTTGCTCGTATTTATTTAGAACGCTATGAAGGTGTTCCCCTACCTGACGACATGCCAGATTTGATCGAGTTTGGTCGAAAACACAATATGCCTTGGGTTGTCGCAGAAGCAAAATTGAACAAAGCGATTCGAATGATTGAGTTGGATGACGATTGGCACGCAGAGCTTTTGCTCCACGATGTAATTGGGGAGTCTCGTGATATTGGCTATCTGGCGCTGCAAGGCCGCGCTTATCGCTGGATGGGAAATTTAGAAATTGCGCGTAACCAAATCCACAACGGATTAAAACATTATCGTACCGCCTACGAGTTACTTGAAAATACAGTGTTTGAGATTCAAGTAGCGATGACACTTAACAACATCGGTACTGTCTATTTAGACTCCTCCGATTGGAATCGCGCAAACAACTATCTAAAACAAGCACTCGATGTATATGAGAGCAGTGAATATGAGTACGACAACAGTTTCTTTATTGGCGTAATCTATGCCAACTTGAGCATTGTTCATCTTGGCTTAGGAGAAAGTGAGAAGGCCGAATACTACTTCCATGAGACGATTCGACGCTCAATGCAAACTGGGTCGGATGTCATTAAACATCATTCATTGTCCAACTTTTCTCAAATGCTAAGTAGCATCGGTAAAACAGACGATGCCCTACTGCTCGCACAACGCTGTGTTGAGTTACCTAACCCAGACGGCATCGAAATCATTAAGATGCCATGCTATGAAGCATTTGCCGAAGCGTATCTCGCCGACAAGCAATACGACAAAGCGATTCGAACCGCTCTCCTCGTCCTAGAACAAACCAAATCGACCAATGAGCTTGAGCTAAAACAGCGTATCGATATGTTGTCGGTTTTGGTTAACGCCAACCAAGTTCTGCAAAATTATGAAGCCGCCTTCCGCTATTTGTCTCAGTTGAGAGCACTTGAAGAAGAATTTTCTGAGCACATTCACGGCGAAGAAATGATCAACATTAAGTTTGACCTTGAAGCGAAATTGGCTCAAAAAGAGTTGAATTTGCTTGAGACGAAAAACGCACTTCAAGCCTCTGAGTTGCGCTCGCAACGTTACCGCGAAATGTTTTACTTTATCGCTATTGCAGCCATTGGTGTGGTGGGTTTCCGTTATGTTTTGCGAGTCAAAAAGATCAATAAAGCACTAACGCAAGAAAGTACTACGGATCTGTTGACGGGCCTTCACAATCGCCGCTATTTGGAAGTGTGGTTAGAGAAGATGGCCCGCCGCACTCCAGATAGAACCTTCGCGCTTGCGGTTCTTGATGTCGACCATTTCAAAGCGTTTAACGACACTTATGGTCACGACATCGGCGACCAAATGTTGATGCATATTGCCTCTATCTTCAACGAATCCACTCGCTCAGGTGACCTGCTGATTCGTTGGGGCGGTGAAGAATTTGTGTTGCTGGTGGAGGTGAACGATCCAAATGATTGTGCGAAATCGCTAGAGCGTTTGAGACATGTCATTGAAAATACGCCATTAATCATTGACTCTAAGCCAATAAACGCCACAATTTCGCTTGGTGCGGTCGACCGGTTATCAGCCCAAACCATCAAACAAGAGTGGGACCAATGGTTCTTCTTGGCCGACCAAGCGTTATATGACGCAAAACAAGCGGGCAGAAACCAATTTAAGATTCACTCGACGTCTTAATGGCGTCCACGAGTAAATAGATACTTCCATGAAGAAAAAATTAATATTCGCCTTGCTTTCTCCTGTTGTTTTATCCGCTTGTAGTAATCAACAAGCGTCGCAAATGGGCATGCGTAGCAGCAGTGTGAACATGTACGCTCAACAAATGAGTAATACTCAACTTTGTGAGACGCTGTATTACAATCGCTCAACGAACCAAACCAAAGTCGCGATTGGTGCAGAATTCAACCGCCGTGGACTCAATAAAAAATGGTGCGATAACGAATTGAATAAGTGGTATTTGGAGAAGTTTGTCGATAGCGTGCTACCAAAGAAAAAGCCAGCACCGCGCAAACCGATGGCAACCATTCAGCCGGCCTCCACCAAATAGTAACTGTAGTAGCTATCACCTCTCTCTAGCTAACAGATGAGATAGAAAGCAGAAAGTCCTTACCAACTTTCTGCTTTTTTACAGCTAACAATGATCAAGGTCAGCCAAAACCTTCCTTTACTTCAGTGAGTTAACATCAATTTACGCAGTCCGTCGAAAAAACAACGTAAACAATTTGTAAACAGTTTGCGTCCTCATTCTTTGCCGCTAGTTTTATTCATTCCTGTTTAAAGGAGTATCGAACAGGGACAAAAATTCCAAACAAAGACATGAGGTCACAAATGGAAACACGCTTTACTCGCCTATTTGCCGCTATGTTGGCTGTGGGCCTTGCACCTGCCGTCTCGGCGTTTGATCCGCTCTATTCAGAACAATGGCATCTCGACAACACTGGCCAAACTGCATTCGCAGCAAACCCTGCTGTTGCGGGTAATGACTTAAACACCAAACTTACGCAAGCTATGGGCATTGCCGGTATTGGCGTTAAAGTTGCGGTCATTGATTCTGGTGTGCAGATCGATCACCCAGACCTTGCAGGTAACGTAGTCACAGGTAGCAGAAACTTCGTTGAAGACTCTTTATTCCCATCCAGTTATCCCGTCGACACTAACGGCCACGGTACTGCCGTTGCTGGTTTGATTAGTGCGGTAGGTAACAATGGTGAAGGTGGTCGCGGCGTTGCTTCTCGCTCTTCGCTTGTTGGTTTTAACTGGCTTGCAAACCAAACATTAGAAGGTTGGTTAATTTCTCACGGTATGGACCCAGCGACGCGAGATGTACGCGTATTTAACCAAAGTTATGGCTTTAGTCCGATCAACCCAATCGCGTTTGATGAGAATGACCCAGAGTTCAAGCTTGAAATGGATGTCATGCAGAACGTCAGTAAAACGAACGCTTGGGGCCGCGGTGCACTGTTTGTCAAGTCTGCGGGGAATGGTTACCGCTATTTCAACACTGGACGATTCTTCGTTCTTCCTAGCGATTTCTTCGCGGGAGGAGGAAACCAAGGTTTACCGATGCACAACTCGGCGCAATCTTACGACAACTCTAGCTACTTCAACCTTGTCACCAGCGCGCTACGCGCAGATGGCACCCGAGCAAGTTACTCTTCTGTTGGCGCTAACGTATGGGTTGCCGCGCCAGCAGGGGAATACGGGCAAGACTTCCCTGCGATGGTCACAACTGACCTGATGGGATGTGAAGAAGGACAAAACACCAGTGACGGCCTTGGTATTAATGGTCTACACGGTGGTACAGAGCTTGACCCGAACTGTAATTACACCAGCACCATGAACGGCACATCATCGGCTGCGCCGAACACTTCTGGTGCAATCGCCGCTATCATGTCAACCAACCACGCTCTATCTGCCCGTGATGTTCGTGCGTTGCTGGCAGAAACCGCACGCGTTACCGATGCCGAGCATCCGGGTGTTCAACTTGAATTTACCAATGATAAAGGCGAGTTGGTGAGCTACGAAGCGATCTCACCTTGGCAGAAAAACGCGGCTGGCGTGAACTTCCATACCTTCTATGGTTTTGGTGCCGTTGATTTGGATGAAGCGATGAAACGCGCTCGCATGACAAATAATGTTCTGCCAGCGCAAATCATCACACCGTGGGCAAACAATGCAACAGAAGTCAGTGTGCCAGATGCAAGCCTTGCTGGTGGTTCGTCAAACATCGCAATTACTGACGACATTACCGTTGAGTCTGTACAGGTGCAGCTGACGCTAGAGCACTCGCGTCTACCTGATTTGGCAATCGAGCTTGTTTCCCCATCAGGCACTCGCTCCGTATTGCAAACACCACGCAACGGCCTTGTTGGTCAGTCTCTTGATCCAAACATTACGGGTTACGAAAACCAACTGATGTTGTCTAACCAATTCTACGGCGAGAATGCTAAGGGAGAATGGACACTGAGAGCTATCGATACAAACGGTGATGAAGTCTTCTCATTTATCGCTTACTTCAACTCATCCGCTATCTATGATGTACCGATGGCGAACAACGCAAAACCAGGAGTTATCAAAAACTGGTCTATGCGTATCTTTGGCCACTAAGGAGTCAATCACATGAAATATCAGACATTTTCTATTTTGGCTCTTTCACTAATAGCCAACGCAGCCTATGCCGAAACGCAGTTGTCGCAACAACCAAATCCCGAGTTGTTTGTTCCTTCTGATGCAGTTGAAGTGAATGGTGAAGCGTATCGTAAAGTGCAAACGAACACAGTGAGCAATCTCTCTGAAGCGGTTAAACTGCAAGCCGGTGACGAGGTGTTTAAGAACGCGTTTGGCAATGTGTCTAAAGCGACGGGACTTATCTACATCACCGTAAACAACGCCGCTGATGCCAAAGCAGTAGCAAAAGAGTTAAAGCTAGACGTTGTGTTTGCAAATGGTGAATCTGCGGTGCTAAAAGCTTCTGAAGGACAAGACTTGCTTAGCATCAGCGATTACTTGAATGCTGACAGTCGCGTCAAAGCGTCTAAAATTGAACTAAACAGCGGTAAATACCGTGCACAATAATTCTCTAGCAAGAGAAGTTGGCTTCTAAAACAATGCCTCAGCAATTGCTGAGGCATTTCTTTGTTCTTTCGTTTACAGAGTAACTTCTAACTTATCTTCGGCTAAAAAACATCTCTTATTGAAGATAACCAATCAACTTGTTTGCGATATCGGTATTGTTCTGAGAGCCAACGAATGCTTGTGCTCCCTTACCATAAGCAAACACCTGAACATCCACCGCGGTATGCCCTTTTGTCGTCCAACCGGTGAGGCTTTGATCGTTGATGATTGACTTTACGGCTTGATAAAGCGCTTTCGCGGGCTCTTCACTCTTCTTCGCGTCAATGAGGAGCTCAAATTGCACATCTGATAGCGCCCAATCTACTGATTCTGACCACACTTGTTTGATGTCTGAACCCTTTGCAAGTGACGTTGCTAATGGCCACGCCGTTTGATGCACGCCTTTGATCACATCCGTTTTCCAGTCGTATTGACCATTTGCGCCGATAGTTAAACCTCCCGTGGAGTGATCGGCGGTGACAACGAGCAAAGTGTCAGGATGAGCATCAACATACGCCTTGGCTAAAGCAATCGACTTAGCAAAATCATCCATTTCTGCCATCGCGCATGCTATGTCATTCGCATGACCGCACCAGTCGATTTGGCTTCCTTCGATCATAACGAAAAAGCCATGCTCTGAGCGCGACAATAACGACAGCGCCTTGTTCGTCATATTCTCCAGTCGGTTGGGATTCTCATCCAAAGCAAACGGAAATGCTTTGTCGGCAAACAACCCAATCGCAGGCAATGTTTGCAACAAAGGCAAGGTATCAAAATCCGTTAGGTAGTGATAATCCTGCGTTTTAAATTCTTCAATCAGGTTTCTGTCTTCACGCTCAAAGTATCGAACACCACCACCAAGTAACAGATCGACGGGCAGCTTTCCATTTACTTTGTTATCCAAGTAATCGTCTGCTATCTGATCATAATTACGACGAGATTCGTTGTGCGCGGCAAAGCTTGCGGGCGTCGCGTGGTTAATTTGCGAAGTCGCCACTAGAGCGGTTGTCATGCCCTGCTCTTTCGCTACTTCCAACATCGTTTTAACTGGCTTTTTATGGGTATCGACAGCGACGGCGCCATTGTAACTCTTTATGCCAGTGCTTAAGGCCGTCGCGCCTGCTGCACTGTCAGTGACATAAGTACCATCATCGGGATAGGTGTGAGCCATGCCAACCAGTATCGAGTCAAAGACTGTAGGCTCAATCTGTTTAGTTTCTGGATTATCTTGATAATAACGGTAGGCGGTTGTGTAGGCAGGGCCCATTCCATCACCGATCATATAAATAATATTTTTCGGTGCTTCATTGGCGTGAACAAACCCGGCCAGTAAACTGGCCGCAAGTAAAGAGTATCTGATTGTCATATTTCATCCATGAAAAAGTGACTGCGAATATAAGCCGTCACTTTAATTACTGTTTTGCTTACAAGTATTCATCAATACTATCATTCAGTTAGGATGAAACCTCGTGTTACATCATGGTTTTGCAACCCAAATCATTTCTTAAATAGGATCACTTCTGTACGTAGGCCAGCTTTAGGTGTCTCATTCGGGTTATTCAAGTAGCGCTCAACCCCCAAAGGCTTGCTCTTCACTTTTATGCCGTTTTGGCGTGTCAAATTCATCCCTAACGACCACGCATTGCCCAAAAACTGGTAGTCACCTTTGTGCTCAATCACAAAAGTTTCACACGCTGGAATCGTGCCAAACACAAAACCATTTGGTACCTCTACCATTTCACTCACGGGCAAGCAGGTTACAAATTCAAAATGACCGAGCTTCATGTCCATTGAAAGGTAATAGCAGAACAGTTCGCCGCTGACGGGCAGACTTTCTTTCTGCATCAGTTCGTACAGTCTTTGAGTTTGCTTTTTCATGATTGGACCAAGCTCAGGAACTGTCCCTGAACCTTGCAAACCAACGTAATGAATCAAATCTTGATGACGAGTGCCGATTTCGCTCAACTGCGACAATATTTGCCCAGTTTCTAACTGGCTTTTTAGCATCTTGAGTCCACGGTCGTAATCCATTTCAACCATGGATTTGAACATCGTTTTCAGAAAAAACAGATACCAAGGAACACGAGACTGCATTTGCCATTCTACGGTACAACCATCTTGTGACGGCGTCACGATGAGCGTCACCTTTCCGTGGCTTTTGATGGGGCGAAAAAAATGCAGCTCCATGTCTAAGCGATGTTCTTGTGTGCTTTCCAGAACAACCGCCCCCGTTCCAATTCGTTGCCCATTCCATTGGTAACCAGCACCAACGTGGCCTTGATTGTCACTGTAAGTCAGCTCGCAGCTTGGCTCCAAAATGATCCAAGGAGACCACTCAGGCCAGTTTTTAAAATCCTTTAGATAATCGATGATTTCACTTTGAGATTTGTTGATTTCAATACTTTTGCTGACCTGATAAGCAAGCATAGCCATTCCTTAAGTTTCTGTTTCGCTCTACTTATTCTAAATCAAATCCTAGTTTTTTCTTGTTTCACTGTTAGTTAGAGGTAAAAAGTGAGACAAAAAAGCCAGAACGTTAACTCTGGCTTCATTGGCAAATTGGGACGTTAAGAAACAAACGTCACTTTCGCGCTAAATCGGACGCCATCATCGTTTAATTCAAACGGCCACCCCATCCGTTCACAAATGCGTTGCACTATCACTAAGCCGCAACCATAACCCGCATTATACGTTTCGTTACCATCATGACGATTGGTGATAATCAGCGTGTTTTGCTGTAGATCGATCTCGATGTCTCCAACGCTATAACTGAATGCATTTTTGATTAAATTGTTGATGACTATCGTCACGAAGCTTGCTGGCGCATACACTTCGCCGCTATTTTGTTCGTTAAGCTGATAATGCGCATCTTGCTTTGCAAACAACGGAGCAAGCTCTTCCAATTGCTGGTGTAAACAAACTAAAAGCGTTTGATCGCCAAAGTGCTGCGGCTCAATTTTCTCTTTACCTAACAACAAAAACGCCTCGGTCAAAACGCGCATTTCTTCACACGCGGCTTGCATTCGCACAATCGCTTTTTGTGCCACCCTTGGCTGGTCAGGCACTCGAGATAAAATGTCTGTTGAGCCTGCGATCACCATAATAGGCGTGCGAAGCTCGTGGGAGGCAAAGCGACTAAACTCTTGTTCGCGACGGAAATAGCCCGCGATGTCGTTCTTACAGTCTAACAACGTCTGCTCAATATGCCGCGTTTCGCTGAACTTCGTTTCCACTTCAAATGCAGGCTGGTCGGGTGGCATCTGGCTGATTTTTGACTCGATTTTAGCGAGCGGTCGAGACAAAATTTTCACCATATAAATGCCGTAACCAAGCATAATCAAGGAAAACAACCCACCCAATAACAGAGTAAACTGGTGCAATGAGCTTTCGTATTCATCCAGATAATCGTCCGAGTCATCTTGGAAAACGATGTACATCAAGCCTTCGCCAGAAGGATGATCAAACACCACAAAGTGCTTATCCTCTTCGCCCAACAAGTATTCATAAAAGCCTGGAGATTTGAACGCGAGCAACCAACTTGGTGTCGGAGCTTTGCTCCAATAGGAGTTAAATTCCAACTTGTTTGGTAACGGGGCTTTCCAACCCTGCTTTTGAAAATTTTCGGTGTAAAGCGCCGCTTCTGTATCGAGCCAGTGATGGAGGCTCAATACCTCAAGTTTGTTTTCTGCGACATAAATCAGTGACCAAAACAGCGTAAACATGACGAACGTCATCACGCCAAAACCCCAGCGAATCTTGCGATAAATACTTGGGTATTCGTTATGCTTTAAGTCGGTAGCCTTGTCCATGAATAGTCTCTAATCGTGATTCTTCAAAACCTTTATCGAGTGCAGTTCTCAAACCATAAATATGACTGCGTAATGCATCACTACTAGGTGGCTCATCGCCCCAAACACTTTCGATCACTTCCGTTCGTGATACTGACGCAGGCGCGTACTTCAACAACAGCTTTAAGATTTTGGTTTGGATGCGACTTAGCTTGATCTCTTTGCCATCGCGCGTGACTTTACCAGTGCGCGCATCTAAACAGATATCAGCGAACGTCAGCGTACCAATGTCTTGGCGTGGGCCACGACTAGCTAAAGCATGAATACGTAAACTGAGCTCTTGCATCGCAAACGGCTTCATTAAGTAGTCATCCCCACCCGCTTTAAATGCCGCTATTTTGTCATCTAATGTGTCTTTTGCGGTTAGAAAAAGAATGGGCGTTCCGCAAAACTGTTCCTGACGCAGCTTTTGTACGGTACTGATGCCATCGAGTTTTGGCATCATGATATCCATAATAATCACGTCGTAATGGTTATCTTCCAACAACGCCAGCGCAGCCTCTCCGTGATACGCGCAATCTATCGTCATACCTTCGAGTTCTAGGTAGTCAGCAATGGTCTCGGAAACATTGTGGTTATCATCAACAATTAAAATTTTCATACGACTCACATTTCTTCACGATCTCTTCACGGTATGCCTCATAAGATACCGCCAAATTCCTAAACTAGCTCGTAAATTGAGGTTAATACAATGAAAAAACTGGCTCTTATTTCTGTCGTAGGTTTGGCATTGTCTGGTTGTGGTGGTTCTGGCAGCGACAATAACGACAGCTCATCAACACTCCCAGAAGCAAAACCAAGTGCGGCTATTGGGTCTGTTGAATCTGTAGATGCTAAAGAAAGCACATTAACCGTCAATGGATATACTTACCGCGTTTCAAAGGTAGTTTACGGTAACACTCCATTAGCGTTGACTGTCGTGCAACCAAATATGATGGTAAAAGTGGATGAAAACATCCAAAAAACAACAGATGCGCATGCCGTTGTGTCACTAGAACCAACCATCACAGGTCGAGTGACTGCCATTGATTACGCAAAGAAAACCTTCACCGTAAATGGTGTAGAACTGCAGTTTGATGGTTTAAGTAACGAGATCGGTTTAGGTGATTGGGTGATGGTGTCTTCACTTCCAACTGCTGATGCTGGCTACAAAGTCTTATCTGTGGTGGAAATTGACGTTGACCACTACCCAAGCATAGGCGACATGTACGAAATTGAAGGCCGAATCGCAAGCATTGATGCAAACCAAAGCACCTTCAAACTGGGCGCAAACATCACCGTGTCTTACCACAGTGTTGACCAACTAAAAGTAGGTCAATGGGTAGAAGCGGAAGGCAAAATGGAAGGGGATATTTTTGTCGCCTCCGACGTCGAAATAGAAGGCTATGACAACCTAGAAAACGACAGCGATGTGGAAGGCATCGTCACTTGGGTTGCGAACGATTACAGCGAGTTTTCACTAAACTACCGCGGTGCGTTCTTTGTTGATAACGCAACTCGATTCGAGGACGGTAGCAAAATGAGTTTAAAACAAGGCCAAGAAGTCGACGTTTCTTCTGTCTTGAAAAATGGCAAACGCATTGCCACCGTCGTTGAGTTTGAAACGCCAGATTTTGATGACAACCATCAATGGCAAGGCAAAGAATTTGAATGCGAAGGTTATGTGTCAAATTACGATGCGAATGCAAGAACATTTGAAATCGAACGTTGTGAGAATGATGCTGATCAACGGCTAAATAACAAATTAGTGGTTATCGATGCGCAAACTCAATTCCAAGGCATTGAAGAGCTGAACTTGAATGGTGCTCGTGTCGAAGTCGATGGTGTGATCATCAATAATCAAAACGTCGCTCGCGAAATCGAGCGAGAAGGCTACGACGACTAAACTAGGTCAGCCACCACGTTTAAACAAAACCCAATAAAAGTGTCACTTCTGTGGCACTTTTTCTTACTTTGCATCCCTAGCTTAAACCAGCAAATTCTCAGCCAAACTCTTTTCCCTCAATTACACTTTACCTATGTTTCACAACATCGGTGACTACCATGAAAAAACGTAACCTCGCTCTGCTTATCTTGCTTTTTGGTTCAACCACCAGCTTAGCTAGCGTGATGGACCCCGACTGCGATGCAGAAAAAGCAGCCAAAGCCGCAGCAACAAAAGCCGTGGTTGGTGTTGGCGGTCGCTGTACGCCTAAAGAAGCATTGAAAGATACCGCAGTTGATGCAGGAAAAGACAAACTGCCGGATGAAGGGATAGCGGGCAAAGCCGTTGATGCAATGACACCAGAAAAAGAGAAGAAAACGGTGAAAGACGTGACCAAAAAGCTCAATAAAGATTAAGGCTTAAGCGATTAAGTTTAAGCGTGGAAGATAAATTGCGGAAACAGAAAAGAGCGCCCATCGACGCTCTTTAAATATTTACTGAGTCTAGACCATTAAGCGGCTTCAGCTTGACCAATCCAATGGTAATGGTGGTTGGCTTTTTTACCCACCAGCCCAAGCTCTGCAAGCTCTTCGAAGACTTGGTCTACCTCTTCCGCAGAAAGTCTAAATTGCTTCGCTACCGCTTTTTTCGTACACGTGATTTGATGAGTTTTAAGGGCATCGCTCACCTGTTCTAGCAATGTTTTTGGCTCTTCCGGTTCTTCAATTTTTTGCTCAATGGCGGGTTCATCTTCATCCTTAATGTGTGGAAGATAACCCGCTGGCTCTGGGTCAATATCGCGAATTGATGCCACGGTCATGCCTGCGTAGCGACGGTAATAATGACGGAAACGTTGCTCTTCACCAATCAAACCAACAAAAAACGCCGCAAAGAAATCGAGCAGGATGGATAAGAACACCACCAGCCATAACTGAGCTTGTTGCGATGTCGTACCGAACGCATTTGCAAGGCTATCGATCAGACCGATGACCGAGCCTTGCGTTACCGGAGGCAGGCTGTCTCGCTCCATCGCCAATCTCTGCTGCTCTTCGCGCAGGGTTTTGTTTTGCTCTTGAATTCGCGTCACCCCCGTTGCGATGCGCTCCATCTCGATGTACTTCTGCGCCGCGATGTTGTTCAGCTCGATCTGTTTATCGATAGACGCAATCTGGCGGTTAAACGCTTCGATTTTTGCTTGCTCGACAGAAATATGGCTTTGTGCGCTGTTAGTCGCGCTGTTGATGCCGCCGATACTGCCGCCAATAGAGATAGCGGCAAGCACAGAGTAAAACACCAAGGTCGTAATTGCCCCACCGTAATTTCTGTGGGCGCGACGCTCGCCGTATTCATACCACGCATAAAATTTGCCAGCTTCAAAGATGATGGCCAAACCACCAAACAGCGCCTGCATCATTGGGTTGTCGTCAATTGACAAAAATAGCAATAGAGAAAAAATCGTCGACGCTAAAATAGCGGCGCCTGTGAATGTATAAACACTCACCATCGCGAATCGACCCTTAGGGTATCGAAATTCGATCTGTTGTTCGTATTTCATTGGAGAAATTTCTTAAGATGACGCCTCTCTTGCCACAGCAAGAAACGCTCAGGAATACACAAAGGAGCGAGAGAATACCGTATCCTTTATTAAATTACTGTCATAATTCCGTTAACGTAAAACAAGTGCAGAATCAGTGTTCAGTTTGATCCTTTATCCCTCAAATTTTGCACACTAACTCGCCAGTCAATTTTCGCTATCGCCCGTCGTTAATGGCCTTGGGTTCACGACTCACCTGTTTTTTCCTTTTGCACATTTTCGCGCGGTGGGTAATGCACACAAATAAAATACACTTGCATCACTTTTTGGAAATCTTGCAGTTACATTTTTAAGGTTATTTGTTAGTATCCTGCGCCGAATCAGCCAGATATCAAATCGTATGGAAACCACTCAAATACAACCTAAGAAACAACGCGTCGCCGCTATTGCGGTTATTTTCGCGGTACTGTTTCAGCTGTATTTGGCCTCCACTGCGGCGCTCAATCCCACGCAAGTGCACAATAAAAGCTGGCTTAACAAAGTTCAGAATGAAAAGGTGTTGCTCTGTACCGCTGAAGGTTTTAAGTGGGTTGACATCAATACACTCATCGCTGCAAACGCTCAACCTTCTTCCGAATTTATTGATAACTTGAAGCTACACGACGGTTTCCAGTTTGAATGTCCACTGCTGCAAGCCGTGCAATTTTTCTTGCTTGTCGCGGTTGGGCTTTATCTTGCCACCATTCAGTGGTTACGCCGCGTTAAACA
This sequence comes from Vibrio sp. YQ_11, assembly GCF_043103065.1. Lineage (NCBI taxonomy): Bacteria > Pseudomonadati > Pseudomonadota > Gammaproteobacteria > Vibrionales > Vibrionaceae > Vibrio > Vibrio sp. YQ_11. The sequence goes on along the minus strand of NZ_JBICJM010000050.1, from coordinate 400,797 downwards.
CGCGCTCACGCCCTACCATTTTGCTCAATGCGGCAGATTGGTTTACCAGCATATCGCACCAAAGCAATCCCCTCCTTGTGTTTTTCCTGCCTAATGGTTCTTTAAGAACTCAGGCTCACAATAATAACAATTATCCCATTGAGCATTTGCTCGGGAAGTCATTCTATTTAAAAGGAAAATACACATGCTTAAACAAATGAAAATCGCCACTTTGTCACTTATCGCTCTCATTGCTAGCCCTATGAGCCTTGCTCACGATTACGAAACCGGAAAAATTCACATCGATCATCCTTGGAGTCGTGAAGCGCCGCCAAATGCTCCTGTTATTGGCGGATTCTTTCAGCTGACCAACCATGGGGATACGGAAGACGCGTTGATCGCAGCAGAAAGCCCAATCGCTGGCCGCGTGGAGATCCACACTCACGCGAACGAAGACGGTGTAATGAAGATGATTAAAATCGATGAAGTACGTGTAGCGGCACACGAAACCGTGGTATTTAAGCCAGGCAGCTTCCACTTAATGATCTTCAACCCAACGCAAACATTGCAAGAAGATGATCGCTTCCCAATGACGCTGACGTTCAAAAACGCAGGCAAAATCGATGTTGAAATGGCGGTGGAAAAGAAAGGTCATATGGAAAAACACATGCACCACTAAGCTCCTTTCATTTCATGCAAAAGAGCCCGGTCATACTGCCGGGCTCTTTTATTAGAAAAAGGTTCTATTTAGCACGTGACATCAGTAACTCGCTCAGAACTAAAGATCACTTAAAGCAAACGTCCGCCCAGCGTGCCAAGCCTGCGGTTACCGAACCAAAATAGTTACCGCTGACGACAGGAATATTTGGCAACACGGTTTGTACCGCGTCACGTAAAATCGGCGAACGAGCGGAACCACCAGTCATAAAGATCGCATCCGGTTTTATGCCTGCTTGCTCAACAGCTTCTGTTACCAGCGCCGTCATCTTGTTCTTTGGTGATTCAATCGCTTCAATCATCTCATCGCGCTGAACGTCCACTTCAATCAGCTCCGACAATAAGTTGATACCAGTACGGTAAGCCGTTTGATCAGAGAGTGCCACCTTCGCTTCTTCTGCACGGCGGACAATGTTGTAGCCTAATGATTCGTGATAAACCTCAAGCAAGCGCGCTAGTTTTTCTGGCTCTTGCGCCTGTTTCTGCAACAGTTTTAACGCCGCTAAGTTCTCACGTGAGTAAAAGTCGTTTTGCGCTTCAACGTTATTGATAGCAATCGGATTCCAAAACTGAGTCGTCGGCATCACAATGCCCGATTCCATCTTGCTTTCCATCCCAAACGGGAACATCAACTGTTTGAAAGCCAACGCGATATCCAGATCGTTACCGCCGACACGCTGACCACTGTGAGCCAACAAACTTGCCGTTCTGTCTGCTTTTCCTCGCCAAGATGGCCCCATCTGAATCAAAGAACAGTCGGTTGTACCACCACCGATATCCACCACCAAAATCAGTTTGTCTTCGTTAAGCGTCGCCTCGTATTCTAAACCAGCGGCGACGGGCTCAAACTGAAATTCGATATTTTGAAAACCGGCACGCTTGGCGGCGCGAAGTAGAATATTTTCCGCTTGAATGTTCGCCGTTTCTCCACCACGACCATGAAAGTTGATTGGGCGACCAATCACCGCATCCGTAATGCTTTGCTGAGCATGGTTTTCTGCCTGAGCTTTGATGTTGTCCATCATGGCGCAAACCAGATCTTCAAAGAAGCTCAGCTGAACATCACGCAAGCCAGATGCACCAAGAAACGACTTTGGCGACTTCACGTAATAGATATCGCGTGGGTCTTCTAAATAGCGGTTCAACGCTGCCTGACCAAACGCGATGTCTTCTGGCTCCAGCTCAATGCTCTCTTCTCGGTTCAAGTTGATTGCGCGGCGCAGTACCTGCTCTCCAACTTGATCAAACGGTTTGATGTCACGGTGACGAAACAAATGTTCAGACACAGACTCACGAGTCGGAGCTGCAAGGGTGGAAGGAATGAACGGGCTATCCCCTTCAAGATTTAGCAAAACAGGCTCGCCTGATTCCATTTTTGCCACTGAACAATTTGCAGTGCCATAGTCAAAGCCAATATACATGAGTCCTCCCACTGACGAAAAAAAGTCGGCAATGCTAACTCAATGGCACATGAATTACTACTCAAACGGTAGAGCGATTCTCGCTTATTCGCTTTCGGACGTTTCTTTTTTCATGGCAGGTAACACGACGGCTAACAATAACGCTAATAAAAGAAAAGCAGGCGTGAGTTTCAATCCTTGCCAAATTGAGTACGTGTCGTGAAACAGCCAAAAAATTCCTATCGTTAACAAGTAAGCAAAATAGCTGCTGAACACTAAACTCATGGCGACAAAACGCGTGCGATTGATGATGAGGATTCGCACTAAATATTGGCTGAGTAAACTCGCGCAGTGCATCGCCAATTGCCAGTTAATGATAAAAAAAGCCAGAGAAACAAATCCAGCTACCAGCATGGCGTCGTGCGTACTAACAATAAAGTAGCTGCCGAAACGGCTCATCATAATAGGATAATTGCCTTCGTAGACGATGGACCAAGAGATCGCATTCGCCACTGCAATATAATTGGCAAAATAGGCAATAGCATAGAAAGTCGTGCGGGAACTAAAAGGTTGAAATACGTCCGCACAATAGCCGCGCCACTCTTCTTGATTAGCGGTGGGGCCAACCCAATTGCGTTTGTGGTCTGGGAGTCGCTCGGCAAATGCAGGGCCATTTCGAAACAGTAGCCAGAAAATATACAGCGCCAATGCAATCAACAGTATCGTCAACATACTCCCCCCTTAGAAATGTCTGTGCCACTGCCGTTGCTATTGAGGTCGTAAACTGCACTTCCCTAATTGTCATCGTCATCGCTAACGTCACACATGGCTTAACGCGTATTTAAGCCTTTCTAAGCAATTAGAATTGCGATGATTTTTCTATCTTATATGTTTACTCAGCGAGTAATGTTCGTTTTAAAAACGAGCACGCTAACGGTTTTAAACGTGCGAAGGCACACCTTTAGGTCTAGCACACTACGGGATGGATTGCAGGGAAGGAAATAGGAAGAGAGGGAACGCGCCCAAATGATATCGACGTCTTACGTCTATACCATTTGGGCAAAAATCGTTAATTTTCTAGCTTTTCTTCGAAAACACCTAGTTCGCGACCTAACCAAATCGCGCTATCTGTGTGATCACGCAGTTCTCGTTCGCTGACCGGGTGTATAAGCACAGAAAAATCCCCACGAATGGTATCTAACCAAGCCAAAAACTCTTCACTGATCGACTCAAGGTGCATTTCAAACATCGGCATCTTGTGCGGGCCGACTAATCTGTCGACCAATGGATACACGCGCAACACATCTTGACGCTCTTGGCGGATGATCTCATTCAGAGCTTGTGCTTTTTCCAATTGTTGCAAAGGAAAGTAAACGTGAACGTGGTACATAACTTCTCCAATCTGAATTCTAAGTGTTGCACTCCCCCGTCGTTCAAAGCCTGTGTAGTCATCTAAACACTGAGCCACACTAGGTTCGAATTAACGCCGCTTAGGCACGTTGGAATCCAAACTTCTTCAATTGACTGCCACCCTACCTTGATTCCGTCTGATTGGGAAGAAGTTATCTTTCTGCAACAAATAAATCTACGACACTCAAATACTTTAGCTTTGTTTGTCAAATTTCACAGCCCAATTTTGTTGCAACTTTGTAACAAATGAAAGTGATTAAATTCAGCTTTTGAAATGAATAATATAAAAAACCAGTATTTTACTCTGCAAAAATGGGGTGTAAGCAAAACTTTACTGATGGGTTAAAGTCGAATTAAAGCACGATTTAACATTTTGTTTACACTTACTGTATCTGGTTATACCAAGATTGAATCAGAGGGTTGGGCCAAGTGAATAGCAGTCAACACGAGGTTTTGCGTTTTAAAACAATGTGTTTTTCAAACAAGCAGCGGTGTGAGATACCAATCGTTTAAAGGACAAATAGATGCCTCAAACGCTCGATGACATTCGCAACCCTAGGTATGGCCTTTTGCGCTGATATCAAAGACTGAGTACCCATACAGACTTTGGTTTAATAATGAACAGCTGCAGTCCAAAAGACCCGCAGCGTCAAAAGGAGCTTGAGATGAACGTTCAGGCGTTACCCATGCATCGGTTTATCGACCATGATGGGAACCTAGTCGGCCAACTACCCAACTGGGCTGACATTGAAACTTTGGTCGGGTTTTACCGCGACATGGTATTAACTCGCACCTACGATCAGAAAGCCGTTGCGTTGCAACGAACAGGTAAGCTAGGTACCTACCCTTCACACCTTGGCTCAGAAGCCATTGGTATAGCGGTAGGACGGGCATTAAAAACCGATGACGTCTTTGTCCCTTATTATCGCGATATGCCTGCGATGTGGTGTCGTGGCATTGGTATGGAAAAAAACCTTCAATATTGGGGCGGCGATGAGCGCGGCAGTGACTTTGCGCCAGAAGGCAGCCCTATCCCAAGCCGAGACTTGCCATTTTGTGTCCCAATCGCAACACAATGTACACATGCGGTCGGCGTTGCTTCTGCGTTGAAAATTCAAGGCAATCACGAAGCGGCTCTGGTCATGTGTGGCGACGGTGGGACATCCAAAGGAGATTTTCTCGAATCCATCAACTGCGCAGGGACATGGAACATTCCGTTGGTTTTTGTGGTGAATAACAACCAGTGGGCGATTTCTGTACCACGCAGTTTGCAATGCGCGGCGGAGTTTCTTTCTGAAAAAGCAAAAGGCGCTGGCATTCCAGGGATTACCGTCGATGGCAACGACGTTGTTGCTATGTATGACGCTACCATGACCGCATTAGAGCGAGCACGAAAAGGCAAAGGGGCGACACTGATCGAAGCGGTAAGTTATCGCCTAAGTGACCACACCACCGCCGACGATGCGACGCGTTATCGTAATGCAGATGACGTGCAAACCGCATGGCAATTCGAGCCCGTGAGCCGACTAAAAACCTTTTTGATCAATCAAGGTGCTTGGAGCGATGAACAAGAGCAACAATGGCAAAGCGACTGCAAGGAACAAGTCGAACTCGCGGTTGAACGCTACCTAAACTTGCCTCAACAAGCGCCTGAAACTGGATTCGATTACCTCTACGAATCGCTTCCTCAAGAGCTTCACGCTCAACGCGATGAATTGATCAATAAAGCAATGCGAATGCAAGGAGGCAAACATGGCTGAACTTACGTTAGTTGAAGCAGTAAACCTCGCTCTGCATCATGAAATGGAACACGATCCAAACGTCGTCGTACTTGGCGAAGACGTGGGCGATAACGGCGGCGTATTCCGCGCAACCGTCGGGCTTAAACAAAAGTATGGACTAAAACGCGTCATCGATACTCCGCTTGCAGAAGCCTTAATCGGCGGCGTTGCAGTGGGCATGGCAACTCAAGGTTTACGCCCTGTTGCAGAATTTCAGTTCCAAGGTTTCGTCTTCCCGGCTATGGAGCACCTAATGTGTCACGCTGCCAGGATGCGTAACCGTACTCGTGGACGCCTCACTTGTCCGGCTGTATTCCGCGCGCCTTTTGGTGGCGGCATTCACGCGCCGGAACACCACTCAGAAAGCATTGAAGCACTGTTTGCACATACCGCAGGCTTTAAAGTGGTGATTCCATCTTCCCCTCAGCGTGCTTACGGTTTGTTGCTTGCTGCCATTCGCAGTAACGATCCAGTGATGTTCTTTGAACCCAAACGCATCTATCGCACCGTTAAATCCGAAGTGATTGATAACGGGGAAGCATTACCGTTAGACACTTGTTTTACGCTGCGCAAAGGCCGAGATATTACGCTCGTGACATGGGGAGCATGTGTTGTTGAATCTCTCCAAGCTGCGCAAACCCTATCAAGCCAAGGGATCGAAGTCGAAGTCATTGATCTGGCAAGTATTAAGCCGATTGATACCGCGACGATTTTCCGTTCACTAGAGAAAACCGGACGCCTGCTGGTTGTACATGAAGCCAGTAAAACGTGTGGTGTGGGTTCTGAACTGCTGGCTCGAACCGCCGAGCACGCGATGTGCTTGCTAAAAGCGCCACCTAAACGAGTCACAGGTATGGATACCATTATGCCTTATTACCGTAACGAAGATTATTTCATGGTTCAGGAAGAAGACATTGTGATCGCAGCGCGCGAGCTCGTGGAGGATTGGAAATGAAGACGTTTAACTTACCCGATCTCGGCGAAGGTCTCGCTGAGTCAGAAATTGTAAAATGGCATGTCAATGTGGGTGACATGGTCAAACTAGACCAGGTGATCCTCACCGTTGAGACGGCGAAAGCAACCGTAGACGTTCCAGCTCCGTACGCAGGCAGAATTGTCAGCCGCCATGGTGAAGAAGGCGACGTGATTAATATTGGCGCCCTACTTCTAGAAATCGACGAAAGTGGCGCAGAAAACACTATCTCTGCGGAAAAACGACAAACCGCCGATGCCGCAACCGTTGTTGGCACCGTATCTCACCAATCTCATAACGTAAATGTTGATGATTTTTGGGTAGGCGGCAGCCACAACAAATCGGCAGACAAACTCATCACCGCTTTACCTTCCGCGCGTTTGCTAGCGAAAAAGCTAGGCGTAGATTTGAAAACGATGGTCGGTCGCGGACCAAGCGGTTTGATCGTCGATGCCGATGTTTACGAAGAAGCAGGCAAACAAGTTCCTGGCACTGAAGTGCTCAAAGGAGCGCGCCGTACGATGGTCTCGACCATGGCAGAATCGCATCAAAATGTCGCAGCGGTGACCATTACCGAAGAAGCGTTATTGGAAGATTGGTTGCCAAACGAGGACATCAGCATTCGTCTGGTACAAGCTATCGTTTATGCTTGCCAGCAAGAGCCAGCTCTCAACGCTTGGTTCGATGCAGAAACCATGACGCGCTGTGTTCATCCTACCGTCAATCTTGGTGTAGCGGTGGATAGCCGTCACGGACTGTATGTCCCCGTGCTTCGCCACGCGGATGAGTATGAACCGCAAGACGTTCGTCGCTGGCTCGATCAAACCGTCAAAGGCATCCGAGACAGAAAGATCAGCCGAGAAGACTTACAACACGCAACCATTACTTTGTCCAACTTTGGGGCCATTGGCGGCATTTTCGCAACACCAGTGGTTTCGCCACCGCAAGTGGCGATTGTCGGTGCAGGACGAATTGTGGACCGGGTCGTGATCCGTAACGGTCAAGCCGTGGCCGTAAAAGCGATGCCGCTGTCCATTACCTTTGACCACAGAGCTTGTACCGGCGGTGAAGCCGCGCGCTTTACCAAGGTGCTTGCAGAACATCTGCAAAGGCCAAGTGTAACTAAGTCATAACGACATAAGGCTTCCGAATGGAAGCCTTTTTTGCGTTACGCACTAATTCAAACCCACCGACCGAACAGATACAATCATCACTAATGGTTTGATTTTCATACTCATTTCACTCTTTCATATTTCAAAACCCTGACCACCTCTCATCGAATTCACGTTTACGTTAACTGAGCTATAGTTTTCTATATAAACGAAAAATGTCACCCAGATGACGAAAATAAAAAGGAAGCACAAAAATGGAACGTGAATGCATGGAGTTTGATGTGGTGATCGTCGGAGCTGGCCCTGCGGGGTTAAGTGCAGCATGTCGATTAGCACAGTTGAACCAAGATCGTGAAGGCGAAGCGCTGTCAATTTGTGTGGTAGAAAAAGGCTCTGAGGTCGGCGCACATATATTATCTGGCGCGGTGTTAGAAACTCGCGCCTTAGACGAGCTTTTCCCAGATTGGAAGGAAATGGGAGCGCCCGTTTCAGCTCCCGTTCAACATGATGATTTTCTCTATCTAACAACGGAGCTTAATCATATACGTGTGCCCCACTTCCTTACGCCTAAACCCATGCATAATGACGAAAGCAACCACGTTGTTAGCCTTGCTAATCTTTGTCGCTGGCTTGCTACTCAAGCTGAGCAACTTGGCGTTGAAGTTTTTCCTGGTTTTGCCGCTGCGAGCATTAACTACGATGAATCAGGTGCCGTTACTGGTATCACCACCAGCGATATGGGGCTGGATAAAAACGGACAAGAGAAAGCCAATTTCGAACCGGGCATTGAACTTAAAGCCAAATACACGCTGTTTGCTGAAGGGTGCCGTGGGCATTTAGGAAAAGAGCTCATTCGTCATTTCGATTTGGATGCGGGCAAACAACCTCAGCATTACGCATTAGGCTTGAAAGAGATTTGGGAACTGCCGGCTGATGCGAAAGATTTTACTGGCAGCGTCATCCACTCCGCCGGTTGGCCATTGAGCGAAACCAACACAACTGGTGGTGGATTCCTCTATCACATGGAAAACCGCCAAATTGCGGTTGGGTTGATTGTCGATCTTAACTATCGCAATCCCCACTTGAGCCCCTTCGATGAGTTTCAGCGCTTTAAACACCACCCTGCAATCAAACAACACCTAAAAGGGGCACAGCGCATCGCTTATGGTGCAAGAGCCATCGCAAAAGGTGGGTTATCTTCTTTACCGAAACAACAATTCCCCGGCGGTTTATTAATTGGCTGTGATGCAGGAACACTTAACGTTGCGAAGATAAAAGGCAGCCACACCGCGATGAAATCAGGCTTACTAGCAGCAGAAGCCATTCATCAAGCATTACAAGACTCAAGGCGTGAACCTGATTATCAAACGCGATTTGAAGCCTCTTGGCTGTACGATGAACTCGCCGAAACGCGTAACTTTGGAGCGAACCTGCATAAGTTCGGTAGCCTGTTTGGCGGAGCTCTTTCTACCTTCGAGCACAACTTGTGGCTTCCTCTGATTAAAAAGCCAATACCGTGGACAGTGAAAGACCATTCCCACGATCACGAACAGTTAAAACCCAAAAATGAATGCCCGCCGATTGAGTATCCAAAACCGGATGGAGAAATCAGCTTTGATAAACCATCTTCGGTGTTTTTATCCGGCACACAACATGAAGAAAACCAACCGTGCCATCTTGTTTTGACTTATCCTCATATCCCCATCGATGTGCACCTCGGGTTGTTTGATGAGCCAAGCCAGCGTTACTGCCCTGCCGGGGTTTACGAAGTGGTCGAAATTGATGGGAAAGTGAAGTTTCAAATCAACGCTGCGAACTGCGTACATTGTAAAACGTGCGATATAAAAGATCCGTCACAAAACATTACGTGGAAGACGCCAGAAGGCGGTGGCGGGCCTAATTACCAGAATATGTAGTCAATAGAGCATGATAGCACCGTATCTATCATGCTCTGTCTTTCAAGGGTGAAACAAAATCGAGGACTTAAACCTCTACTCCTGCTTCATCTTCTTGCACAATATCTGTTTCTTGACTTGCTTCCGCTAGCCACTTTTGTACCGCTTGGCTTGCTAGCACTTTTTGCTGGTAAGCTTTAGCGCCTTGGGACAATTCAATGCCATAAGTTTCAAAGCGCAACGCAACCGGTGCATACATAGCATCGGCAATCGACCACTCTCCAAACAAATAAGCGTCTGGGAACTTTGCCATTTGCTCAGACCAAATTGCGTCTATGCGTGCAATATCCTTTAGTGCTCCATCGCTCAGTTCTACTTTTCGACGCGCGCGACAGTTCATCGGTAACTCATTTCTCAAATCAAAAAAGCCCGAATGCATTTCAGCCGAAATCGCGCGCGCTTTCGCTTTGTCCGCTACATGGCTCGGCCACGCCTTTCCTTGTAGGTACTGCTCATTCACATATTCCAAAATCGCTAAGGAATCCCAAACCGTGACTTCGCCATCAACCAATGTTGGCACTTTGGCCGTTGGTGTTACGCTCGCAAGCTTGTCGTAGAAGTCTTCAGTAAACAGCGTTAGCTTAGTCACATCCACTTTTAAATCGTATTGAGAAAAAATGAGCCACGCTCGCAATGACCAACTTGAGTAGTTTTGATTCCCGATAAAGAGTTGCATTGTTGCCTCCATGCCCAATGGTGTTGTTATTAATTAAAGCGTGAAATCACAATATCTGATTGTTTTATTTCAAACTAACGGATAGTTTTGATGGGATACTTCAACAAAAACGATGGATAGAAAAGAATATGGATATTGACGCGCTGCGCAGCTTTCTTGCGTTTGTTGAAACAGGTAGCTTCACTCGTGCTGCAAAACAAATCAATCGCACCCAATCCGCGTTTAGTGCTCAAATGCGAAAGCTTGAAGATGAACTCCATGTCAGCTTATTCGAAAAGGAAGGTCGCAACCTTGTACTGAGCGAAGCGGGTATGTCACTTCGTGCGCATGCAGAGCAACTCGTAAGTTTGCACAATCAAGCCGTCAAGCAAGTAAAACGCTACGAAAACAAACGCCCACTGCGTTTAGGATGTCCAGAAGACTATAACGATAGTCTGCTGCCTAAAGTCATCCGCGTATTGCAGCAAACCGAACCGACCTGCTCTATCCAGGTGTACAGTGAGCCAAGCGTGACGCTCCGTAAATGGCTAGATGAAGGCAAATTAGACGCCGCCATCGTGACTCGTGCACCCGATAGCGAAGAAGGATACTGGCTCGCAAGTGATAGAGGCGTGTGGATCAGTCACCCCGATTTCGCTATCGACGAATCACAGCCAGTCCCTCTCGCGCTATTTCAAACCGATTGTAAATACCACGCCGCCGCTATTAATGCGCTGACCAAAAGAGGAACGCCATATCAACTCTTAGCTTGCTGTAACACCTCTTCTGCGCAGCGAGCCATTGTTCGCTCTGGCATGGCGATTGGCGCGATGGGAAGAATCAGTGTCACAGATGATCTGAAGATCTTAGAAGATCTGCCTCCACTACCGTCGGTGGATATTGTTTTGGTAACTGGTGTCGAACCGCATCCTATACTAGACAAAGAATGCTTGTCGCAGTTGGCTGAGTTGATGCCTTACTAGCGAACATCAAACAGATTAAGCAATCACGAAATCGAACGTTCCGACTATTCGCCCATCAATATTTATCGGTTCAAACTGTAAATGGTCACGGGCTTTACCACCCCACCATTCGTTGCCCGTCTGTCCTTTCAAATAGAGTTGGGTGGTCAACAATTCGTCGTCGCCACGCCACAGTTTGACGTGAATGTGAGGAGGTCTTGAGCTGTATGGGACAGGAAACAGTGTTTGAAAAAAATAGCGTCCATCTTCTTCAGTTACTGTCGCGCCAAAACCTGAAAAACTTGGGTCAAACTTGTTTTGGCTGGGTTGATTCGGATGGTCATAAATCCCTTGGCCATCACACTGCCAAATTTCTATTTTTACGCCAGAGATAGGACGACCAAACACATCCAACACTTTACCTTGCAATGTTATCGCCTCTCCGATCAAAGTATCCGGTTTCAATACTAAATTTTGGCGAAGTGGAATCTTCACCACGGGATAAAATGGCCCTTCGGTCTGAGAGGGCGTCGGACGCATCGAGCTTTCCGCTTTAAGAAATGGCGCAAACATCAATGTCCATAGCGCAAGAAAATGTCGTCGTTCCATGTTACTACCCAGAAAAATCTACTCACTTAAGTTTGGTGAAAGATGCGCAGTTTTCCACTTCCGGGTAAAACAAGAGAAGAGAAATAAAAAATGCCCCTACCAGAGAGTCAGTCGCAGAGGCATGGTGAAATTGAAGATGTGATGAACTTAAATCAACAATGGTTTGGTATTTATACGGCTTCAAAAGCCAGAGCTTTCTTCTCAACTTGGCGGAAGATAAGCGTCAGAATCCCATTCACGCTCAGATAAAACGCGCCTGCTACACCGAAAACCATTAATGTATCGTAGGTTTGAGCATTAATGCGCTGAGCATAACCCATCAAGTCCATGATGGTGATGGTGCTTGCCAAAGACGTGCCTTTGAACACCAAAATCACTTCATTTGAGTAAGCAGGCACCGCGCGGCGAATCGCATAAGGAAGTAACACACGTAACGTGGCACTTTTGTTCATACCCAGCGCACGACACGCTTGCCATTGACCTGAAGGAATCGCATTAAACGCGCCTTTAAAAAGCTGAGTACTGTACGCGGCAGTATTTAATGCCAACGCTAACATGGCACAGAACCAAGGTTGGCTCAGCCAAGTCCACAGCACACTCTCTCTTACTGCATCAAATTGACCCGGGCCGTAGTAGACCAAGAAAATCTGAACCAGCAACGGTGTCCCAGTAAACAACGTGATGATGCCACGGCTTACCCAGTGCAAACCCGGAGTGCGTAGAATCAACGTCAAGGTCATCAATAGTGCAAGAATACAGCCGACAGCCAAAGACGCAGCCGTTAATTGAAGGCTAGTGCCTAAACCATCCAGCATTTGCCATACATGTTGTTCGTTCATGCGTTTGCCTCCTGCCCCATACTCATGCCTTGGATTGAGAATTTCTTATCAATCACTTTGACCGCGCGCTGCGTGATAAGCGTGATCACTAAGTAAATCGCCGCTGCCGTCGCATACCAAGTAAACGCTTCGTGCGTGGCTGCCGATGTAAGCTGAGCTTGTTTCAGCAGATCCGTCACGCCAATCAAAGAAACCAGCGCCGTGTCTTTTAGCAAAACCAACCATTGGTTGGTTAAGCCAGGAAGCGCATGTCGCACGGCTTGTGGCAACACAATGCGCACAAACGCGTGAAACTGACTGATACCGAGTGCGCTTGCAGCTTCTCTCTGTCCTCTGCCTACGGCTTTTAATGCGCCGCGCAGAGTTTGAGAAGCATAGGAAGCGAAGATCAACGATAACGCCACCACACCAGACAAAAACGGGCTAACCTCAATAAAGTCTCCGGTGATTAAAAACAGAACCTGAGTCGAACCAAAATAGATGAACAATACGACAAGGATTTCTGGCAAGCCACGCACCACCGTAACAAACGCCGTTGTAGGCCATTTCACGAATACGCGACGAGACATTTCACCACTGGCGAACACCACTGCCAGAATTAAACCGACTAAAAGGCTTGTGAAGGCTAGCTGAACCGTCATCCAGCTAGCTTGTACAAGCGATAAAGAGTAACCCGTTAACGCCATATTACTTACCGAAGTACTTGTTGTAGATTGCGTCGTATTCGCCGTTCGCTTTCACGGCTTCTAGCGCTGTGTTTAGCTTGTTCACAAGTTCATCGTTGCCTTTGTTTACTGCGATACCAAAACCATTACCGAAGTATTTAGGATTCGTGACGCGCTCACCAACGTACGCAAGGTTGTCTTCCTTCTTGAACCACTCCGCCACTACCGCTGTGTCACCAAATACAGAATCAATACGGCCATTCTTCATGTCGATGAAAGCATCTTGGTAGCTTGAGTAAGGAACCGACGTTACACCCGGCATTTGCTCGATAAGGTAACTTTGGTGAGTTGAACCGTTTTGAACGCCTACACGCTTACCTTCTAACGCGTTTTGGTCAGCGACTTTGTCTTTGATAGAAACAAACGCTGCTGAGTTGTCGTAGTAAGCATTCGAGAAATTGACTTGCTCAAGACGCGCTTCAGTAATGTCCATTGCAGAAATAGCCGCATCATAACGTTTGAATTTTAATGCAGGGATCAAGCTATCGAAAGATTGGTTGTGGAAGCTACATTTTGCGTCCATTTCTTTACATAGAGCATTCGCCAGATCCACATCGAAACCTTGGATTTGATTGTTTTCATCCATGTATTCGAATGGTGCGTACGTCGCCTCCATCGCGAATTTGATTTCATCTTGTGCCACTGCGTTTGCTGCCACATTTGCAGAAATAAGGCCGATTAGTGAAGTTAGTAGAATCTTTTTCATTGCAATACTCCGTGTGTACGTCTTGGGCTGACACTCGCAATGACAGCCGAGCTTATCTGTTAGTTGACTGAACTTATTGGTGTTGTTTTTAGTGCTTTAGATAATCAGCAAACTGTGTGGTTTGCGGGTTAGCAAAAGCGTCGTGCGTACCATGCTCTACGATGTGTCCTTTCTCGAGGTACAGAACGTGGCTAGCAATCTTCTTAGCAAAATCGACCTCATGCGTCACTACGACTTGGGTGATGCCAGTTTCGCTTAAATCTTTAATAATCTTAACGACTTGATTAGTAATTTCAGGGTCAAGAGCTGCGGTCGGTTCATCAAAAAGCAAAACTTCCGGTTTCATCATCAATGCACGAGCAATCGCCACACGTTGTTGCTGACCACCAGAAAGCTGCATCGGCCATGCGTCGGCCTTATCAGCCAAATGCAACGTAGACAAAATTTGCATCGCTTGGGTTTTAGCTTCTTCTTTATCCATTCCAGACACTTTAATAGGCGCTTCAATCAAGTTCTCCATTACCGTCATGTGTGGCCACAAGTTGTACTGCTGAAATACCATGCCCACTTTACGGCGAAGCGCTAAACCTTGCTTTTCTTTGATTTCAGCCGAGAAATCAAAGACGTCATTAGCGATGTTTAGTTTGCCGTTATCCGCCCCTTCCAAAAGGTTTAGAACACGTAATAAAGAACTCTTTCCCGCGCCGCTTGGGCCCAGTAACACTAGCGTTTCACCGTTTTCACAATTGAAACTCACATCGTGAAGAACTTGTGTGTCACCGTAGGATTTGTTGATTCCGCTTACCCGAATACTCATGCTGCAATACCGCATTAATTGTCACTTGGCATTCATATTACCAACAAGGAGTTTTTATGCAATAAAAATGTATAAAAATTTAATTTGTTAACTTTTTGTATAAGAAACGAACAGCGAGATAGAGAATATGACTGGTTTGATGAGTGTGGTTTTTACAGAATTTGTTGATCTAGTAGCTAGCTCTATAACATTACGACAGCTAAGCATTTTTTACCTTTTACAGTCCACATCTCCCACTGTATCATTGCAACTAGAGGCTTATGTGATATTACTCGCATTAATTAATACCTCTAAAAACAATATGAGTTCCAAATACAAATAAAATAGGAAAGGAAAATGAGATCACGAATAGTAGCAGTTGCAATAAGCACTGCCCTAATAAGTGGTTGTGCTACTCAAAGCCCACAAACTAAACCCGCAGAGGGTGCTCACTCGCAAGCTGAGCAGCTCAAAGCTCAAAAAGAAGCCATTGCAAACCTTAACCAATCACCAGTCCTAAAACGTAAAGTAGCCTTGGGTCGAATAACTAATGAGACTATTTATGGAAAGAGTCTACTGCGAGATGACAAAGGCGATGTGTTAGGTAAGCAAGTGACTGACATGTTGTCCAAAGCTCTTACAGAATCAGGTCAGTACATGGTATTTGAAAGGCCAGATATTGATCGCCTAAAGGACGAAGCAAAACTTACGGGTGAAGAATTAAATATCGTAGGTGTGGACACACTGATCATTGGCTCACTAACAGAGTTTGGACGCAAGACCGAAGGTGAACGTGGCTTTTTATCGTCAACTAAAAAGCAAGTAGCTTTTGCAAAAGTCGACTTGCGACTCGTAGATAGTAAGACCGGACTTGTGTATCACTCTTTATCTGGTGCGGGGGAGTCTAGTTCTGAGTCCGCATCCGTAGCAGGGTTTGGGTCTAAATCTTCTTATGACGGAACTTTGAATGATTCGGCAATTTCAAATGCAATTGCTGACGCAATCAATAAGTTAACTATAGAAATCCAAACCAGACCGTGGATGACAGATATTCTTTCTGTTGAGGATGACACAATTTACATCAGTGGCGGAAAGTCACAAGGCATTAAGCCGGGTATGATTTTTGACATTGAAATAAAAGGCAAACAGATCAAATCAAAACAAACTGGTTTCGACATCACCTTACCAGGGAAAAAAGTTGCTGAAATCAAAGTTGTTCAGACTTTTGGTGATACTGCAACAAACGAAGGTGCCGTCACCGTAGTAAGCTCAGGTTCAATTTCAAACCTTGATACCAACAAACTCAATGTTGTGGAACAGAAATAATGAAAACTAGACTAATAATCCCGACTCTTGCTCTGTTTTTCGCTGCTGGATGCGTTCAAATGCCAACGACAGAAAGTAAAACTGTAGATAATCGACCACAACTCACTTTTTCAGTTTCAGCAGAAGGCGGTTCCGACTACACCGTTGTCATTGATGGGTTGGATAATGGATCCATTAAACAATACACCGCAGGAAAGAAAGCTCTTCGTGTCCTCCCTGGCACTCACGTCATTGAGTTTTACCAAGATGGCGCTTTAATCTCATCACAAAAAATATATGTAAGCGATGGCGTCACGAGAGAGGTAATAGTCAAATGAAGTTTTTAAAAACTATTACCGCAATTTCTGCGTCTATTCTTCTGTTCGGGTGTCAAACAACAAACACTCTATATGATTGGGGTGGCTACGATGAGGGACTATACGAATACTACTACGATCCAATTGAAGCAAAAGAGTTTCCTATTGTATTGGAGACACATCTAGTCGAATTAGAAGAAAGTGGTCAAAAGCCAGCACCAGGCCTTTATGCCGAGGTAGGCACGTTTAATCTCAAATCTGGAAATACTTCCAAAGCGATCGCTTTCTATAAAAAAGAAGCGGAAACTTGGCCTGAAAGTGCTCCTTTAATGAGTGCGCTTATTCAAAACCTAGAAAGACTAGACAATGAAAAAGAGGCACAGAATTAATGAACATGATTAAAACGCTATTTTTAATTACGTGTGTCTCGCTTTTGTCTGCATGCCAAACGACACAAATTGAAAGACAAACTGGCTTTGAGGAAATCAATCCTAAATCAATCCTGATACTTCCTGTCGTGAATAAGAGCGTTGATGTTGATGCTCCTTTGGCTGTATATAGTTCTCTTCCAGTGATGTTGGCTGAGAAAGGTTATTATGTGTACCCATCAAATACTGTAAAAACCATTCTTGAGTACGAGGGCTTATATGAGCCTGCAGAAGTCCAAGCACTTCCAACAAATAAACTCGCTGATATGTTCGGTGCTGATGTATTTTTATACGTGACGATTGAACAGTGGGATACAAAATATGTTCTTATATCAAGTACTACAGAAGTAGAGTTCACATATACGTTTAAAGACCGTGAAGGAAACACTATTTGGGAAGCAGCTAAAAAGATGGAGTACACTCCTCAGAATAGTTCTTCTGGTAATGCAATCGCGGACTTGATCGGCGCAGTCATTACCGCGGCAATTCAACGTGCAGCTCCTGATTACATGCCACTAACTCGAATGGCTAACTACCAAGTATTTTACACAGATAAAGCAACCTATTTGCCAAATGGTCCATATTTACACAAACAAACTAAATAAAAAACTGATGTAAAACTATAAGCGCTGATTGTAGCAATCAGCGCTTTCAAACTCTAAGGAAAACCCTTTCCTATCATTTTAGAAGAAGACTCGCTTCACCTTTTGTTGGTTCTGCAAGCTTAAAAGATTGCTTCGTTTGTTATTTAACAATAATCATCGTCTTTGAACTTCAGAAGTGACTGAACATCGCGCACAAAAAAGGCCGCTAAACAGCAGCCTTCATCACTTCTACTTGGAATCATCGCCTTTCATAGCTTAAACCACACCACCAGCACCTAGCATAGAACGCTCACTGTTCTCCACTAGCAACGCGGTTGCGGTTTGTTTCAGAGTTTGCCATTCTTGGTCTTCGACAAAAATACCATTTTTCCAAGAAGCTTGTTGCGTGCGGCTTAACTCATCACCTTCAATATGGATGGTGTACCCTTGTGCACTTTTCTCGATATCGAAATCGTTCACGGAGAACTCGATAACCATACTATGCAAATCCGTATCATGCCCATCAAACTGATCCGAGGAAAAGACTTCTGGCGCGATTCGTCCACGGTTCAACACATAAAGCGTTCGCTTGGGACTAGATCCATTGACCCATTGTGCGCGACACGCGATGCCTTTCGCAGAGAGCTTCAACAACTCACTGAAACCCAACCAACGGTTATGACACTGTCTCAATGTAATGGTAATCGACTTACGGTTGATCATTTTCTCGAGCGCGAAATCTAACACAGCGGGTAAATGACACACCACGCTGCCAGTTTTAGAACTTGGCATTGGCGTCACCACCTTACCTAAACTCGCTTTCCCAACCAATGAAACACGCTTGGTTTGGATCCCGCTTATCGATCCACCGCTTGAAAGGCAAATTGGTATATTTACGTTAACCGATCGCACGATCTCGCCTCAAGCTAAAGCATTTCATGATTTGTGTGTACGTTATCTAAACTATCAAGATGAAGACACGTAGTTCGAAGGTTCTTAACTAACAGTGGCTCCATCAGATTTTTGGAGCCACGATTAGTCGATATAAACTGTTAGTTGATATTAGGAGAAAAATTCCGTCATTTAAAAATCACTCCGTTCCTATAGCACTCACTCTGGCTTGATGTTCTGATTCATTTTGAACAGATTGGTTGGATCGTATTTCTTCTTAATTTGCTGCAAGCGCACATACGTTGGGCCATAGGCGGATTCGGTACGTTCGGCTTCATCTTGCGTTAGGAAGTTGATATACGCACCGCCACTGGCATACGGTTTGGTTTTGGCAAAAAAGTCTCTCGCCCACGCGATACAAGCTTGGTCATCTTCTGCGGAGTCCCATCTTCCGTGCACATTTAATACGTAATTAGCGTCACGGCTAGAATAAGCCATAGATTCAGGTTCTGGTCTAGATGCCGCGCAGCCAAGAGAAGCGATAAAAATCTCGCATTGAGGCGATGGTAACTTCCCTGCATATTCTATCGCCGCATCAATGACACCTTCGCTTAGCGAGTTAAAGTTATGCGATTTCCAATAGTTACGTGCGCCCGGAGTGAGTAAGGGATCAAACGCTTGTTGCCATGCAGCAAATGGTTGTACGCCAACATGCTCACCATGTGCGTCACCAAAATCTCTGAGTGGTTCAATTAGCTTTTCACCCTCGGATGGGTTGCCTGCATAACATATCGCCAGTACGACTACTTCTTTACCGTGAACGCTTTCAGGTAAGAATGGGAGTGGCGGTGCTTTACGACTCACCATCCACACACTTAACTCTTCTGGCGCAGATTCGGTGAATTTTGCAAACTGCGTGATGACCGATTTGGCTTGTTCAAACGGGAAGACAATCAAACCACTCAGTACTTCAGGGTCTACGGGATGCAATTGGAATTCAAACTGCGTAACGATGCCAAAATTACCACCGCCTCCGCGCAGCGCCCAGAAAAGATCCTCGTTTTCTGTTTCACTGGCAAGCAATTGGCGTCCGTCGGCAGTAACAACGTTTGCAGAGACTAAGTTATCTATCGTCATACCGTATTTACGGCTCAACCAACCAAAACCACCACCTAAAGTAAGACCAGCAATACCAGTGGTAGAGTTAATTCCTACCGGGGTCGCTAACCCGTGTTTTTGAGTGGCTTCGTCTAAGTCGCCTAAGGTACAGCCCGGCTCAACAAACGCTCTCTTGGCATTTTCATCAACTCGGACTTGGGTAAGGAGCGACAGGTCGATCATGACCCCATTATCGCAGACAGCGTTGCCCGCAATATTGTGTCCCCCACCTCGTACAGAAAGTAGCTGACCATTGTCTCGCGCAAAGTTAACCGCCATCACAACGTCATCTGTCGACTTACAGCGAGCAATCAAACTCGGCTTGCGATCAATCATGCCATTCCAGATTTGGCGAACTTCATCGTAATTAGATTCGGTAGGTAAAACGACGTCACCTTGAAAGTGACTTTTGAAATGTTCAATGGTTGTGTTTTCTAAACTCTTCATATTAGTTGCCTCTCACGTTTTACATGAGCGCTTGTAAAAAGTGATGCAACTACGAGCTTGTACAAGCTTCCTCACTGTTAAACGTGACGTTTTAGTAGTCATTTTCTAGTAAACAACACACGCATCAACACAAACCGCATTCGAGCGTCATCATTCACTTCCGGCACAAGCTTGGAAACCTAAAGTGCAGAATCGGCAATCCATTGAGCGTTCAATATTGCAGATCCTTTACCTTACCCTCGTGCCTAGTTTGAAATAAAAACGCTTAAAGTTTAGAACGCCACTGAGTTTCATCTATGAAACACTGTCTTATTATTGATATTTTTGACGATTAATATTATTCCCATTTTTTATCAATGAGATGGAATTAAAAAATCGATAGGACTTAGTTGATGAGAAAAGCCAAACCAAAACGCAGCTGTCGAGTGTTTATGATAATACGGCCATAAAACAAAGCCTCCTTCGATACGAGGAGGCTTCTTCATTGGTTATGTAAACTCACTAACTGCGGCGGTTTCGGTTCTTATATACCACGCAGAAGTTGCCGCGCTTAGTTCGGCATTTAGAGCAACGTTCACAGTCTACTGGTGCGCGATTGCCTTCTTTCCAACGTTTAATCAACTGTGGCTCAGCGAGTAGAGGACGTGAAACAGCAAAAAACTGGATGTTGGTATTGTCTGCAATGTTCTCGATCGCATCAATATCGCGTAACCCACCAACCGTAATCACGGGGATATGAATATCTTGACTGATCACTTGCCCGTATTCGTGAAAATAGCCTTCTTCTTGCAGTGTGTAACCATCGAATCTTTCACCAACAAGTTCGTTTGCTTTGCCGTGAATGTTGCCGGAGACGATGATCGCATCAACGCCCACTTCTTCGAGTTTCTTACACACGATGCGTGTTTCATCGAATGTTAAACCGCCGTCAAAGAATTCAGTCGCGGTTAGCTTCACAAGAATTGGAAACGCATCCCCCACCAACGTTCTGGTCTCAGAATAGATTTCCAAAAGCAAACGCATACGATTTTCTAAGCTGCCTCCGTATTCGTCTTCGCGTCGGTTGTAGTACGGGCTTAAAAACTGGTTGATTAAGTAAGTGTGCGCGGCATGAATCTCGACACCGTCAAAACCAGCTTCTTGAGCTCGTTTACTCGCTAATGCAAATGCTTTTACGATGTAGCCGATTTCATCCTTCGTCATCGCTTTGCCTTGAGTATTCGTGCCGCGCTCAGGCACATCACTCGGTGCAAAAATCACGCGCTCACCGACGTTGTAGGTGGTTTTAGTACCGCCATAAGCAATTTGCATCACAATTTTAGAATCGTACTGATGAACCAGCTCTGTGAGCTTTTTGTATTCTTCGATGAAAGAGTCGTTGTAAATACCCATCATCCCTGCGTTGGGCTTTTCTTCTTCAACGATATTGGCGTAACCTGTGACGATTAGCCCGACTTCACCTTTAGCAAGCTCTTCGTAAATATCGTAAAGCTTTGCCGTCATGTGGCCATCTTCAGTCGCCATATTTTCCCACGTTGCGCTACGCACAAAGCGGTTCTTTAGGGTCATGCTGCCAATGCGGGCTTCGGAAAACAAAATACTCAAAACCAGTCCTCTTAATTCGTTTTTATTGTTTGACGCGTTTGTAAATCAACAAGAACGAAAAAGGAACAGCGATACATAATGCATGGCTGTTCCTTCTCTGAATCCTTGAGACTTAACATCAACAAGGCGCACCTTACTGTTTTGAGGAGGACAAAACTTTAATCTGGGTTAAGGTTTGGTGGGATTACTGCTTCTAAAGTGGATGACGTTCAAGGAACTCATCCCAATGAAATTAAACATCTGTCTGACTCTTATTAGTACCCCTCAACTTTAAAATTTCACTGACCTGTAATTCATATAAAACCTTCTCGTCGCAAAGTTGAATGTTGCTATGTGCTGGTATTATCACACGTCTGATGAAGTCGTTCGTTCCACTATGTTTTACACACTGGTCGTTTTTACTTTTTTTATCATGGCTAGATATGAATACGTGATGGCAAAACTGGAGGGGGTTCCAAAAGGCCTGTAACGCGAAAAACTCATAAAAGTAAAATGGCCTTACTGTAAAGTAAGACCATTCTTGTATTTGCAGGGAGGTAAGCTTTGATTTTATCTAAAGAGATTAGCCTGAAGCTAAAGAGCAAGAGGTATCAACTCGACGCCAAGCACACCACTTATCCCCATCACCACCAGCAGCGAGACTTTAAATACCGACTTCGACCACGCGACGTAGTTACTGTCGTCAATGCTGCGAAAGGTTACTTTCGTCCACATAAAGCAAACGACAGCCGCAACCGCTAAGTATTCATACCCGGCTTCACCAAGTAAAAATAATCCCAGCGATACTGCGCCAAAGGCCACCACATACGCTTTCATGTGTCGGTGTGCTTTATGAATACCCTCTTTAACGGGTAAAACCGGAATCCCCGCTTCTCGATAGTCTTGCATACGGAACATCGCAATCGCGTAGGAGTGCGGCATTTGCCATAAGCAGAACATGGTAAACAGCAGAATTGCTTCTAGGCTGATGAAGTTGGTCACCGCCAAGTAGCCCACTAATGGCGGCACGGCGCCAGAAATACTGCCAACAAGAGTGCCGTATACTGAGTTGCGCTTGTACCACATAGTGTAGAAGAACACGTAGTAGACGTAACCGAGCAGCACCACGACCGCCGAAAGCGGATTAACTAATTGGAACAGCAGCGCCGTTCCCACCAGTAACATCGCCAAGGCATAGACAAAGGCGACATCAATATTGATATTCCCTTTTACGGTCTCACGATTTTGTGTCCGCGCCATCTTTTGGTCGATATCGCGGTCAAAAATATTGTTCACCACACAACCTGAAGCAATCACCAGCCCCACGCCAGCCAAGGTTGTCAGAAACAACATCAGGCTCGCAGGTTCTGATTTTGCGGCGAGGAAGAACCCCGCCGCAACTGAGATCAGGTTGCCGAAAATAATGCCCGGTTTGGTGATAGACAAATAACTTTTCAGCATACCCGTGCCTACAACTTCATGTTGACGTTCATGTTGTAGATAATCCAGATCGAACCGGCAATCAGGATCAGCACAACAATGGCGGTAAACATCAATGACACCAAGTTCCAACGCCCATCTGACGTTTTCGCTTCTATGTGTAAGAAATACTTAAAGTGCACAAAAATCTGCACCAAAGCACACGTAAACATCACAACGTAAGTGGTGCTCGCTGGCAGTGTTTGCGCCCAGACGAAGTAGAACGGAATCACCGTTAAGATCAGCGAGGCAACGAAGCCTTTTACGTAATCCGACGAGCTGGTTTCAACATGTTGGCCCATTACATCACCCCCATTAAGTAAACGATGGTAAAGACACAAATCCAAACAATGTCTAGGAAGTGCCAGAACAGGCTCAAGCAGTTAAAACGCATCGCCATGTTGTCGTTCAGACCTTTAGTAGAAAGCTGGTGATAAGCCACCGCCAACCAAATCAGACCAAAGGTCACATGCAAGCCGTGCGTGCCAACCAGCGTAAAGAATGCCGATAGGAACGCGCTGGTCTGCGGGCCATAGCCTTCTTTAATCAGGTGATGGAACTCGTAGACTTCCATGCAGATAAAGCCAAGACCTAGCGCAAACGTAACTAACATCCAACGCTTGAGACCCGCCACGTCGTTGCGTTTCATCGCGATAATGCCAAAACCGAAAGTGATACTACTAAATAGCAGCAACATGGTTTCGACAAACACGAAAGGCAGTTCGAAAATCTCTTTACCCGTAGGACCGGCAATCGAGTTGCTAGACAGCACGGCGTATGTCGCGAACAAAGTCGCAAACAATACGCAGTCACTCATCAGGTAAACCCAGAAACCAAACAGCTTGTTGCCATTCGTGTCATGGTGGTGATCGTGGTCATGATGAGCTGCGACATTAGTTTGCATAAGTCACCTCCAGATCATCGCTGTTTTCGTTGTCTTTCACGGTTCCTTTCTTCGCTTCTTCTAGCTGAGCTCGGCGAGCGGCTTCGATCGCTTTGATCTCTTCCACTTCAACGTAGTAATCCACGTCATCGTTGTAGCTGTGCTGAATACACGTCACAACGATACCCACCAAACTTGCTGCCGCTAGCCACCAGATGTACCAGATCATCGCAAAGCCAAAGACCAGCGCCCAAGCCGACACATAAATACCCGTTGCCGTATTCTTCGGCATATGGATGCGTTCGTATTCCACTTCTTTCATTGGGTCGAACTCGCCACTTTGTTTTTGATACCAGAACGCGTCCAGTACATCGCCTTTTGGCAGATGAGCAAAGTTGTAGAACGGCGGAGGTGAAGACGTTGCCCATTCCAATGTACGGCCGCCCCACGGATCACCCGTTAGGTCACGGTTTTGCTCGCGGTCACGAATACTCACGTAGATTTGGATGAACTGAGACAATACGCCCAGAGCGATCACAACCGTGCCCGCCGCCGCAACAGCCAATAGCGGGAAGTATTCCGGGTTGATGTCTTGGCTCAGACGACGGGTCATGCCCATAAAACCCAGCGCGTAAAGCGGCAGGAACGCCATCAAGAAACCGACAATCCACAGATAGAACGCGCGTTTGCCCCAAGTTTCATTCATGGTGAAACCGGTCGCTTTCGGGAACCAGTAAGTGAACGCCGCAAAACAGCCGAACACCACACCACCGATAATCACGTTATGGAAGTGTGCGATTAGGAATACAGAGTTATGCAGAACGAAATCCGCACCCGGTACCGCCATCAGTACGCCCGTCATACCACCAACGGTGAAGGTAATTAGGAAACCTACCGTCCACATCATCGGTGTGGTAAATCGAATGCGGCCTTTGTACATAGTGAACAGCCAGTTGAAGATCTTCACCCCAGTTGGGATGGAAATGATCATCGTGGCGATGCCGAAGAAGGCATTCACGTTCGCGCCAGACCCCATGGTAAAGAAGTGATGCAACCAAACCACGAACGCCAAAATGGTGATGACGATCGTCGCCCACACCAGTGAGGTGTAACCGAATAGCTTTTTACGCGAGAAAGTTGCCGTCACTTCTGAGAACACACCAAAGATAGGTAGTACCAAGATGTACACTTCTGGGTGGCCCCATGCCCAAATCAAGTTGACGTACATCATTACGTTGCCGCCAAGATCATTGGTAAAGAAGTGCATGCCCAAGTAACGGTCGAGCGTCAGCAGTGCGATGGTGACGGTCAGAATTGGGAACGAAATGATAATCAGAATGTTGGCACATAGCGACGCCCACGTGAAAACTGGCATCTTCATCATAGGCATCGACGGTGTGCGCATACGCAAAATCGTTGCGAAGAAGTTCACACCCGTTAGCGTGGTACCGACACCAGATATCTGCAGCGCCCAAATCCAATAGTCGACTCCGACGCCCGGACTCGCTTCAATGCCAGATAGTGGCGGATACGCCAACCAACCGGTACGACCAAATTCACCCAAACCTAGCGACATGTTCGTCAGGATCACACCAACCACAAACAGCCAGAAGCTCAAGTTATTCAGATATGGGAACGCCACGTCACGTGCGCCGATTTGCAGCGGCACGATGATGTTCATCAGACCAATCACGAGCGGCATCGCAACGAAGAAAATCATGATTACGCCGTGCGCGGTAAAGATTTGGTCGTAGTGATGCGGCGGCAAATAGCCTGCTTCACCCGCAGAGGAAAGTAGCTGCTGGCTACGCATCATCACCGCGTCCGCAAAGCCACGTACAAGCATCAGCATCGCCACAGCGATGTACATGAAGCCAAGTTTTTTGTGGTCTACCGAAGTAAACCATTCATTCCATAGGTATTGCCATTTTCCAGCTTTGGTTACGGCAACCACCACGGCTAATCCCACCAACGCGACGATCGCCAGCGTGATGATGATGATCGGCTCGTGATATGGAATTGAATCCAGAGTTAATCTTCCAAACATGTGATTATCCTTGGTTTTCAGGCAAACAGTTCATGGAACCCGGATGTTGGGTCACGACGTTGCTGAACAGAAACGGAGGAACACTTGAGAACAGAGTGACAGGCGCAGCAACGCTTGGCTCAGCCAGCGAGCTGTATTGCTCCCAGTCTTCGATTCGATCAGGGCTCGCTTTCACTTTTTGCACCCAGTTTAGGAATGCTGCGCGATCCGGCATTGCCGATGCGGTGAACTTCATCTGCGAGAAACCTTCGCCGCTGTAGTTCGACGCAAAGCCCTTGTAGTCCCCTTCGTGGTTAGCGATCAGATTCAACTTAGTCACCATGCCTGGCATCGCGTAAATCTGAGTACCCAAACGCGGGATAAAGAACGCGTTCATGATGTTGTCTGAAGTCAGCTTAAAGGTCACAGGCACATCTTTCGGAAACGCCACGAAGTTTACGGTCGCGATGTTTTCTTCCGGATAGATGAACAACCATTTCCAATCAAGCGAGACCACTTCAATCGTCATCGGTTTGACATCACTCACCAGAGGTTTGGATGGCTCTAGTTCGTGGGTAGAACGCCAAGTGATGGTGGCAAGAATGGCGATAATGATGATGGGAATTGTCCATACCACCACTTCAATTTTGGTCGAGTGCGACCATTCTGGTGCGTACTCTTCGTCGGTGTTACTTGCTCGGTATCGATAAGCGAAGTAAATCGTCATCAGAATCACAGGGATCACGACGATTAACATCAGCAAAAGAGCGGTGATGATCAGCTCTTTTTCTTGGACACCAATGGCACCTTTCGGGTCAAGCAAAGCAGAATTACATCCTGAGAGCAAAAGTATGACGCACGCCAAACTCCCCCTCGACAAGATGCGTTTATATCTTGAGGCTTCCATTAACTTTCTCGATGGTTGTCTGGTTTCAAAGCAAATGCCATTACGCTTGGTATCAAGCTAAGAACCAGTTGTTATAGTCATTAGAATGTTTATGTGTTGAGCATGTGCAACATTGGGATCATCGAGTATCAAACGGGATTGCAGCGTGGTTAAAACCACACTTACAGTGTGAGTTTAATGTTACACTTTGAAACACAATGTTACATTTGGCGCATTATGAGGAGTAAAAAGTTAAAGCTCATCAGTCACAACTGGAAACTAACCTTCCAATAATGAAATTTAGGTATGTAAACCACCAGCTAAAACTCTCGCGTAAAATTGACGTGCCACAGAGTAAAAGCCATATTTAATAAGGTGTTAGATAGACAGGAAAGAACGGACTGATGAATTGATCATAAATCCGGTGATAGTTATAAGATGATTAAAAATCAAACCAAAGAATTGTGACCAACATCAAATTAATGATTTCACGTAATATTTGAATGGTATTTATTCTTAATTAAATATGGCACGAATTTTATTTACTATATGAATGTGTGTATCGGTATTAAAAAAGAAAGCAGATCCTGCCCTCAATGTGACTCGTCACTAAGCAGACAAATATGCCTCCCTGAGGGAATCATTCTCTGAAAAAGCGTTTACATTCGGATTCCGCCATCCACCTCAAGCACGCGGCCAGTGAAGTAATCACTCTCAAGAATGTATTTGACGGCATGAGCGACTTCACTCGCTTCCCCCATTCTCCCTACCGGAATCATCTTTTCTAGACGTTCGATCGCCTCTGGCTTCATTTGATCAGCCATCGCCGTATGTACAACCCCTGGCGCAATCGCAGCGGCTCGAATGCCGTACCTTGCAAGCTCGCGTGCCCACGTTGTTGCCATGGTAGCGACCGCCGCTTTGGAGGCGGAATAGTTGGTTTGACCAATATTCCCGGCTCTCGCAACGCTGGAGATATTGATGATGACCCCTTGTGAGCCACTTTCAATCATTTTTACAGCAGCCTCACGCCCACACAGAAATGTTCCCGTGACATTGACATTCATGACGAGATTAAACTGCTCCAACGACATTTTGCTGATAACGCCATCTTTGGCTTTTACAAGCAAACCATCTCGCAGCACTCCCGCATTGTTGATGAGTCCATTGAGCTGACCGAAATCTTGAAGAATGGTGTCAAATGTCGCTTCCACATCCGATTCATTTGTCACATCAACCGGATAAGTGAACGCTTTCGCACTTAACATCTGACATTGTGATTGTGTCTCTCGTAAACCGGTTTCATTCACATCGAGCAAAGCCAAATCAGCTCCGGATTGAGCGAGGGTAATCGCCATCATTTGGCCCAGCCCCTGCCCTGCACCTGTAATCGCAACAACGCTATTTTTTATATCCATATTTGCTCTCCCAAACTTGTCGATACTCAGACACGAAATATCGAAACTGGGAGCTTATTGCTCCCAGCACAATGTTCATTTGTTGTTCTTATAGAATTCAAACAGACTTGAGAAATCGAGCTCACCATGACCACTCGAGTTATGGAATGCATAGAGGTTACGCGCCAACGCTCCCATAGGCACCGAGGAGTGGGTTTGTAATGCGGCATCTAATCCCAAACCTAAATCCTTTAGCATCAACTTACTCATAAAGCCCGGTTGATAATCATGGCTGGCTGGCGCGCTATCCATCACGCCCGGGCATGGATTATAAAGCTCTAACGCCCAGTTTCGTCCTGAGCTTTGCAGCATGATGTTGGACAAGACTTTTGGATCGAGCCCATGATCAATGC
Organism: Vibrio sp. YQ_11; assembly: GCF_043103065.1. Taxonomy (NCBI): domain Bacteria; kingdom Pseudomonadati; phylum Pseudomonadota; class Gammaproteobacteria; order Vibrionales; family Vibrionaceae; genus Vibrio; species Vibrio sp. YQ_11. Next base: position 372,380 of record NZ_JBICJM010000050.1, on the reverse strand, counting down.
CTAAGTTCAGCGCCTCACACGTGCCTGACATCAAAATACCCAGCATCAGGTTATTACAGATTTTAGCCATCTGCCCATCGCCAGCTTTACCCGCATGAAAAACGTTTTTCCCCATATACTGCAAAATGGCGTTCGCTTTTGAGAATGCCTCATCCGAGCCACCGACAATGAACGTCAACGTTGCCGCTTTAGCTCCCGCGACGCCACCCGAAACCGGTGCATCGACAAACAACAAACGCTTGTTTGCCGCTTCATTGGCAACCAATCTTGCTGAATCGGGATCGATCGTCGAACAATCAATCAATAGTGTATTCGGTGCGACAAGGTTCATCACGCCAACGCCCCCGTGTAAGTCCCCCAAATACACCGACCGAACGTGAGACCCCGCTGGAAGCATGGTGATCACGGTGCTCGCACCATCCACCACTTCTTCGAGCGAGCTCGCAACCACTGCCCCAAATGGCACCAGTTGTTTTGCGGCTTCCACATCTACGTCAAATATTTGCACGTTAAACCCTGACGCTAACAAGTTCTGCGCCATTGGATTTCCCATTCGACCCAACCCAATAAATGCGATGGTACTCATGATTATTCTCCTTATTGACCTAACGGCTAACCTAGCGGCTGTTCACCGAGCTTGGCGAGCGGGTGTTCATCGTCGGACCAAAGCGAGGTAAACAATAAGTCGATGACATCTTCATCGACTTCACTGACCGTTTTAAACATCCAGTTTGGCTCACCATCTCGGTCGATAAGGCGAGCGCGAACGCCCTCTTCAAATTCCCCTAAGAGCGCACAACGAACCGACAGGCTCAGCTCCAATCGGAAGCAGTCTGCAAGCGGTAAGCGGTGATATTCTTTAACTTGTCGAAAGCAGATATGAGCAGTAATCGGGCTGCCTGACGAAAATGTTTCTTTCGCACCTGCAATCCACGGGCTGCCGTCTTCCATCGCCATAATGCGTTGAGCAATGAGGTTTAGGTCTACGCCTTTGCAAGCTTCTTTGATTTGCTCGAGATGAGGGCAGATTTGCGTGGTTGGTTTGCTGTCGATGATTTGTTCTTCCAACAACGCCAACAGCGCACTAACCAGTTCCTTCGCACCAGAAGTCCCCCATGGCACTTTTTGTAGCTCTTTTAACAAAGTGGGATATTGCTCTTCCAGCAACAGCCAATCCGCCAGACCAGTAGTGACAGCGTCACTCGAATTAACGAGCGCACCAGTCAAGCCAAGAAATAAACCCACTTCGGGATCGATTTGACTAAGGAACCAAGTACCACCTACGTCTGGATATAGACCGATGTTGATTTCTGGCATGGCTAAACGCGATATTGGCGTAACAACCTTGTGGCTTGTACCCATAAACAGCCCCATGCCACCACCCATCACGATGCCTTCACCCCATCCAATGATGGGTTTATCGTAGGTATGGATTAAGTAGTCACACTCGTATTCCAACGCAAAGTATTTTGTGCAAAATTCTACAGTCGCTTCTTTGCTCTCATTGTGCATGACGTGATACATCGCCCGCACATCCCCGCCAGCACAGAATGCTTTTTCTCCCGCACCACTTAACACCACACAAACCACGTGCGGATCGTGTTGCCATTTGATCAATTGATCGTGAAGTTGAAGCAACATATCGAACGTCAATGCGTTCAGTGAAGGCGTGTTATCCAACGTCGCGACGCCGATGCGATGTACGCCATCGACACAATCCATTTCTGTAATGGTGACCGTTCCTACCATGAAGCCTCCTATTGGTTCTTCCAGTTAGGTGGACGCTTTTCAAGAAAGGCGCGTACGCCTTCTGTTTGATCTTCGGTATCAAATAAATCGAGGAATAATTCACGCTCTTTCATTAAGCCGTGTTTGAGTGGCGCAGAGCGCATGTTTTGAATCAGAATTTTGCACGCGGCGACCGAAGAAGGCGATTGATTTGCAACCGACTCAGCCATCGCAATCGCTTTACTTAAGGCTTCCCCTTTTGGCACTAGCTCCTCCGCTAAGCCTAGTTCTTTTGCCAGAGAGGCGCTGATTTGTTCGCCGCAAAGAATCATGCGTTTCGCCCATCCTTCGCCAACAAGCGCGGTGAGGTTTTGTGTGCCACCAGCGCAAGGAAGCAGCCCAACTTTCGCTTCTGGCAGCGCGAGTATGGCTTGCTCTTCGACCACTCGAATATCACACGCCAACGCCACTTCTAGCCCACCACCCATGGCATAACCATTAATGGCAGCAATAGATACACCTCGAAACTCGGAGAGAGTTTCAAATGCTTCACCAAAGCAGCGCGCCATCTCTAACGCGCGTGTTTTGTCACCATCAGCAAACAACTTGAGATCCGCACCTGCCGAGAAAAACTTGTCACCACTGCCAGTAATGACCAAGGCATATACGTCTTTATTTTGGTTAAGCGTACACACCAACGCTTTTAAAGCGTGAAGGCTATCTGCTGTCCACGTGTTCGCGGGGGGATTATTCATCGTAATCACAGCGACGTGATTTTGAATGGTGTGCTCAATGGCTTGTGGCGTTGATGACATAATGTGACTTCCCCTTTTGATGGCGCAGACCCGATAGCTTGTTAGAGCAACGCTGACGTTTCTGAGAGCAGACGACGCGCGATGATCAGACGCATGATTTCATTAGTGCCCTCAAGAATTTGATGTACGCGAACGTCACGGAAATAACGCTCCAAGGGGTACTCTTTTATGTACCCGTAACCGCCGTAGATCTGCAACGCTTGGTCGCAAATTTGAAAACCGACGTCGGTTGCAAAGCGTTTCGCCATCGCGCAGTACGTCGTCGCATCGGAATCGCCTCGATCGAGTTTGCTGGCGGCATAACGCACCAATTGCCGTGCTGCGACAAGCTCCGTCGCCATGTCCGCTAAGTTGAATTGCAGCGCCTGAAATTGCGCTAACGATTTTCCGAACTGCTTTCGCTCCTGCATATATTGCGTAGCTTGATTCAGAGCTTGTTGCGCCGTACCAACGGAACAGGTCGCGATATTAATGCGCCCACCGTCCAATCCTTTCATGGCAAATATGAAGCCTTGCCCTTCTTCGCCCAGTAAATGACTTGCTGGAATAACGACATTTTCAAACGTAACCGCGCGTGTTGGTTGGCTGTTCCAGCCCATTTTGGGCTCTTTTCGCCCATAACTGATGCCGTCAGCTTGAGCAGGAACAACAAATGCAGACACACCTTTGGCACCCGCTTCGCCCGTTCGCGCCATCACGACCAAAACATCCGTCTCTCCTGCGCCGGAGATAAATGCTTTACCGCCATTCAACACGTATGTATCGCCTTTTTTGCTCGCGGTTGTGGTCAACGAAGCGGCATCCGACCCCGCATTGGGCTCTGTCAAGCAATACGAACCCAACCATTCTCCGGTGACGAGTTTAGGACAATATTTGGCTCTCACGTCTTCGGTCGCGAAACTCGCCACCATCCAACTCACCATATTGTGGATGGTCATGAAAGCAGTCGTCGACGTGCACCCCATGGAGAGCTGCTCAAAAACAATCGACGCATCCAAACGGCTTAACCCCAAACCACCATGTTCTTCTGGCGTATAGAGGCTGAGAAAACCCAGTTCTCCCGCCTCTCTCAATACGTCTTTGGGAAAGATCTGTTTTTCATCCCACTCTGCGGCCATTGTTGCTAAACGCTCTAACGAAAACTGCTGAGCCGTATCGGCAAATGCACGTTGATCTTCATTAAGTTCAAAGTCCATAAAAGCTCCTTGCTGGGTAGTCAGCGCAGTTGAATGGTCAAATTCGGCCCTGTTGGGATGTCATCATCAAACCACCTTGCCGTTACGGTTTTAGTCTCGGTATAAAAACGCACTGCTTGCTTGCCATACGCATGCAAATCACCATAGAAACTGCCCCTCCAACCCGTGAAGGAGAAGAATGGCAAAGGCACCGGAATCGGAACATTGATACCGACCTGACCAACTTGAATCTCGTGCTGATATTTCCGTGCTGCCGCGCCATTAGCGGTGAATATCGACGTGCCATTACCGTAAGGATTGCGATTGACGAGCTCGATCGCCTCTTGCAACGTCTCAACCTCAATACACACCAAAACTGGGCCAAAGATCTCTTGGGTGTAAATCGACATATTCGGCGTTACGCCGCTAAACAGCGTTGGCCCGACCCAATTACCATCGGGAAACCCTTCAACTTCACATTGGCTGCCATCAAGTTCACACACCGCACCTTGTTGTTTGCCTAACTCAATCAAACCCAAAACGCGCTGCTTGGCTTGCTCACTGATCAAAGGGCCATACGCAGCATCCTCATCATCCCAAGCGCCGGGATGGATTTTCGCCATTTCTTGTTTGAGATCGGCAATCCACGCTTTTGACTCGCCAACAAACACCGCGACTGAAATCGCCATGCAACGTTGCCCTGCAGCACCAACCGACGACCCAACCAAGTTGTTGATGACGTGATCTTTGTTAGCATCAGGCATGACAACCATGTGATTTTTAGCGCCAGCAAAGGCTTGTACGCGTTTAAAGTATTGAGTTCCCGTGGTGTAAATGTACTGCGCGACAGGCACTGAGCCGACGAAAGACACCGCGCGAATATCGGGATGAGCAAGCAAGAAATCGACTTGCTCTTTGCGGCCATGAAGAATCTGCAATACGCCTTTTGGCGCACCCGCCTCTTCAAAAAGCTCAGCTAAGCGAATCGAGGTCAAAGGCACTTGCTCGGAAGGCTTAAGAACGAAAGTGTTACCGCTCGCGATTGCGATGGGAAACATCCACAACGGGATCATGGCAGGAAAGTTGAACGGAGTAATGCCGCAGCACACACCCAAAGGCTGGATGAGAGAGTAGCTGTCGATCTCAGTCGCGACATTTTCGACCGTTTCTCCCATCAGGTTGCTGGCTATGTTAGCCGCTTGCTCAACCACTTCTATGCCGCGCCAAACATCGCCTTTGGCATCGGCAAAGATTTTGCCCGTTTCGTGCGAAAGCAAGGTCGCGATTTCATCATGATGTTCTTTCAAAAGATGCTGATAGCGAAGCATCAAACGCGCTCGCTCTGATACCGCCACCTCTTTCCAAGATTGAAAAGCCGTTTGCGCACTTTCGATGGCCGCTTTCATCTCAGCATTTGTCGAACATGGCACATACGCGATTACGTCATTGGTGGCGGGATTGGTGACTTCAACCCAATCTGAGGTTTGAGACTCACGAAACTCACCATCAATAAATAAGGGAACCAAACGAGTCATCATTTACTCCTTTGTTAACTGTGCAGAAATTACAGCGGGATCTCGATACCTATCGCTGTCGCCTCGCCACCGCCAATACACAGTGACGCAACGCCTCGCATCACTTTCTTGTTGCTTGCATCCCCATCAATCCCCAGTGCTTGTAGCTGTCGTAAACTGTGGATCAATGTGACCAAAATGCGAGCCCCACTGGCACCAATTGGATGCCCGAGCGCACAAGCTCCGCCTTTAATATTGACCTTACTTGAATCAAGCCCTAATTCCGCAACCGCAATTTGTGTCACTACCGCAAAGGCTTCGTTGATTTCCCAGAGATCAATTTCGTCAATCGACCAATCCATTTGCGACAACAATTGTTCAATGGCGTAGACCGGAGCCAACGTAAACTCATCCGGCTTTCTCGCGTGAGTCGCGTGCGATTTGATGATGGCAAGCGGGGTAAGATTTTGGTGGCGCGCCGTCTCTTCATCCATCAAAATCAACGCGGCTGCACCATCGGAAATGGCACTGGAGTTCGCCGCAGTCACTGAGCCTTTTTTATCGAAAGCGGGTTTGAGCTGAGGAATTTTTTCTAGATCGATGGAACGAGGATGTTCATCATAATCGAGGTGGGTTGTGGCTGTTTTTGTCCGGATGTCAATTGGTGCAATTTCATCATCAAACAAACCACGCTCTTGCGCTTCTAACGCTCGTTTTGCAGACATGGTTGCCCACTCATTCATTTTCTCACGGCTGAATTTGAGCCTATCTGCAATTTGCTGAGCATAGACGCCCATCAAGTGCCCTTCGTAAGCATCCTGCAATCCATCGAGAAACATGTGATCGTAAGTGGAGTGATGCCCTAATCGCATGCCATTGCGCGCCTCTTTCAACAAATAGGGCGCATTCGTCATGCTTTCCATACCTCCAGCAACAGCCGTTCGAATGGTGCCAGCTTTGATCAAGTCATGAGCAAGCATGACGCTTTTCATTCCCGAACCGCAAACTTTATTGATGGTTGTGCACCCTGTACTGAGTGGTAAACCCGCACCGAGCGCTGCCTGTCTAGCCGGCGCTTGTCCGCATCCGGCTGGCAGTACGCAGCCCATCAACACTTCATCAATTACGGTCTCAGAAAGTACGTTTTCACCCAGCGATTTCATCGCGGCCTTTATGGCAAATGCGCCTAACTGCGGTGCGGAGTACGGTTGCAACAGCCCTTGAAAGCGCCCAATTGGCGTTCTTTTCGCACTGACAATCCAAATGTCGTTTCCCATGATTCGCATTCCCTAACGGTGTATCACAGCGTACGAACTTACCCACCACAATTGCCTATTCAGGTTTTCTCACCTCAAACGATGAAGCTCTATCCCTTATCCGGCAACGAAATTATCGCACTGTGATTTCTTGACGTTTACGTAAGCATAGCACTAGCCTTTACAGTGAAGTAAAGAAACACATTGATAACAACCTAATTTTTATTCAGTCATGGTCGGATTTCGAGAAGCTGGATTTTTATTCGAGGTAAGTGTGTTATGGAAAAATACAAAATCAGTGATCTCGCCAAAGAGTTCGACATCACGACGCGCAGCATTCGATTTTATGAAGACGTCGGCCTGATTGAGCCAGAGCGAAAAGGCAATATGCGCGTTTATCAGCGCAGAGACAAAATCCGACTTAAACTGATTCTTAGAGGGAAACGGCTCGGCTTCTCACTGGCAGAAATACGTGAACTGTTCGAACTTTACGACATGCAACAAACGGATGAACAGCTGCTCAAAATGCTCAATATCATTGAAGAAAAGCAAGCCGTGTTACAACAGCAGTTAAATGACATTGGTGTCGTCATGGGCGAGCTCAATGCGGCAAAAGAACGCTGCCTTCAAACACTAAAAAACAACGAAAAGTAACAACGCCACTAACTCAAATTTCCCTCACTCAAGCAGTGCACGATTTTCACAGTCACACACCTGCAACAGGGAGACGTTATGAAAACGAGCTACATCCCGCTGAATTTCGGGCTCGGTGAAACCATTGATATACTCCGAGATCACGTCAATGCGTTCGCGAGTGAGCATATAGCTCCTATTGCCGCCGATATTGACCATTACAATCAGTTTCCTAGCCATTTATGGCCACTTCTTGGCGAAATGGGCTTGCTTGGCGTAACCGTCAGCGAAGAATATGGTGGTGCTGAAATGGGCTACCTCGCCCACGTTGTAGCAATGGAAGAGATAAGCCGAGCATCAGCCTCCGTCGCGCTCAGCTACGGCGCACATTCAAATCTTTGCGTAAACCAAATCTTTCGAAACGGCACCCCAACGCAACGAGAAAAGTATCTACCTAAATTAGTTGATGGTTCGCACATAGGCGCTCTGGCGATGAGCGAAGTCAATTCGGGTTCGGATGTCGTCAGCATGCAACTAAAAGCCGAAGACAAAGGCGACCACTTCTTACTCAATGGCACAAAAATGTGGATCACGAACGGCCCCGATGCGGACGTGGTCGTGGTGTACGCCAAAACAGACGCTGATGCGGGATCGCGCGGGATCACAGCGTTTATCGTCGAGCGCAGTTTTACCGGATTCAGTGACGCGCAAAAGCTCGATAAGTTGGGAATGCGAGGCTCAAACACATCTGAGCTCGTCTTCAACAATTGCAAAGTACCTAAAGAAAACATTCTCGGAGCACTCAATTGTGGCGTCGAAGTATTGATGAGTGGGCTTGATTACGAGCGCGTTGTTTTAGCTGCTGGCCCACTCGGCATTATGCAAGCGTGTATGGATATCGTCGTCCCCTACGTGCATGAGCGCAAACAGTTCGGCAAATCCATCGGCAAGTTTCAGCTTGTGCAGGGCAAATTGGCCGACATGTACTCACGTATGAACGCTGCAAAAGCGTACGTCTACACCGTCGCAGCGGCTTGTGATCGTGGTGAATGCACGCGCAAAGATGCCGCCGGGGTGATTTTGTACAGCGCAGAATTGGCGACACAAATGGCGCTCGATGCCATTCAACTACTCGGCGGTAATGGCTACATCAATGAATACGCAACCGGACGCCTTCTGCGTGACGCAAAACTGTATGAAATTGGGGCAGGAACCTCCGAAATTCGCCGAATGCTCATCGGGCGCGAATTGTTTGAGGAATCACGCTAGCTCCTGATTCACTCGCTAGGAAAAGGAAGTCATCATGGCCATCATAAAAAGCAAAACCAAGCCAACTGACGAGCTGTTTCTTTCTAACCAAGCCGCGATGGAAATGCTGGTTGAAAAGCTGCAAAAAGACATCGCCACCATCAAGCTCGGTGGCGGCGAACGTGCCATTGCTCATCAGCGACAAAAAGGAAAACTCCCGGTTCGAGAACGAATTTCACATTTGCTCGATGATGGCAGCAACTTCCTTGAAATCGGTCAGTTCGCCGCTTGGCAAGTGTACGATGAGTCCATCCCATGCGCGGGTGTCGTGGCTGGCATCGGCATGATCGAAGGTATTCAATGTATGGTGATTGCCAACGATCCTTCGGTCAAAGGCGGCACCTATTATCCTCTCACCGTGAAAAAGCACCTTCGAGCACAAGAGATAGCTCAGCGTTGCCAACTACCGTGTGTCTACCTTGTCGACTCTGGCGGCGCAAATCTCCCCCATCAATCTGAAGTCTTTCCCGATAAAGATCACTTCGGCCGTATCTTCTTCAACCAAGCCAGAATGTCGGCAAAAGGCATTCCTCAAATCGCCGTTGTTATGGGGCTGTGCACCGCAGGCGGTGCTTATGTCCCAGCAATGGCAGACGTGTCGATAATGGTGAAAGAACAAGGCACCATTTTTTTAGCTGGGCCACCATTGGTAAAAGCCGCAACGGGCGAAATCGTGACTGGTGAAGAACTCGGCGGCGCAGATGTGCATTGTCGAAAATCGGGGGTGGCAGATTATTACGCCGAAAACGATGAGCACGCCTTAGACTTGGCGCGCGAGGCGATTGCCAACGCGAACCGTCCAAAGCCGCCGAAATCAGACAGTGCCATCTTGCCTCCACGTTACGATGCCGAAGAAATGTACGGTATCGTCAACGCCAATTTGCGTTTGTCGTTTGATGTACGTGAAATCATTGCGCGTATCGTCGATGATTCGGATTTCGATGAGTTTAAAGCCCTCTACGGACGCACGTTGGTGTGCGGCTTTGCGCGCATTCATGGTCAGTTGATTGGCATTGTCGCGAACAACGGCATTTTGTTTTCTGACTCCTCACAAAAAGGCGCGCACTTTATTGAACTGTGCGCCAAACGCAAAACGCCGCTACTCTTTTTGCAAAACATCACCGGATTCATGGTCGGCAAAAAAGTCGAGGAAGAAGGCATCGCCAAACACGGTGCAAAACTGGTGATGGCGGTGGCGTGTGCTGATGTGCCTAAATTCACGGTGATCATTGGCGGATCTTACGGCGCAGGAAACTACGGCATGTGCGGACGAGCGTATGACCCAACCATGATGTGGATGTGGCCAAACGCACGCATCTCCGTAATGGGCGGAGAGCAAGCCGCTGGCGTGTTGACTCAGGTGCGCAAAGAGATAAACCAACGTCGCGGCGAAGAATGGTCCGAGCAAGAAGAACACACTTTCAAAGAATCGATCATAGACTTGTATGAGACCCAAGGGCATCCGTACTTTGCCAGTGCAAGATTATGGGACGACGGCATCATTGACCCCAAAGAGACGCGAAACGTGCTTGCACAAGCGTTAATGGCCGCGCTCAACGCGCCAATACCTGATAGCGAATTTGGCATCTTTAGAATGTAACCGTGCAATTGAAATAAACGTTCACAAGGAAATCATTATGCAGGAAAGACAACCAAGCATTGTTCCAAACGCTCAACGACACAATGATGTGCTTTGGCAGGTTGACGAATTCGGTGTTGCAACGCTGACGCTGAATCGGACAAAGAAACACGATGCCTGCATGATTGATTTGATCATCCATCGCTTAGATTATCTTGCACTAAGAACCGATGTGCGTTGCTTAGTGCTGCGCAGTAATGGCAAACACTTTTCCTCTGGTGCGGATTTAGCTTGGATGCAATCGATGGCAAATAGTACCCGAAAAGAAAACCTAGTCGATGCACAAAGCCTCGCTCGCTTAATGGAAACGTTGGATGCGTTCCCTCAACCCACCATCGCTGTCGTACAAGGCTCAGCCTTTGGTGGCGCATTGGGGCTAATTTGCTGCAGCGATATCGCTATCGCCAGCCACTCCGCTGAGTTTTGCTTGAGTGAAGTCAAACTGGGATTGGTGCCCGCCACCATTGCACCATACGTGATGCGTGCGATGGGCAATCGACAAGCACGTCGTTACATTCTGAGTGGTGAAGTCATCCCTGCGGTTAAAGCGCAACAGTTTGGCATCGTGCATGAAGTGAAAGAAGATGACGAGCTTGAATCATGCGTAAGCGAAGTCGTCGCTTCTTTGCTACTTAATAGCCCAGATGCGATGAGAAAAGCGAAAGCACTCTGCGAACAATGCCACCAAAATCCCATTGATTCTCAGCTTATCCGCTACACCAGCCAATTGATCGCCGATATCCGTGTATCGCCGCAAGGGCAAGACGGGTTAAAAGCTTTCTTAGAAAAACGGCCTCCGAGCTGGGTCCATCAACCTGATGCGGAGGAAGAATGACACTGCCTACTAACGTAAACATTGTTGAAGTTGGCCCTAGAGATGGACTTCAAAATGAATCTCCAGTTTCGGCTCGCACTAAAATCCGGCTGATTGATTTGCTTTCTGACACGGGTTTGAGTCACATCGAAGCCGGCTCATTTGTCTCACCCAAATGGGTTCCGCAAATGGCAGATTCCAAAGAAGTCATGCAAAATATCACGCGAAGAGCCTCGGTGACTTACTCGGCACTCACCCCCAACCTCCAAGGTTTAGAGCAAGCCTTAGATGCTGGCGCCAATCAGGTCGCCATTTTCACTGCGGCTTCTGAAGGTTTTTGCCAGCATAACATCAACTGTTCAATTACAGAGAGCTTGAAACGCTTCGAGCCATTAATGGTTCAGGCCGATAAATACCATGTTCCAGTTCGTGGCTATCTGTCGTGCGTCGTCGATTGCCCTTACGATGGGGCGACATCTCCAACACAAGTGGCCAACATATCGCAAGCGTTGATCGAGTTGGGATGCTACGAGGTGTCCTTGGGCGACACGATCGGAACCGGTACGCCTAATCGTGTAAAAGAAATGCTTGAATCGGTGTTAGCGCGCATTCCAAGCCAACGTTTAGCCGTACACTTTCATGATACATGGGGACAAGCACTGGCAAATATCTACCAAGCCTTATGCATGGGCATCAACACGGTAGACAGCAGTGTCGCAGGATTGGGAGGGTGTCCGTACGCACATGGTGCATCCGGCAATGTCGCTACAGAAGACGTGTTGTATTTATGCCAAGGCTTGAGCATTGAAACTGGCGTGGATTTGGAGCTGTTAGCCAAAGCAGGATGGATGATAAGCGATGAACTGCAACGCCAACCAACATCGAAAGTTTCACAGGCATTACGTCATAGAATGGAATAACGCACTTTGCGTGACGGGCTCAACTAACCCGCCCGTTAGACTTCATAATTCGCTTTGATGCCGATATCAAAGTGCAGTGGCATGCGCCATTTTGCTATAGATAAGTAGGTCATGATCAAACCCGCAAGAAGCGCAGAGATTGCAACAATGGTTGACTGTTCGAACCACAACGCAAATGCCGTCACAACCAACAGCGTAGGTACCAATTTCAAACCAAGAACTTTGAAACAGAACGACTCTTTCAACGCAATCCCAGAAAAGGTGACAAAGATAAAGCCTAATGCGAGCCACACTCGATTTAACTCTGGGTCGCAGACCATCAAGATCGCTCCTATCCAACCAGACCAACTGATGATAGTGCGAACTGACTTACTGTAAACGTGAATATTACTCGCAGACATTGCACCAGCAATGGTGAATACCGCAAATACTGCTCTATACCTGCCATCCATCCCATCGAGCCATTGACTTTCCAACGCAGCCAACCCCAAAAGCGCGATGGCAAACACACTGATGCCAGCGCGATACAAGCAAACGCTCAGCTTATCTAAAAAATCTAATGTTTCTTGATGTTCAGTATTTGCCATCGTCGTTCATCTTTAGAGCGTGTATTTACGCTCGCTTCAGGAAGCGGAATCTGCCGCCAGTGCGGTAAATCACCAAAGAAAAGAGAATCAGCAAACAACCAACAAGTTTATTGGCCGTCAGAACTTCGCCATACCAAAGAATGCTGAGAACAACCGTCCAAACCGGCTCTAAGATCATAATCAGTGCCGCATTCCCTGCTTGGACAAACTTTTGCCCCATCGTCTGCATAACGTAACGCAAACTCGTCGCAAGCAACGTACTGAGCGCAAACCACCACCAAATGGATGAATCCACCTGCTCTGGTCGTGATTCCATCAAGAACGACACCAACAGACCTAGACAGCCTGCCGAAAACAGCTGAACACAAGTCAGTAGTAATACGGGCAACTTCTGCGAATATTTGCTGTTTACATTAAAGTGTAGCGCCAAGATAAGCGCCGCTCCAAGAAACCAGAGTTGACTCGCAGACTGCTTCCAACCTCCAGCCAATGAAAGGCACGCTAAACCAATCACCGCAATAGGTAACGAGATCCAAAAGATGCGCTGAGGGCGTTGTTGAAACATTACCCAAGCCACGATTGGCACGAACAGCATCGAGAGGCTCATAATAAATGCGCCCTCGCCTAGCGTATCGCTGATTGAAATGGCGTAAATCCACGTCATCACAGCGCCGCCAAGCAGCAAACCTACGCCGCTAGCTGCTAACACGTCTTTTAACCGTGCCGCTTTTAGTGGTCGGTAACACAATGGCAGTAAACAGAGAGAGGCGATGGTAAATCGCAAGCCAATAAAACCAAAGGGAGGCAGCCCTTGGATGGTTTCTTTGGAAAAAATCCAGCCCAGTGCCGCTATCATCGTAGTGGCCACCAGAATCACGGTCGCTTTGCGTTCTGAGTTAAACATAATTACTCACAAAAAGGCCTGATGAATCGTCATCAGTGGGGATATTTATATCGATTTTAATCTACGAAAGTTATTTATATTCGTATCGCAAATGCTGACGAGGTGTGTAATAAGAATGGAAGATGTTAACGTTTGCGAAACGTCGGCATTATACATTGCAGGTGAGATTTCATCGAGAAATAACAGCGTGTTGCCTTCCTCGCTATAAACGGTATTCGCGAAGCGAGGAAGGGAAACTAGAACCGAGAATGGGCTCTTTGAAGCAGAAGTTTTTGAAGCGATTAATTACAAGGTGCGGTTGAACTGTGCGACAGCTTCAACTACTCGGCTTGCTCCGTCTTGGATATCGTTCATAACATTGCCCGCCTTTTCAGACAGCTCTAACGTATCAAGCGCCTCTTTTTGACACTGAGAAATCAGTGCAACAGCATTATTGGTGCGCTCTAGATTTTCCGTCACCATCGAGACAATCTCATCTGTCGTGGTATTAGTGCGCATGGCAAGCTGGCGTACTTCATCGGCAACCACCGCGAAACCGCGTCCATGATCACCGGCGCGAGCGGCTTCTATTGCCGCGTTGAGTGCCAACAAGTTCGTTTGGTCAGCAATTCCGCTAATGCTATTCACCAGTTCACTGATTTTCGATGAGTGAGCTTTCAAATCTTCAATGGCGGCATTGGCTTGCTGCATTTGCTCTGAAAGGGTCTGCATTTTCTCAAGGGTAGAACCGATTACTTGACGGCCTTGGACGGTTTGAGTGCCCGTTTCCTGAGATACTTCATTCGCCAACTGCGCCGCTTGTGCCATGGATTGCTCTTGAAGCACTTGCTGAGTAATGTTGGTCGCAAACTTGACCACTTTGTACAGCTCGCCTCTGTCGTTATGGATCGGGTTGTAAGAAGCTTCCAACCACACGACTGAGCCATATTGGTCTACGCGTTTGAATCGGTCGGTAACAAACTGCCCACTTGCCAACCTTTTCCAAAAATCGTGATACGCCGAAGAGTTTGCCTCTTCAGGCAAACAGAAAATTCGGTGATGCTTACCCACGATTTGTTCATGCTTGTAACCCATCGTGCTGAGGAAGTTATCATTTGCTTTAAGCACTGTACCGTCTAACGTAAATTCAATGACTGCCATCGAGCGGCTCAGCGCATTCAGCATGTCTTCGTACTCGCGCGATGTCGTGATCGTTCGAGTCAGTTCAGAGGCAAACACAAAAAAGCTCTCAACCTGGTCACTTGTGTTTCGCACAGGCTGAATAACCACTCTTAACCACGCTTCTTCTCCATCCCCCTTGGTGATTTGAAACGCGCCATTCCAGAATGCTTTTGCTTGAACCGACTGTTTCATGCGGTAAAAGTGGTCAGTATTTCTAACGTTTGATGGTACAAGATCAGAAATATGCTTCGCCAAGATGTCCTTATCTGACAGTGAAAGTTGCTGCAAAAACTTTTGGTTTGCCGATGTGACGTTGCCTTTCGCATCCAACGTCAGCCTTAACATTTCTTCGTCTAGGCTTTGCTGGATCTGTTGTAGGCTGTAGAGCTCTTGTTTTAATCGTTGGTTTTCTTGTTGAAGCGACTTATTAAAAAACATTACTTTCCCTTACTCGACCAATCTATTGATTAATCAAAGGTTTATTATTTATATCTATACAGCTCGATATTACTCAGGTAGCAGTATACTGGAATTTAGACTTGGCTCACAATTAATTACATTAATGTCACTAGAGGGCATTTGTTAATCAATGTGAACGACAAAATCACAATTAGATTCGGCCAAGACGCTTATATGAGGAAAGTGAAGTGATAGATCAAAAAAAGCTCTTTCCTTACGGAAAGAGCTTTGACTTAGTTCCCAAAATTTTTGCCGTTTTACAGCAGTTCCACCGACTGTTGAGCGATTACCCACTCTTCGTTGGTTGGATTACCATTAGTATTGCATCTGCTAGCAGAGGACTTGGGCATCAGTGAGTTAGCAAATTGAATAGTGTGTATTTAATCAATGATCACAAAGATGACTAGCATCCTCTATCTGAGTGGCCAAATTTTCTCATCCACTACAAATAAACCTTTATACGACATCACTAGCCAGAATAAGGCTTGGTTAGAAGGTAAATATCAGAGCATGACGTTGAAATCTCATCACAGTGCTGAGGTATCTAAAACTCCAACGTCTCACCATCAGCAGGAATAAGGACTTTATCTGACAAACCGTTTTTACCAATTGCTTCTTTAAGAATTGGTCGAGTCACTGCACAGTGGTTTAGTGCCTCCATATGGTTCGCAATCACCTTATTAGGGGAAAGGCGAACAAACTCCATGACCTCATCAATAGACATCAACAACGGTTGACCAACATCCATACGAGCACGGCCTGCTGCCACCACTGTGATGTCGGGTTTTAACTCATTCAACGCTCGTCTTACATCATCGGTCAGAACCGTATCACCGCTGATATAGATAGAGGGTTCATTGGGAAGCTCTAAGAAAAACCCGACGCCATTTGCCATTACCTTATGAATCCAACCATGACCGTGTAAAGCAGGAACCGCAGTGAGTTTTCCGCCTAAAAAGTCGATAGTTTGCCAATCTTCAATTCCCCATTTTACCGTTAAGCCGTATTTTTTTAGGTAGGCTTTATCTTTGGCTGGTGTAGCCACTGGGATGTTACGCTCTGTCAAAAACGCCTCACCAGCGGGATCTAGGTGATCACCGTGTTGCAACGCTTTGATACCAAATGTTTGGCTATGAGTAATTAGGGTATGAGTAACCTTGTTTAGCAACTCATCGGCATTGCTTGGCATCTCAACGGTTGGATTTTTCGTCGCTTTGGCCTTAATGACTGAAAATGGAGGCATAGAGCCTTTTTTTCCCAACATAGGATCAATCAGGATAAATTTTTCGCCAGATTCAATGATAAAAGTTGCGCTTCGTAGGTGATGGATCTTCATAATGCCTCTCTAAATTCACTCATGAGTCATGTTCTCTATACGATTTAGTATGCGACTTACCGACTCGTTGTGATACTGTCTTGAAAGTCAATGTTCGCGCAAATCGAGACACCTATGAACAAATCAAGCGAGTTAATTAAAATTACTTTGATTGCCTTTGAAGGGATCAGTGCTTTTCATCTCTCCGTACCCTGCCTGGTGTTTCAAGATATCTTTTTCGGTCAGCCCGCTCGGTTTGACTTGAAAATCTGTAGCGAAAGCAGCTCGCAATTCGAAACAAGCTCAGGATTTGGTGTGGTGATCGATAGAGATTTGAGCGCTATTAAAGAGGCGGATATTGTGATTGTTCCAAGCTGGCCAAATGATCTGCCAAAGCCAAGTGAACAACTTCTAGCGGCGCTAATAGAGCATCATGGTAAAGGTAAGCTACTCGTAGGACTCTGCCTCGGGTCTTATGTACTTGCATGTACTGGCGTTCTTGATGGAAAACGTGCCACAAGCCATTGGGCATTTTCTGAACAATTTCAGCAGCAATTTCCTAAGGTGAATTTTGATCCCAACCCTCTATTTATTGAACATGAGACTATCATTACCTCTGCAGGGGTAGCCGCTTCGCTGGATTGCTGTCTGCACATAGTGCGCCGCTTGTGTGGCAGTGAACTTGCGAATGATCTCGCACGTAAGATGGTGACAGCGCCATTTCGAACTGGTGGACAGCAACAGTACATACCTGCACCGATTAACGTAAAGCCCCTCACAGAAACAAGCATCAGCCTTGTGATTGAGCATGTCGAACAAAACCTCCATCTGCCTCACTCACTAGATGCAGTCGCTGAGCGCTGTGCGATGAGCAAACGAACCTTCACACGCCAGTTTAAATCTACCTATGGCTGTACATTTGGTGAATGGTTGCAAAATCAACGCTTGGTGCTCAGCCAACGCTTACTAGAAACCACTAAGTTATCTGTTCCTCAAGTTGCAGAGCAAGCGGGTTTTGGTTCTGACAGTGTATTCAGAAAGCACTTTAAATCAGCTTTTCATGTATCGCCGATTCAGTGGCGCACTACATTCAAACAATAGTCTTAATTTCATTGAGGGCGATGGGATTAGATCTTAGTATCTATTACTTTTTGGGCTCAAACCTTGTAAGTTGAACGAAGCTACAATTCTAGGCGTAGCTCTTTTTAGATCCGAACTAGCCATAGAAATTAGTTCAACATCGGACAGAGTTGAGTTTCGAAAAATTTAACATTAGCAATTCAGATATTACTACAGCTACACAAAGCGTAATCGTTTGTGGCGAAATCCATCATTTACGTCCTTTACATTATTGATACGCACGTCCATTCGTTCAGCTTAGTAGCTAACCAGGCAAATATTTTCAATGATACCTTGATAGCCCTATTCGCTCATTCATCCACCTCAATGCAAAAAATAAAGGTAATATTAAACAATCAGTTAATTGCAATTCGATTGATATTCATGGTGGTTACCAAAAGTTAACTAATTGAACTAGAAATGTAGGTAACCATAATAAACCGCAAGAGAGAGACATCATTGGTCGCTCCGTAAAACAGTCAAATCATCGAAGGGTTAATTATCATGACTAACGTTCTAATCATAAACGCACACGAACCATCTCCATTTTCTGAAGGCAAGCTAAATGCGGCTTTGGTCGAGAAAGCTCGCGCCCAGTTAGAGTCAAAGGGCCACGAAGTTCGCGTGGTGACGATGCAAGATGACATCGTGGTTGATGAACAACTGGCGCATTTTGAGTGGGCAGACCGCGTCATTCTTCAGTCACCAGTCAACTGGATGACGATCCCTTGGTCTTTTAAGAAATACATGGATGATGTATTTACCGCTGGTATGGGTGGCGCGTTATGTGCGTTTGATGGTCGGACACCAGAGGAACCAAAGAAAAATTACGGCACTGGCGGCACTCGTACAAATACGAAATACATGCTGTCTTTCACATTCAATGCACCAGAAGAGTCATTTAATGATGATAGCGAGTACCTATTCCAAGGTCGTAGTGTTGATGACTTGATGTTCCACATGCATGCCAACTTCCGCTTCTTTGGCATGTCTGCATTGCCTACTTTCGCTTGCTATGATGTCATGAAAAACGCCGACATTGAGAACGACTTCGCTCGCTTTGAAGCCCACCTAGACGCCAACTTCTAAGGAAATTGTCATGAGCACTGAATTTACTTACTACAATGCAGAAACGGCCCCTGAAGAGTCTAAATCGCTGGTAGAACAGTCGCAAAAGGGCTTCGGTATGCTGCCAAACCTGCACGCCGTTCTTGCTGAAGCACCAGCCACTTACGAAGCATATAATACTGCCTTTGATCTGTTTATGAAGAACACGACATTAAGCCCACTAGAGCAGCAAGTGGTCTTTATGACCGCAAACTTTGAAAATAACTGTCATTACTGTGTTCCTGGTCATACTTGGATGATGAAAGCGGGCAAAATGCCAGATGAAGTGATTGAAGCATTGCGTGAAGGTACAGCTATTCCTGATACAAAGCTGCAAGCACTGCATGATTTTACCAAGGCTCTGCTTGATAACCGTGGTCATATTGGTGATCAGAGACTGCAAGCATTTCTGGGCGCTGGCTTTACCAAACGCCAAGCACTGGAAGTTCTGACGGGGTTGTCTGCAAAGCTTATCTCAAACTTCACCAACGCATTGGCACATACTGAACCAGATGCGCCATTCCAAAAGTTTGCGTGGACGCACCCTAGCGAGCGTTAATCTAAACAAGTAGTAATAAAAAACCAGTCAAAGCACTGTTACCATATGATTACAGTGCTTTGCGTAAGGAGCCATTATGAACAACACAGTTAAAATCGACATCATTAGTGATATCGTCTGCCCTTGGTGCATCATTGGCTATAACCATTTAAAAGCTGCGATTAACGAGCTTGGAATTGAAGATCGCATCGATATCGAGTGGCAGCCGTTTGAATTGAATCCTGACATGCCTGCTGAAGGTGAAAATCTTCGTGAACACGTTGCACGCAAATATGGCAGCACAGTAGAAGAAAGTAACAATGCGCGTATTCGCATCGCTGGCATCGGTGCTGAACATGGCTTCGAGTTTAACTACTTTGATGACATGAAGATGGTGAACACGTTTGACGCACACATTCTACTTGATTACGCCAAAGGCTTTGGCAAGCAAACTGAACTAAAGATACGTTTGTTTACGGCTTTTTTCAGTGAACAGAAAGACATCTCTGACCGTGAAGCTCTAAAAAAAGAACTTATCTCTGTAGGTCTTGATGCTGAAGAAGGCATGCGTTGGTTAGATGATGTGCAGCGACGCAGTACGATACGTACCACTGAGAAGCAATGGCAGACAATGGGCGTCTCAAGCGTACCAACGGTGATTTTTAACCGTGAATCTGGCATTTCTGGTGCGCATCCCGTTGAAGATTATAAACAGATCTTGGCTGAGCTGATAGCTAAAGCAGATGCAGAATAGGTCATTTCCCTTTGTTCTCAGAATGTATTTGTTCTCACACTGCTGTTCACGAGACATTGGGTGAGCAGTGTGAGAGCAAGACCGAAAACAAATTCAAAGCAGCGGAATGGTCGTTCCCCCGTTGTTACTTATCAGGTGCTGAGTTTCTTAACTAGGTTACTAAAAGTAGACTAATTGCAACTCGCCTCATCCTGTCTTACTTTTTACGACTCAGTCGTGAGATAAATCCAAGGAGCTGAGATGGCATACTCACAAAAACTCAAAGCGGGTGACACTTTCCCTACATTAGAGGCAACAACACTGGATGGAACCAAAGTCAGGCTAGGCCAGCCTCAAGGCGATGCAACATGGCAAGCGGTGTTTGTCTATCGTGGTAAACATTGCCCACTTTGCACCAAATATCTCAATGAAATAGAGACTTATAAACAGGCGTTTAGTGATGCAGGCGTGGATATTCTAGCTGTCTCTGGGGATTCGAAACAACAGTTAGAGCAACACCTGGAAAAGCTAGATATCAGTTTTCCAATTGCCTATGGTCTTACTGAGCAACAAATGAAGACTCTGGGGCTTTATATATCGCTACCACGCTCTGAAGCCGAAACCGACCATAACTTTGCGGAGCCAGGACTATTTGTCGTCAATGAACACGGTAATTTGCATGTGGTTGACCTATCAAACAACCCATTTGTAAGACCAGAGTTAGGGGCGCTGACACGTGGTTTAGCTTGGATTCGTAATCCAGAGAACCACTACCCTATTCGTGGGACACTAGACTACTGAGTCTCAAGACCAAAATATGAACAGGGCAACCACGTATGGTTGCCGTGTCACACAGTTCGAGTAGAGATTGTTACTCCAACTATTTAAGCTGTACATTATTGCTTTCAGACCATTTTCTCAATTCTTCAAGAATCGTTAGAGCACTTTTGCCAAACTCAGTCAGTTCGTAACTTACGGCTAATGGCTTCTCATTGAGTACGCAGCGTATCACCATATTTTCACTCTCTAGCTCTTTTAAGCGCTGGTCTACCATTTTCTTACTTGCACCGCCCAACATTCTTGAAAGATCATTAAATCTCACAGGGCCATCTTTCAGATGGTAGATTATTGAGCCTTTCCATTTTGACCCCAAGATCCGCATACCTTTTTCTATCGCACAAGGCTCCTTACAGGCATCAACAACACTTTTACGCCCTTTGGCGTCAACTTCAACTTTTGCTTTCATACAGCCTCGCCAATCCAGAAACTAGATAGCTGCAGTTTCACTCGATGACATGAAACCACAGTGCTTTGACCTATGTATCACGTCATAGTAATACTAGAGATCAATCAAATTAAATTCACCT
This sequence comes from Vibrio sp. YQ_11, assembly GCF_043103065.1. Classification (NCBI taxonomy): domain Bacteria; kingdom Pseudomonadati; phylum Pseudomonadota; class Gammaproteobacteria; order Vibrionales; family Vibrionaceae; genus Vibrio; species Vibrio sp. YQ_11. The sequence goes on along the minus strand of NZ_JBICJM010000050.1, from coordinate 351,288 downwards.
TAGTCATCCATCTTGCATGTTCACTACGAGAACTAAGTAACCTTTGGGTTATAAAAGTATCATCGCTTTATCTACCAAAGACGTACTTAGCTTTCCTTCTGAGAATAACGGTAACCCATAAGCATTGATGATAGGAGCGTTACTCATTATTAGTGACTCCGTAAATAGAGTGAATATATAAGTGAACGCTACGTCACTGGTTCTTCGTAGTATATGTTAGTTACCTAAAGGTTGAATGCAATTAGTATACTTTTAGTAACCTAGTTCAGGCATGGGCTGATGTAATTGACAATAATGCCTCCATAAATAGGCTCTATTGTTAGTTTTTCTGAAGCCACTTCTGGGGCGATAATAAAATTGCATAAATCAATAGAGCTATCAGTGGGTGAGCTGCCATGTGCTGTTCAGCGATGGTCTGTCCAACATATGAGTACAAAAAAAGCGAGCACGTAGCTCGCTAACTTGGAGTTAGAAAAATGAATTGCAGAAGTCGATATTGTGGGTAATGACTGTGTCGCTATTCGCGTGCTTAGCGATTGTGTATGCGCTTCCCAGCAAAAGTATAGATAGCGGAATCTAACTCAATGTAATAACTGTTTTTAGTTTTGTGAACTCACTGTGTTTCAATGCCTCTGACATCTGATCGAATTTAAAAGATACAGGTAAACTAACGTCAAAACTGCCTTTTGAAATACGCTCAAGCAGCGTTTCACCATTTTGCATTAATGTATGCCAATCATCTTTATCACCAAAATTATGTAACGCTCCAAGGGCTATTTCGTGGTAAGAAATAGTGCGCGTAAATGGAGGATCAATGGGTTTAGCAATACGATCTTGAATGCAGACAATATGTCCATTCGCTCTTAACAGTGGCACTAAATGGGCGGCATTTTCCCCACTCACCGCATCAAAAATGGCGAAGTATTTCATGTCGATTTGAGATTGATCCCGATAAACTTGGCGAATACCTAAGCTTTTGGCTCGCTCTTCGCTCAGACTCGCTGAGACAACATCAACGATATAACCCGCTCTGACAAGGATCTGGGATAACAAATTATTCACCGCGCCAAAACCAACGATAAGCACTTCTCTTTGTCGGGTTAATGGAATTTTTTCAAATGCTTGCCACGCAGTCAGCATCGGACAAGGCAGTGACGCAGCAAGTTCAAAAGATAGGCTCTCAGGCAGTGTCATCACTCGCTCAGCATTCAAAACTGTATACTCAGCAAAACTACCATTGTGTTTTAATGAGCCATGGTACGCCACTCGGTGGCCAATTAGACCTGTATCAACTTTAGACCCGACTTGTACGACGAAGCCTGTACCATCAACACCTGGAACATGGCCATTCGGCCAATTTAAAGGATTGGCTTTAATAAATTTCCAATCGACAGGGTTAATACCAATCGCTTTGTTTTGTACTAAGATTTCGCTGTCATCTAAAGCAGGTATTTTAGCCTTACCTAAAACAAGACTGTGTGTCTCAGTTTGATATCGCCAAATTCGATAGGGTTCCATATCACTTCCACTCGCTTAATGAAAAGGTTAGGCACCAAAGAGTTATCGTCTTTGGTACCTGGTGTGTTAGGCTTGATAAGTTGGATAATCGGTGTAGCCTTCTGCTCCGCCCCCATACAAGGTCAACCTAGCATCGGCATCAAACTCGGCCAATGGTAAATCATGAGCAAATCGGGCGACTAAATCAGGATTCGTTACAAAAGGCGTACCAAAGGCAACGAAATCAGCATACTGCTTATCTAGCAACTGTTGTGCCGATTGCTTGGTCAGCTTTCCTGCAACCATGATTGGATTAGAGTATATTCGGCGTACTTGCTGGCGAAACTCTTCAGGCACCTCTACATAGCGTGATATGTTTTCTGAAAAATGCACATACGCAAGGTTCATCGGTTGTAGTTTTTCCAGCAATGCTAACGTTAGCGGAACAATTTCAACATCATCCCCAGCAAAACCCTCTCCGATATGAGGAGACAGACGAACCGCAACTCTTTCCCCACCAATTTCGTCGGTAAGTGCTTGCAACGTATCAACCAGAAAGCGCATACGATTCTCTTTGCTGCCACCATATTGATCACTTCTTTGGTTGCTTTCTAAGCGTAAAAAGGTATCAAACAAGTAACCATGCGCTGCATGAACTTCAACACCATCAAACCCTGCTTCAACAGCATTTCTTGCCGCTTGAACAAAGTCGGTAATGGTTGCTTGGATTTCATCTGCACTCATTGCTTTTGGCTGCTGGGTTTCCACCATGCCAAACCCGCCTTCAGGTAATGGGCCAAAGACCTGATCTGGAATTTTTATCGCTGATGGTGCCAGGGGTTGTGAACCTGAAATATCGGAATGACTACGACGGCCAACATGCCAGAGTTGGATAAATATCTTACCCCCTTCCTCATGAACAGCCTGAGTCACTTTCTTCCAGCCTTCAATGTGTTCTTCTGTGTAAATGCCTGGTGTCATAGAGTAGCCCCGACCAACGGCTGAGACAGGCGCGCCTTCTGTGACAATCAAACCTGCGCTAGCACGCTGACGGTAGTAGGTTGCCATCATCTCGTTTGGTACATCACCAGGTTGAGACGTTCGTGAACGAGTCATCGGCGCCATAGCGATACGGTTTCTAGTCTCAAGTCCGTGACCTTTAAATACCTTAAACATACTTCCCCCTTAAGCTTTATACGTTGGATAATCAATCAACCCTTTTTCACCACCACCAAACAAGGTGTCAGGATCGTGCTCTGCGAACGGGTAGCCGTAAAGTAGTCTTTCAGGAAGGTCAGGATTCGCTACAAAAGGCCGACCAAAGCCGATCATATCAGCCAGTCCGTCATCAATGGCTTGTTTCGCTTTTTCCGCATTATAACGACCTGCGTAAATCAAAATGCCTTGATAAGCCTCACGTAAGGCACGTTTGAAAGAAACTGGCGTATCAGGGGCGTCATCCCAATCGACTTCAGCGATATGCAGATAAACGATACCATGCTTATTTAGTACCGCAGCGGCAGCGGTATAAGTTTCGATAGGGTTCGAATCTACCGTACCATTTAAGGTAGTCAAAGGAGCCAGACGCACCCCAACACGGTCAGCGCCAATCGCTTCAACTAATGCTGCTACAACTTCATCAAGAAAACGAAGACGATTTTCCAGGCTACCACCGTATTCATCACTGCGGCTGTTAGCTTCGGAGTCTATGAACTGGTTGATCAAATAACCATTCGCTGCATGAAGTTCAATACCATCAAAGCCTGCCTCAACAGCATTCAATGCCGCTTGACGATAATCTGCGATGACTTGTTGAATATCCGCTTTTGTCATTGCTCTAGGCTGGACGACATCAACAAAGCCAGGTTCATCACTGCCATTATCAATGAATACTTTTACGTTTTCCGCTTTTAACGCTGATGAAGAAATCGGTTGCTCACCACCAATGTTATCTGGGTGAGTGACTCTGCCCACATGCCACAGCTGCGCGAAAATTGCGCCATGTTCTGCATGCACTGCTTGAGTCACTTTACGCCAGCCTGCAATCTGCTCAGGTGTGTAAATACCTGGCGTCCACGCATAACCTTTTGCATTCGGTGAAATTTGTGTGCCTTCGGAGACAATTAAACCTGCACTGGCTCTTTGAGCGTAATACGTCGCCATCATTTCATTAGCGACATCCCCTGGTTGACTTGCCCTGGAGCGTGTCATCGGTGGCATGACAATGCGGTTTTTGAGAGTCAATCTCCCCAATTGGATAGGTTGAAAAAGTGATTTAGACATAATAAGCCCTCTTATTTCCTGAGAGGGATACTAACAAACTCATCGCAGCACATTGATAGCAACAAAGACAAATAATATTTGTTAATAATGCAATAATTGTTCAAGGAGGAAGAAATTACTTTATACCAAACTCCCCTTTATGCATGGTTACATTGTTTTGTGCTACGGAGTATTGAAGAATATGTTTGTCTAAACCGAGTGATCGGCACATTCACTTATCACGATTCTTGTTAAGGAGGAATATGAATACTAAGGGTAAAACCATTCAGTCATTAGAGCGCGGTTTCATGATTTTAGAAACACTCTCTTTAGCAGAATCGCCACTTTCTCTGCAAGATATTACCCAATCAGTCAAATTAGCGAAAACAACCGTACATGGACTGCTAGCAACGTTAGTCAAACTAGGGTATGTAGAACACACCAAACAAACATATCAACTCGGTTCAAGGCTGAGAGAGCTATCTAAGCCACTCGAACAGCGAGACGAAATTGTTCGTCGCCACTTCTTCCCCCTTTTAAAGAAAATGGCGCTGCTTTCCAATAACACAGCTTATCTCGCAATCCAAAGTGGGGCCGATGAGTACCTTTATATCGACGCAATAGAAAAAGATAATCCCTTGACGATACGCAGCCCAAGAGGACGCCGAGAAAGTTTAATTGACTCTGCCATTGGTAAAATATTTGTTTCTTTTAACCCTCAACTAAAAAGAATGCTAAGAATGCAAGGTGCGTTAACGTCAGGGTTAGAAAGGGAAATTGAGCAGATTTCCCAACAAGGATTTTCATTGGATCTAGAGCAAGCAGAGCCTGGGCTGCACTGTTTGGCTATTCCTCTTTATATGAATGGTGATCTTGTCGCTGCTGCGGGTTTAAGTGGTGCTGCTGATGAACTCACTGAGGCAAAATTGCGTCATTTTGCTCAAATATTTCTGAAGTGATTCGACATTATCGAATCTTATTTACTTTTCCTACGGTTCCCATGCCCCTAGGATTTATCTAATTAAACTGAACGCGTCATTCACGATCATAATTAGGAGACTCCTGTGATTTCTCTCAACTTAGCAAAACAGATCACTGCGATAGCCATACAACAAGCGAAAAAACAAGAATTTAACATCTGTGTCAGTGTTGTTGATCAGGCTGGATTATTAGTCCATTTTGAACGCATGGATAATGCATTGCTCGGCGCGATTGATGTGGCGATAAAAAAGGCCTGAACAGCAGCGCTTTTCCAAACCAATAGTGCTAAACTTGGTGCGATCGCACAACCTGGAGGTGCGATTTATACACTTGAAGCCACGAATGGAGGACTTATCTCCTTTGGTGGTGGTGTGATCCTCCGTAACGAACAAGGTAATGTTATTGGCGCTATAGGGGTTGCAGGAGCGACCGTTGAAGCCGATGAAGCCATTGCACAACTTGCAGCTCGTCAATAAGGAGATCCAGATGAAAACGGTAGTGATTACTGGCGCAGCTTCTGGCATGGGGTTAGCGGCTAGTAAGTTGTTTCTAGAAAAACATTGGCGCGTTCTGATGATAGACACCAACGAGGAGCACGGGCAACAGCAATGTTTGAAACTTCAAAGCCAAGGTTTTACTGAGGTTTATTTTCAACGTTGTGATATCACTCAAGCATCACAGGTCTCGCGGGTAGCCGAGTTTGCAATTGACAACTTTGGACGAGTTGACAGCGTGATCAACAATGCTGGAGTTTGGCGTGGTGGTGAACTACATCAAACAACAGAGACAGATTGGGACTTATTGTTTGATGTTGATGTGAAATCGATATTTTTGATGAGTAAGTACTTTGTGCCACACATGATTGCACAAGGTGGAGGGACTATTGTAAATACTGCTTCTGTATCAGGGCTGAATGGGGATCATCAGATGGCTGCCTACAATGCAGCAAAAGGAGCTGTTGTTAATTTAGTCCGAGCGATGGCGCTCGATTATGGAAAATATAACATTAGAGTAAACAATGTATGTCCTGCCGCTTGCGCTACTCCAATGTTTCTTGCCAACGCCAAAGAAGTGATTGACACTTTTAATCAGGCCAACCCTCTAGGCAGGATCTGCACGCCAGAGGAAGTCGCTGAAGCAATGTACTTCTTGGCCTCTGATGCATCAAGCTCATGCAATGGTATCAACCTACCTATTTCTGGTGGCTTAGAGCTGCATACTGGTCAGCCGATACAATAAAATCGATATAAAAGCGAGGTCGGCAACGGCCTCGCTTGGAACGATTTACAGATCCAGTTTCGGCTGAATAAAATCGATAAAAGCAGAAATCCGCTTGGCAACAGAAGAAGACTTATAGTAGACGGCATTAATTTGCTCCCTGCCTGAGTTGCCGATTTTTTCACCTTCTAACAACGCAATTAATCTTCCTTCCGCAATATCTTTTTTCACCATAAAGCCTGATAGGCAGGCGATTCCATTTCCCATCAATGCTAGCTGTCTCACCGTTTCACCGTTACTTGAGGTCAGCGTGGGTGTCAGCCCTGAAAATCCTTTCAGAGGCCATTCGTTGAGTGTTTTTGGTGTTGAAAATCCGATGGTATCGTGATGTTCCAAATCACTGCTCTTACTCGGAAAGCCGCGCTTTGATAAATAATCAGGTGAAGCAACAATGTAAAGTAAACTTCGGCCAAGAGGCCTTGCATGTAAAGTTGAATCATTTAATGCACCGATACGAATAGCGATATCGGTTTTCTTTTCTAGCAAATCAACAAAACCTTCATTAGAAGTTAACTCCAACTCAATATCAGGATAGGCTTGATTAAATGGCTGAACGAGTGGAACTAACTGGTGAAACACAAATGGACTGGCGGCATCAACACGCAGCCGCCCTTTGGGTAATTCCCCACGGGATATGATCTCGTCTTCCGCTTGCTGCAACTGCATCAGCCCTATTCTTACCGACTCAACGAATTGCCGCCCCTCATCCGTTAATTCAATCCGTCTTGTGGTTCGGTTTAATATCGTCACGCCAAGTTGGCTTTCTACCTTACTCACCGATCGTGATACGCGTGCCACCTGTATATCGAGACTTTCTGCCGCCGCAGTAAATCCACCAGTATCAACGACAGTAAGTAGAATTTCTAAATCGTCCGATTTCGTCCGCATGCTCGCCTACCATTTACTTAACAGTTTCGTTTTAATTATTGCATTTATAACAAATATCATTTGTTAAACAACCTGTTTTTTGCAATTACATTTTCACGCAGAATCCCTCCATCAAATCACAGTACAGCGAAACATTAATAAACACATTCGCTGCTGTGTACTAAACCTAACAACAGAGAGTAAATAATATGCCATTAGCACTTCTCGCATTGACGCTCAGCGCCTTTGCTATCGGAACGACGGAGTTTGTGATCGTGGGATTGATCCCGACCATGGCTTCTGACCTAAACGTCTCACTACCATCCGCAGGACTACTGGTGAGCCTTTATGCACTCGGTGTTGCGATTGGCGCACCTGTTTTAACAGCACTAACGGGAAAGTGGAACCGTAAGCACGTACTCATTACGGTTATGTCACTGTTTGTGATTGGCAACTTATTGGCATGGCAAGCACCTGGTTACAACACCCTTATCGTTGCTCGAATTTTGACTGGTCTAGCCCATGGTGTGTTTTTCTCCATCGGCTCCACAATTGCGACTGGCCTAGTATCTAAAGAAAAAGCGGCAAGTGCGATTGCGATTATGTTCACGGGATTAACCGTAGCATTAGTAACGGGCGTCCCGCTTGGTACTTACATCGGCCAGACCTTTGGTTGGCAATCGACGTTTTTGATTGTCGCGCTATTGGGACTTATTGCGTTGATTGGTAGTGCTTTCTTAGTGCCAAGCAACCTAAAGCAGCCTGCTGCCGCGAAACTGTCATCACAACTAAAAGTGTTAACGCAACCAAGACTACTATTGGTTTATGCCATCACAGCACTCGGTTACGGTGGTACCTTTACCGCTTTCACTTTCCTTGCGCCGATTTTGCAACAGGAAACAGGATTCAGCGCAAATGCAATCAGCCTAATTATGTTGGTATACGGCGTATCAGTAGCGATTGGTAATATTTGGGGCGGCAAAATGGCCGATAAGATGGGGCCAATAAAAGCACTGACGATTATTTTTGCAGGACTCGCCACCGTATTAGTTGTATTTAACTTTACGGCCATTAACCCTATAGCAGCGGTAGCGACCATTTTAGTTTGGGGGGCATTTGCATTCGGTAATGTTCCTGGTTTACAAGTCTATGTGGTTAAACTGGCTGAAAAATACACTCCTGATGCGGTAGACGTCGCTTCTGGTCTAAACATTGCGGCGTTTAACGTGGGTATTGCGCTTGGCTCTTGGGGCGGCGGTATGATTGTGTCAGAAATGGGCTTAATGCATACCCCTTGGATTGGAGCCGTGATAGTGATCGTTGCGCTCGCTCTTACTCGAATGAGTGGACGTCTTGATAAACGTACAGCAGTTCATTTGTCGGAAGCAAACGTACTTGTGAAGTAAGTATCACGACAATGGTTACAAGCTGGTCAAGGCTCGGCATTGACCAGCTAATTCTTACTTAGAATCAACTTAGGTAGCTCACAATGAAAACGGTTTTTATCACTGGCGCCAATCGAGGCTTGGGCCTAGAGCTTGTTAAACAATACACTCTGCGTGGATGGCGTGTGATTGCATGCTGCCGTGACATCAATACAGCTCAGGCTTTGTGTCTCTTGGTACAAACTTATCCCACCATTTGTATTCATCCGCTCGACGTGAGTAATGAGTCCCATATTCTCGCTTTGACAGAAAAATTTGCGGGCATCGCCATTGATGTACTCATTCATAACGCAGGAGTGAGCGGAGATGAATGTGAAAGCCTAGGCAACATGGGGCAAAAGGAGTGGATAAATGTATTAAACGTCAACACCATTGCGCCCATGTTAATCACGCAGGCTTTGCTTAATAACATTCTTGCGGGTGAAGATAAAACCATCATTGGGATGACTTCAATACTCGCTAGCATCGATGACAACCGCTCTGGTGGTCGATACAGTTATCGCGCATCAAAAGCCGCCCTCAATCAAATAATTAAATCTCTGGCTTGTGAGCTATCCGAAGTGGGAGTGAAGACTATGGCAATTCATCCTGGTTGGGTACAAACCGATATGGGCGGAAAGGATGGCAAGGTAACAGTAGAAGAGAGTGTTAAAGGCATGCTTAATGTTATCGACAATTTAAAACTTAAGCATTCAGGTTCATTTTTTGTCTACGATGGCACTCAATTGCCGTGGTAAGCCCTGTAGTTACGTCACATGCAAGTTCTAAGCGTATGATATGCTTTTATTTATAGTTTTAATCCTTTCTATTGTCGGTTTGATCTGGTGGCATTTACACAAAGTCTCCCGTGATATTTCCCAAATTGACTGGGATTGGGATTGGGATGACGATGAGATCCTATAAATTGATATTGCCTGAATCTATGGCGGGTCACATTAAATATTCTAAGGAACGACTGCGATCTTGCTCTGGACTGGGTAAATACTTTAACGTGAAATGGGGCAGAAAAAATCCGACACTAAGCTCGCTAACTTGGAGCAAAAATGAATTGCAGAAGGCAATTTAGTAAGCAATGGTTGTGTCACCAACACATGCTTAGCGATGGTCTATCCAACATATAAGATCAAAAAAGCGAGCACTAAGCTCGCTTTTAACTATCTGTTTTCGTTATTAATTACAGCAACTCAACCGACTGCTGGACAATCACGAATTCCTCGTTGGTTGGGTTTCTATTAGTATTGCGCCTGCTAACGGGGATTTGGGGCGTTGGCAGCAACCTACAATTCGGAGAACTTCTTCCTTGGCGGCTTCACACTCAACTTCGTTGAAGAGGTCACCTTGAGATTCATCGTAGGTTTTAATGCCTCCGAGCGTTTAGCGAACTGACGATCAAAGGCAAGCTTGAGCTGTTCAAGTAGCGACTGGCGCTCTTGTTTCCACTCAGATTCTTTCTGCTTTAGTGATGCCATCGGAACTTTCACCATCGCTTGGTGGATAAGGCTTTATTATCGACTAAGTCATTGTAAAATCGTTGATTTGAATGGGTTTACGGCCGAGAATCGTGTAGCTTGAAAGCAATCCGTCAAACTTGAATTGAGTGAGGGTAAACACCTCGTTTTTTCTTTGGATAGCCATTTATTTGGCTTTTTCAAGGCGTTTACACCAGAGAGCGGAGCCAGTTTTATCCCAGAACAACACTTTGACTTTATCGCGCTGTTTGTTGGTAAGCAGGAACAATCCACCGCAGCCAAGAGGCAAGTGTGTGTCGCTTTCGATAATCGCGGCAAGGCCGTTGATGGACTTTCTAAAATCGACACTTTCACGATATAAATGAATCTCTGGGACGCTGAGCATACATTTCATGACAACGCACCGATAAGTTCGGCAAGGTAGGTCACTGGCGTGTCTTGTGGGATGCTCAGTTCAACATCGTTGACAATCAGCGTCAATGTGGGTGGCTTGATACCTCGTGGGCTTTTCAACGACGTCTGCTTTAACAAAGCCAACCGTGTTCGGTTTTTCGATGTACTTTAACTGTTGGCGCTTAGCGTAAAAAGTGGAAAGGCTCAGTCCGTTACGTTCACAAAATAATCGTTGTGATAGCTGGCTAGATTCATAGTGTTCGAACAGAGTCCGCCATTCTTGGTTAGTGTATCGCTTAGCCATTTCAAATATCCTTTGTATTGGAGGTTTGATCTTATTGTTCGGGCTAGGCGATTAGAATGCGGGGTTTATGAAGCACTTACGAAATTAGCTGATTACTGGGTCCCCAAAGTAAGAATTGCCCCCCCCTTATCCTGAGCAGCGATTTGACGTTAGACCCAGGTAGGAGGCATATGCGTTGCACGTGCGGGGGAGCGGGTGACCGCTATTCCTACAGCGCCCAAAATACGTGGGAACCTTGATTATATCTACTCATATTATTTGTCCTCTTTGACTTCTGGAAAAATCAAAGACGCATTTAGCGTGAGTAGCTTTTAAAGGCCAGCTAAAGTGGATGATAACCATCTACTTAAGTAGCTGGTTTAGGGCTGAAAACAAAAAAGTGACTCGATAGTCACCTTTTGCACTCTTGTTGTAGGTTAGATTTTGAACGAGCCAACATAATGATCAAGCGTTTGCGAGAGCTCAGCCAGTTGTTGACTCGATTGTTCTAATTGCTCACTTGCATTTAGACCGAGCTTCACTGAGTTGCTCACCATATCCATGTTCATATTGATTTCGTTAGCCACCGTCGATTGCTGTTCTGTTGCCGTTGCAACCTGAGTATTGATATCCAGAATGGTCATTACATGTTTAGAAATCGCTTCTAGTGCTTGTTGCGCCCGTTCCGTCTCCGTTGTTCCTTCTACGATCAGAGCTTTACTGGCCCCCATCGAATTCACGGCATTTTGCGCTTCGTCTTGCAAGCGTTTGATCATCAGGTCAATCTCATCGGTTGACTGCGCGGTTTTCGTCGCAAGGTTACGCACTTCGTCAGCTACCACTGCAAAACCACGACCTGCGTCACCAGCACGAGCGGCCTCAATTGCAGCATTAAGTGCCAACAAGTTGGTCTGTTCTGAGATACCTCGAATCACCTCAAGGATTGAACCGATCGATTGAGTATTATCTGCCAAACTTACAATGATGCTCGACGTGCCGTTCATCTCGGTTTCAAGGTTTGTGATTGCCGAAGTGGTCTTTTTCAGCGTCTTGTAGCCTTCTTGCGTTTCGTCCGTTGCAGTACTTGCCGCGCTCGCTGCACCAGCTGCGTTCGATGCAATCTCGTTAACTGTTGCAATCATTTCATTCATTGACGTCACCACCAGCATGGTTTGCTCGTTTTGCTCCTGCCCACGAGTCAAAGCCTGTTGAGATTGCTCACGTAAGGCAGTTGCAGAGCCATTCAATGCAATAGCGGTGTTCACCACTTGCGAAACAATGCCATGAACCTTTTCGACAAAAGCGTTAAATGCTGATGAAATCTGAGCCACTTCATCATTGCCTTTTGTTGGCAAACGAACAGTCAGATCTCCTTCCCCTTGCGAAATATCATGCAGTGCATTTTTCAATACAGATAACGGCTTCATTAAGTGGCTTAACAGAAGTGAAAGTAGTAGCACGCAAAGTACAAAAATCACGATCATTGAACCAAGTTGGTAGCTGATAATGCCGTTCGTTGCTTGTCTCACTTCCGTAATTGGAATACCGATGTCGAACGTGCCGTAAAGCTGGCCATTCACATAGATTGGGGCCATGATATCGAACACCCACACTTGCTGCACATCCGCGTACCACTTCGAATATTGCTGCACACCTTTGGTTGCACCCGCCACCGTATAGTCATCTTCATACTTCTTGTTTAGCTTTTGTTTATCACTATGTGCGACAGCTGAAACATTGCTATCTATTACAATGGCATAGCTTACATCTGAGCGTTGTTTTAACTGGTCAACTAACGCTTGAAGATCTTGGGTCGGATGGTTTGAGTTCTCTAAAATGTAACTTGCATTCTCAGCTAAGAACTCGGCCTGAACCTGAGATTTGTGCAAGATGATACCATCGATATTCTGACTTGAGATAAAATAGGTAGACGCCATACTCGCCATGACAGCAATGCCAAACATGACACAAACGGCTAATAGGATGATTCTTTTCATTATGGTTGTCTCAACGCAAGCGATTAATTTCTATCAACGGGGTTAATCAAGCCGATGACTTGGCATTACTCTCTTTGCCAACCCACTCTCCCGCGACACTAGTTTTAACTATTTAGTTATATTGTCCGCATCAAATGCAATAACTTTAGTAAAATGAACCATTTTTACATTCATTTTTGTAGAATAACCATGTGGAGTATCTTGTTCAACAAAATTGGCCACGGTTTTTGAGTTTTCCCAATACAGTCGTTCAGACTCATTGGGTGTCAGCCCACCATTATATTGGTGTGGCCAGAGTTGGCTGTAGTAGCTATATGCTCTCTTGCTTCGCTAAAACTCCGATAATCCGACACTCAAACGCTTACAGCAATGGCTAAGCCTCGCTACAAGACAACCAACTGGAAATACTATAACCAAGCTTTAATTAATCACGGCTCACTGACATTTGGGATTGATGAAAAAAACGTTCAGCTATGGAGGCTAATCAAACAGAGAAACCGCGGAAGATCTCGCTTGTTTAGTGACTTAGCCGTTACGACGGCTCTTATGGTTAAACGTGTGTTTTCAATGCCGTTGAGAGATCGTCAAGGGGTGATTCTCTCTATTTTTAAGCTCACTCAACTGCCATTGTCATGCCCCCATTATTCATGCATTAGCAAGCGAGCTAAAACAGATAACGTCGCGTTCAAGACAAAAGCCAAAGGAACAATCCAGCATTTAGCTTTTCCCATCGTTTATCAGTTAGCATTGTCCTTGGCATGGTGAACTCAGTTGTGATTTGCTTTTGGTGAAATAATTATAACCTTCACCATGCCGTTCAAAGAATCATCACGAAAGATCAATATTCCCTAGATTCAAACTATGTTGACTTGTATACCCCCTCTATAGCTAAGCACTCTATAAAGGATTTAAGTGAAAGGCGTTTCCGCTTACTAATAGGAGACTCCTTTCAACCTTATGTTACCAACCATGAGCACAAGTACTACGATTCCCATGCTACTGTTCGCTACTCAGTATTAGCGTTAACAAGGAATGGGTGCCGCCAACCATGCTTAGCAATGGTCTATCCAACATATAAGATCAAAAAAGCGAGCACTAAGCTCGCTTTTAACTATCTGTTTTTGAAATAAATTACAGCAACTCAACCGACTGCTGGGCGATCACGAATTCTTCGTTGGTTGGGTTTCTATTAGTATCGCACCTACTAACAGGGATTTGGACAGAAATGAGTTACTGCATTTGCTAATTTAGTAACAAATGAATTAGCCCAAGTATTGCAGTTTACCAATCATGGCACATTTGGGTGAACAGCTAACTTCTGTGCTGCTGACCAAAGTCGTTAATCCAATACATTGAAATTAAAAGCCACTACAAATGTAATGGCTTAGAAGTTAACAGGTAAGGTTACAAATCACCTTTGGTGCTAACCCTGTTCGGTTAGCACCCGTTTGGCATTTGCGATAGCTTCGATATGATATCGTCCAACTGATTATCGACAGACTTAGATTTACTCAGGCTTTCCTTGAGAGATGACTCTGAATCCCTAAGCTCAGCTTTTTCTACCAAAGGCTTTGAAATCCGTTCCATTGACCGTAGAGTGTCCTTATAGCCCTGCTCTATCCATGAGTCGATATTCTTTGGCTGGAAGCCAAGGAGGTCTTTTGCGCCACCAAACAGACCATCATTACGATTAATGGTTTCGTTTGGTCGCAGCTCAATGATCGTCGTGTCACCAAAGTTATACCTCGACCACAAGCTTCCGTCTGCCAGATGAGACACAATAACCACATCACAGCCAGCATCAATTAGTGGCTGAACAGGGGTATTTCCCTGATTGCGTGTCCATCCGCCGATACCCCCGTCCACATACTCTTCACCACCAATCATTTTGGGTTTAAAAAGAAGAGGTAAAGCAGCGGAGGCCAGCAGCGCTTCTTTCTGTTCTTCATCTGACAGGCCCTGGATATGGATATATTCTGAATCCTTACTCTCGGCAATGCCCAGTTCGGAGGTCACGCACTGTAGAAGATCCGTTAAAGCACCGTCACTCTTAAAGACTGAAGCGTATAACGGTAAGCCCGTCCTTAGCCTTTCAACATCAAGGCTATCGGCCATGATCTTTGTTAACGGCGCATCATCCAGTAGGCTTTCAGCAACCTTTAATGGCATTGGGATGTACTTTGCCCAGATTGGTTTCAAGTAAGGTGAATCGAGTAATTTCAATAGCCTTCCTGCATTCAACTGTAGGCCAGATGCAAGCAATAATTGAAGGTAAACAGCCTTATTGATTTTCAACGGGTTGTCTTGCGCTAGGTTACTCCATAGGGTATCCAGCTTCTGGTAAGCGCTCTTGACCGAAGCCTCACTGGCAACAATGGCACCGTTTAGAGCACCGATACTTGCCCCAGCAACCATATCTATTTCGATACCTTCCTTTGCCAATGCTTTAAGCACACCTACCTGATAAGCACCCAATGCGCCACCACCAGATAGAACTAGACCAACTTTCATGCGCCCTCCTGCCCAAAAACTTCTTCAGTTAAATAGTTGCCTAACTTGGTGGCCGAAATGATCCTTGGCATATACAAGGGGGCTTTCTCCCACTCCTGTGTAACAAAATACGTTGCAGGGTGTTTGTGTTCTAGGCACCAATCACCTAGAAACTCGACAGCTTCTTGCGTTTTTTTTGCGCTATGTTCGATCCATGTTTGAGAATCAATGCGCTCTTTGACCATTGATCCACTATCGGCCGCCAATTGCTCAATCACCTTGTTTCTCAACAGTTCAAGGTAGTTGCTGCGTTCTTTGTCGTTAGCACTTCGAATGAAGTCACCAAAGCTTCCCCAGCGAAGTTCTTCGAGAGCAATGTAGCATCGAGTCGCAATAGGGAAGTCATGCCAATAACCTGTTCTCCACCGTGAGAATACCAAGTCCAATTGAGTGTTCGCTTTAACCTCCAGTTTTAGGTTAGCGATATCATTCTCAAGGACAGCCAGCCTATCAGAAGTAACGGCAGCCAGTGCCTCTAGCTTGGAGCGGGTTTCCATGTAATCACCAGCAAGGTGAGTCAAGTGCTCTGTTAACTTATCAACTCGCTGGTTAACCTGCTGGATAGCCAGATTGCTGTAAGCTATAGAATCTGTAAGCTCTGTGAGCCAGGACAAGGTTGATTCCAATCCTTCAGTTAAGGATTTGTTGATCTCGCCCTGACGTGCTTGATTTTTACCTGTAAGGCCGTTTAACAGTCGTGATGAAATGCTCTGTGAATCAAAGTTCTTCTGGTGGTCACGACTTACGTCCAAACCGTTCACCAGATCAACGATAGCTTTATCCTTGATGCAATCTATTTTATCAAACCACGAATTATCATTTTCTCGCATATGTTGGTCCATCATTTACCTCTAAATCAAGCTCATGAACTTGATCAGAAATTATTTCATTACGTTCCAAGTAATCACGCAATTGCTCAATCAACCGCGCCTTCTCTTGTGTGCTTAACGACTGATTCTGAATCGACACCTGAATGTTGGAAACAACTGAATCCAAGATTGTTCCGAAATCATCAAAGAAGGCATTAACCTCATGATCAACAGGTTCTTGTATCGACTTCTTGATAGTGTGGTCTATCGCCTTCATAAACGAAGTCACTTGCGCACGGGTCTTTTGGTGGATCTTGGTAAGATCAATTTGGTAATACTCAACACTAACCTCATAGGATTCCCAACCCCAGTCATCCGTATTGAAAAAACTACAAACTTTGCCCCAGGCACCACTTTGTCGGCGGTGTCGCCTTTCAGAGCGAGATTTCTCTTCTAAGGCCGAGTCAAACATTGTTTGAACATCAAGAGAAAGTGAACGCTTACTGAAACTAGGCAGGTTCAGTGAAACGGTAAACCCTGCTTCTTTCAACTCACTTTCAATGCTGGCTTGAATAGGCTTTATGGACTCTTTGATGGCTTCGTTCAGTGCAGATTCAAGCTCAACAAAACAACGAGAGAAAATGTTCTCTAACTGCCCCTGACCATCTTTAAGGATGGCATTCGTAGAGGCTTCAATCTTTTTCAATAATGTCTTTGCGGAATTCCGATCAGGGAACTCAATCACCGTCTCATTAGGATTAAAGTCTTGCTGCCCTGTCTCAGCGACTTGGTGTTCCCAAGTTGTAAGTGCACTGATAACGTTCGAGAAGAGAGCGGGCAACCCAGGATTCTTCTCTTGAGGCTTTTTTGATTTGGCCTTGCCATGCCTTTGACGCTGCTGGTCCAGCTCCTGCTGCTTGCCTTCTTTGAAGTACTTGGTCACTTGGGTATCAATGCAATTCTGAATCTGAGTTGCAGAGTTCTTCGTTGCTTTAATGACTTCAACGATGGTGTTATTCGCATGAACTTTGATAGCCTTCTCGGCTTCATCAAGCTTTTCAATATCGGCTTGCAGGGCAGTCACGCTATTCTCAAGTGTGCTCAACTCTTTGCTTGCACCCTGACTCATAAACTCAAGCTCACGCTTGAAAGTCTGTGACAAGATCTTTGTCTTCTCTACAGCACTTTTAATAGAGAACTTGGCTGAATTCGTGTGTGCTGAATGCAGAACGTTTTTGATAGGGGATGAAAACTTCGAATCCTCCCATATCTCCAAAATTAGTTGGTTAACCTTATCAGCATCATCAATTGAATGCTTCCAACGTTTTCCGAAGGCTTCCTCACCAAAATCTTCGACCCACGGTGTAAAATTGTAATCTGGCAATTTACCGCAGGCGTTCATATGGCGCTTGGCAATATTAGCAAGATACGCTTGGTTAGCTGAGATTGGGAAAACCGCGTCATCGTTAACACGGCCCTTCATCAACTGATCAACAATAAGCCTTTTGATCTCCTCTGGGGAGTCACCGTTACGCTTTTTGCCATCAATCTTATTGATAAACACGTAAAGGGGTAACTCTGTCGGAAGCTTTGAGACGAGTTCACGAACTTCACCATCAGCTTCAGAACCAATTTGAGTATAATCGACTACCGAAATGACAGCAGAGGCTTTGGATAGTTGCTCTTTGAGCATTGATGCTAAGTGTGGTTGGCCGCTTTCATTCGGCCCAGGCGTGTCGAGAATACTGATTTGGCCTTTAGATTCTTCAAGCCCTGCTAGATGCGTGAATTCAACTTCAATAAGCGGAACCTGATCAACATTCCCATACTCTTCAAACGGGAAGCGTGAACCCATTGCGCCTGAGAGGCGAACTAGGTCATTCAGCGATGAGAGATATTCAAAAATGGCTTCTTCACCTTCGTAAATATCTTTATTAAAGCTCGTACCATTTTTAATTTCGACGATGAGTGCTTGAATTTCTTTGTAGCCTGCTACATCACCAGTAGGCTCTTCACCAGACTGGAACTTTTGTGCCAACTCAATACACAGGTTGGTAATTGGCTCTTGGTTTTGTGGGCGCAAAACAGGTTTGAGTAGACCTTTCGTGTGTCGGATCAGGGTAGGTAGGGCCGTCATGGGGCGGTTACGATAAGGTAGGACTTCTGTTCCCGCAATGGCGTTAATGGTAGTTGATTTTCCTGCCTTCATGGTACCGACAACAGCGATAACCATTTCATTGTTAGCGAGCTTGTTTTGTTCATTTTTCAAAATCGTTACATTGTTAGCCAGTTCCTTTTTGAATGCACTGTCATTTGGTAAAGGAATGCTATCCTCGATTCGACAGTTTAAATCCAAAGAAGCATCAACAAGCCGTAATGCTTCATCCGTTATTAGCTCAATTTTTTGTTCACTCATCGCAAATACTCTAATGTAGTAGCTGACTTTCTAAGTTATTGTTCTATATGACGCATATCAACATAACAACCTAGAATTTAAAAGCAGATTTTTCAAAAAAATATTAATGAGCACCTTTTCTAACGGGGATTGGTTTGCGAATTTCAGAGAGAAAATGAGTTTCCCCAGCCTGAAGGGCTGATATGAGGAAATATTGGGCAATTTTCAGGTTAGATTGAATACCACTTTGTTGCGCAAACTCGAAAAGGGGCAGAAACGAGTTAGGTTCATTGCTCTAACTCGTCAAACTACAATTAGTAAAAGTAAGTAAAAACAACAAAGGCAAAAGACAAGACCTGACCCTATCTAGAACCTCTATACCCATTCATTGTGACTTTTTGGTCATTGCTGTTTATCTACTAGACACCATCGTACTCACTTTAAAACTGCTCACGGGTGTCATTCTCAAACGTCTCTCCGTTGGATAATTAGCCTTAATGTATGTTGAAACTGTTTTTTCTCTCCAAGGCTGTGGTAGATGAGTCTGGGAAAAAAGATCGCCTATTATCTCGAAATAGTTCTCCATGCTCTTATTTTTACTTTCATTAAACTTTTTTGCTTCAGCTTGCATATGAGCAAACTGTGTATTTAGGTCACCATCATGATACCCTAAGCAACTGGCTGCACGCTCTAACACATAGCGCATTGCCTGTGGACTGTACCCAGCTTTGACCATAATATCCACAGCAACAACGTCAGCGGTTACTTCATTCGGAATCATCAAGTGATTGGTCATAAGGTGTCCTTGTGTATAATCATCCATAAAGGTATCCGCCACTTCTGCCCAAGCGGTTGTGTTAAGGTAAACGTAGATATCTCTCGCTGCTCTATTAGTCTCGCGAGTCTTTTTTGAGCGAATTAGATTGATCTGCTGATTGTGAAGTAGAACATGATGCACCATTTCATGGGCGATGATAAAAACGATTTCATCAATATAATGAGACTCAGAAAATACTCCTGAAGTTAATACAATTTTGTTATTTCTAACCAATGCACCGTATATTTCCGATTCAGTAATTTCATATTGAACAGCAAGATCACATCCAAACACGCCATTAATACGGTGAGCAATATGTCTCACAATTTCTTCATTTTTTTCACTGTTAGAATTATTAACTACTTTGACGTCATTGCCTGAAAACTTTTCACATACATGGGCAATGTTCAAGGTGTCAAACGGAACCGTTTTATATTTAATGGCTGGTAACTCAATGTTCTCAACGTTGCCGCTTTCCATATAAGCTTCTCGGTCAAAATCAAAGTCTTTTATCTCATCAAGGTTCGCTATATTGTCCTTATGTTTTTCGTCGATATAGTCTTCAAACGCTAAATTATCGCTATTAGTAGTACAACCCAGGATAAAAATAACAACAAGAGCGAGGAGTTTATTTTGCATCGCATTTATCCATCATTCCATGAGTAGCATAGGTGTTTTTATCCGCCCTTGAGTTAAACTCTTTGTCTACACAAGGTTCGCTAACCGTTGCTCTCGCACTGAGTTTTAAATCCATCTGATGGATGTACTTTATTTGTCCATTAATATTTAACTTAACCATCCCCTCCTCCGTGAAATCTAACACTTTAATTGTCACTTTTTTCGGGTCTGGCAGTCTGGACACCTTAACGTAGTCACAGGTATCCATATCTGTTGCGCTTGTACAAACTTCAACCTCTCCAGAGTTAAACTGAATAACCGTATTATCCACTGCATAAGTTGGATAGGAAAAAAATAAAAAAATCATCAAGTAGAATAGTCTCATTTTTTCACCATTAATTTATCTCTTAAAATCAAAAATTCATTTACCAGTATTGATGCTTTACGCCTTGAATTTATTAATACCCATTGGTAAATATAAATAATCACTGGTTTAATTAGCATACTTGCACTAATTATTAATATGCTTATTAGAGCTATCCAGTTCGCTGGCCCTGCTGTGTATTGAAAGACAATAATCGAAAATACAACACTGATAATCACAACAAGAAATAATCCTGAAGAGGTCAGTAACTTTTTCATTTCATCGTCGCTATAAAGTACATAAGATTTTTTTAAATAGAGAGAAAAACCAATAACCACAGCATAAAGTAATATTTGAATCAAATCGTAATACGAGAAATTGCAATCCCCTACAATTGGGCATTCACCAATAACATTAGGCGATCGCCAGTACTTGGTATCCATAGATACTAAGTTTACAAATGCCATGGCGTGATAGAACACACCAGGTAACTGGTTATGAACGGGGGACACAACTAAATCTGAAGACCCCAGTAAGTCATAGCCGATAAACACCGCTCTGTTTTCTATCACTTTCCGCAAGTCTTGATTGCCCGTGGCATTTGGAGCTAAAAAATCGTCTGCACTCAGGGTTAAAATCGGCGGACACTTCACTCGATGTTCATCCATCTCTTTTTTGTTTTGAAAGCCATAGGTAACGTGTCTTCTAAATGCTTGGTACATACTACGCTGCTGAAACTCACACCCATCGGCTACATTCAAAAATGCCATTTGCTCGTTACTATTTTTATTGTTCCATCGAACCACCATTGATTCATCATAATTTTCTGAGCTTTGGAACAATTGACAGTTCGCACTTTCGCAATACCGTTCGTACATTAGCAAAGCGGTTGTTTTATGATTTTGCCCATCAAGGCTGATCATTAGTGGATAGCGGTTTGAAGGGCCGCGCCATGATACAGGCACTAGAGTGGTATTTTGGCTCAGCTTATATCTGATGTTCTCTTTGTCATTCAGTCGCCACTCTTTATCAAACTCTAAATCTTGTGCTAGATAAATGGGGTGACGTTCACTCGACTTTTTTAAATGCTTTAGCCAGTAATCTAACTCTTTTGAATGCTGGTAATTTTGGAGAATGTCGATAAAGACAGAGTTGGGATTGTGGCTACTTATCGATCTTAGAATCCTTGACAGGCTTCTATAATCTACTGGGTAGTTAAGGTGATATTTTTCTAGAGTATACTCATCGATTAACACCACTACAGCCGATTCTAAATTAGCATCAAACGTAGATGCCGTCGTGTCGAGATACAACATTTCACTCTGTTCTTGACTGGTATTTTTAAGACCCAATGGGTTAAACAGGATAAAAAATGCAATTGCTAGCGCTTTTAAACCCGATACTAGAATCAGCTTAACTTTATGTTTACCTATAATTTGCATTTGTTCCCTAAACACAAAAATTGACTAAATATAAGTTACCATCAACACATCAACCAGACCAATTACATTGTATTAATGTAGATCTAACTCAACATAATAATTCTTACTATGTAGTGGTCTACAAATTCTAGACACTGATTTAAGCCAAATTTCGGCATGAACTGTGGCCGTTGCCTATTGTAGTAGTCCATCAAGTAATAGCTAATGTCTTTCTTTGCTAACCCACAGCTTGTATCAGTAGGGATACTGCGATTCTTCAATAAAGGTAATAAAGAGTATTAAGGGCATCTGCCCTGCTAGCTATAGATTTTGTAAGGTGTGTTACCGCGAGCTTAACATCCTCACTAGAAAATTCGCCATTGCGGCGTTTTTCAAGGTAGTTGTCATCATTCGCTTAGTTATTAACCTGTCTATCTCCAGAGTAGCATTACCTTCAAGCGCTGCGATGATTTTACTCATGACTACCCCTCTAATTGTCTTGGCTTAAGAGTGTTATAAAAACTCTGATGTGTCGCATATACCAAACTCCATATACGGGGTTAGGTCCTGCCTCTTGCTATCGATTACTTTTTGTATCTCAAAACTAGTAAATTATCTGAAATAACAGTTCAAGCCGTGGCCCATTTTGGGGCAAAAACAAGTCAACACGAACCTTGCAGACTTAAGGGCACAAAATGAACTACAGAAGTCAATAGAGCGAGTAATGGAGGTACCGTCATGCGCTGCTTTGCGATGGTCTATCCAACATATGATAACAAAAAATCGAGCACAAAGCTCGCTTCTATCTATTTGATTTTAAATGAAATCAAAGCAACTCAACCGACTGCTGGGCAATCACAAATTCTTCTCTGGTTGGATTTCCATTAGTATTGCACATACTAATAGGGATATGTAAATAAACAAGCCAAAACTAACCTCGCTAGCTTGGGGTTACAAAAATGGATTGCAGAAGTCATTGTTATTGGTAATGATTGTGTCGCCATGCGCGTACTTAACGATGATCTATCCGACACAAAAAAATCGAGCACCGTGCACGAATTCAACCATATGTTTTTAAAATAAATTCACAGTTCAACCGAACACATAGAAATCCCCCCTACTGGATGAGCGTCAAATAGTATTGCAACAACAAAAAAGACAACGGTAAAACTCTACTAAAACATTTCAGCCTACTTGAGTTATTGGTATCTCCAAAAGAGCCGTACAAACGACTATTAGTACGATAATATGATATCTGAGTAATTGCCGTTCTAACCGAGAGTCAAAGCAGCCAATGCCTTCATTAATAGCACATATCAACAACACAAAAATTGGCCATCTAACCAAGACTACCGATGGCTCAATGCAATTTTGCTATGACGATAATTGGTTAGATAAACCGAATGCCTACCCGATTTCGCTATCTCTTCCACTTCAAAGCCAGCCACACAAAGGTGACCCTGTAGCAAATTATTTTGATAATCTGTTACCCGACCTAACTTCAACACGCAAGAACATACAGCGTCGCTATAGCACCGACTCAACAAATACCTTCGACTTATTGCACGCAACTGGTCGAGACTGCGTAGGCTCATTATCATTAGTTCCTGAAACTGAAATTAAGGATAGTGTTGCTCTAACCAAATTGGAGCCACTTTCAGTTGATGATTTGCGCAGTATCATTACTGCTCATAAGCAGCAAAACCCACTTGGCATGATCAATAAGCATGACTTCCGCATCACAATATCAGGGGCGCAAGAGAAAACCGCGCTACTTAAGGTTAAAAATGATTGGTTTTTACCCAATTTGGATTCTCCAAGTACTCATATTCTCAAATTTCCGATTGGAGTTATTCAGCAACCATTCACTACACTAAACATGACTGAGAGCGTTGAAAATGAGTATCTCTGTATCAAACTAGCAGAAGCAATGGGGTTCAAAGTACCTAACGTAGAGATATTAGACTTTGATAATGTGAAATCTTTAGTTGTTGAACGGTTTGATCGAGCATGGTCTAGAAGTACAGGTTCGCTTATAAGATTAGCTCAAGAAGATATGTGCCAGGCATTATCTGTACCCACCCACTTGAAATATCAAGCTGACGGAGGCATTGGTATTGCAGAAATAATGGAGCTATTGAACGGCTCAACAAACGCAGAGAAAGACCGTGATGACTTCATGCGCTTCCAAGTTTTTCAGTGGTTGATAGGCGCAACCGACGGTCATTCAAAAAACTTTTCAATTTTTATTGAGACCAATGGTGCTTATAGACTAACACCTTTCTACGACATCATGTCAGCCTATCCCGCATCAAATGGCAAAGGTATAAACACGCGTAAACTAAAGTTAGCTATGTCTCTCAAATCCACTTCAAGCGGCAATAAGTGGCATCTTGAAAAGGTATATCCCCGTCACTTTATTGCAACAGCAGAAACCGTTGGTTTCTGCACAATTCGAATGCAAGAGATACTTGACGAGTTTGTTGAGTCCTTTCCGAATGCTATTGAACAAGTAGTTAACCACCTACCCTACGGCTTTCCTGCTCAAATCATAGATTCCATTGTCAGCAACTCGCTTAGAATTCTTGGCAAAATAAAGCTCTAGCCGATCAGTTTGTAAAAAATTTTGGACAGTAATGACTATAGGTCGAAAGGTACATATGGTGTGATCGAGTTATCTCACACTTGTCGCGGATATACCGACATCGTTAACGACACTATTCTCTATGACAAACTTTGAGAATCGCCACGGAGTCTGCGGCAATTCGAGATGAGAAACAAATACTCGTATGTGATTGACTGAGCGGATAAGGTAAGTTTTCTGGAACTCTCCGTCGAGATCAATTTTGTAATCACCGACGATCTCCGCCAGATCCTGCTTAAGTTCAGACCTTACGATTAATAGTTATAAATTCGCTCTCATACTGGGTTTCTGATGCATCATTAGCGTCATTTTCCGAAACATAATCCTTGAATGAATAATGTGCCGCTACCATTAAGGTGCCTGTATAGGTCAAGTGATAGGCTTATGCCAATAAAAATATAATTACCTGATCACATAACCTGATTGCTGGACTCACTTTTTGACATAAATAAGCTAGAGGTTTTGTTATAGCTCGGATAGTTTGGATTAGGAATAGTATCAGTAAAGTGACAAGGCAAACGCAAGACCTGCTCCGCTCATTGTTAGTGATATGCGCCACTACATATTGGGATGCCACAATCTAAGTATTGCCTCATAGCCCGCAAAAATATTAGCACCTTAATTTGAATGTAACTCCAAAAGTTACTCAACATTTTCAACTAAATACCGTTGTTATGTTTTGTCCTCCTCACAAAAGTCAGTACTAGAGAATGTTAGAATGCGCATAGTGCTTTATGGCATATAAATGTATTGGAGTAATTTGTGAGGAATGTATGTACTTAGATGAGTTGCGAGTAAAAGGCTTTCGTTGTTTTGATGAAGAGTTCAAAATTACTTTCTCGCCTGGTTTGAATGTTATCGTAGGTGAAAATGGTGCAGGCAAAACCGCTATAATTAGTGCAATTCGGCAATTGTTCCAGGACTCAGAGTCTGGGCGATATAGTATTAGCCAGGATGACTTTTATTCTGCATTCACCCAAGGCTCTCCAATAGCTCCATCATTCTCAATCAAAGCTCATTTCAAAGGTTTAGACTCAGATGAAAAAGTTGCATTGCTACCTTGGAGTGGTGGTACAGACACTGCTGTCCTAAACCTACAAGCAGAGAATAGAGAAGTCAGAGGAAGATACAAAAAACTAGTTTGGGGAGGCTCCTCTCGAAGCACACAATTCGATCCTGAGTTACTCGACTTAATTCAATGCATTTACTTGCCACCATTGAGAGATGCTGAATCTAAACTCACCAATGGTAGGCAATCACGCTTATCTAAATTACTCAAGGCAATTAACCGCAAAGAATTAAAAGAATGTAGAAAAAACAATACTCCTCACCCTTTAGAGGAACAATTTAAAAACTTTAACGATACTCTGGTTACAGATGAAAGCTTGAGCATTAAAGGAGCAAACAAACTTATTACTGAACACTTAGTCAACGCAATAGGTCATCATTTTGGACAGAAAACTCGAATTCAGTTTGCTGAAAGCGACTTTACCAAAATAGCCGAAAGTTTGACGCTCCTATTTTTCCCTGACATGACAGCGGATGACCAAGATTTATTCCGAAGCTTAAGTCAAAATAGCCTTGGATATAACAACCTACTATACATAGCTTCAATCCTCGCAGAGCTAACCCTTAATGACGATGATGGAGAAGACGAACAACCCCTGTTTAAATTATTGCTAATTGAAGAGCCAGAAGCTCACTTACACCCTCAATTGCAGATTAGGCTTCTAAATTATCTAAAGTCAGTTGCAGATAAAAATAACAATGTTCAAGTCATAGTCACCAGTCACTCAACCGTCTTGGCTTCTTCTGTGGAAATCGACTCAATAATCCACCTATCTAAATCTAGTTCGCCAACAGCCACACCGTTGCGTTCATGCGGACTTCCTGACGGAAGTATACAGTTTATCAACCGATGGTTGGATGTAACAAAGTCAAACTTGTTGTTCGCAAGCGGTCTCATTCTTGTTGAGGGAATTGCAGAACAAATGTTGTTTCCCATTCTGGCGAAGGAGGTTCTAAAAGAGCAAAGTGACGGGAAAAGGAATTTAGAAGATCTGGGAGTTTCGACCATCAACCTTAATGGCATTTATTTTAAGCACTTCATAAGACTATATTGCAATTTAACTGACCTCGAAGATGAAGAAGATCAAGAAGGTCTAAATATACCAGTTCGCTGTGCTGGCGTTACAGATCTAGACCCTCCAAAGAAACAAACTATCCAAGTCGCTAGCGAAGAAAATGAAGATGAAACCATTGATAAAGAAGTCGACTTTATTCCACACGATTCACATCTACTTGAAGGCATGAACCATGCAATTAAATTAGTTAATTCAATCAACTCATCTGAAAACGCTCGCCTGTTTGTCAGTAAGTATAAGACGCTAGAATACGATTTGGCTATGGAAGGTAATAACGTAGCTCTAATGGCTGAGGTTGTCGCTTCACTTTGGCCAAAACCTAAAACAGGGAATAGCACTGTAATAGATACACTCAATCAGATTGCTGGCCAAGAATGGACAACGAAAACGTCTGAGGAAAAATCCGTATCTGCCCACGAAATTCTGAAGCGCATTGATGATGATAAGGTTGGCAAAGGTCTTTTTGCTCAAGTTTTCACCGATAAAATTGAAAAAGAAAAACTAAGCATTAGCGTTCCTAAATACATTGAAGATGCCATTCTGTGGGCTTGTTCTCTGGAGAAAACAGAGGAACAAGAGTAATGTTCGAGTTCACTGAAGAGCAACAGGCTTATATCGAATCAGATATTAATAGACACGTCTTTTTAGAAGCTTGCCCTGGTAGCGGAAAGACTGAAGTAGTAGCAGCAAAAGTCGCTACAGAAGCCAAAAGATGGCGTAAGTATCCAGGAGGTATGGCTGTATTATCTTTTGCAAATAGTGCAACTGACGAATTAAAAAATAGAGTTACGAAATATTTGCCAATTGGACGCAGTCTCTTTCCTCACTTTTTGGGGACGTTCGATAGTTTTATCTACAAGAATATTGTTAATCCTTTAGCAACTCAGTTGACTGGATTTAGTGGGCAAGCTGGCGATTGTACAATACGCATCATTGAAGGAACTTCAACTTTAGGTTTTAGAACAAGGTGGGGCATAGCTCGTCGCGGCAATATACATGCACATCACTATTCTATGGACTTGAAAAATGGTGGATATATCTTCGATACTGGGGATTCAATCAAAGATCGAGAACTAAATGCAGTTATCCTTGAAAGCTGGCAAGAAAGAGACCTAAAAGAAACCAAAAATCGAATGCTTGCTGCTGGCTACGCAACTTATAGAGACATTGAGTATTTAGCACTGAAAGCACTTACCGAAGAGAAATTTGAAAAATTTGTTCAACTATTCGCAAAAAAATATCCGTTAATAATTGTGGATGAGTGCCAAGATCTTTCTTTTGAGCAGCTTATGATTCTCCAATGTCTCTCAGATGTTGGTATTAAACTGCATTTTGTTGGTGACCTTCACCAAGCTATATATGGATTTAGAGACGTTGCCCCCGAGGAGATCAGTAAATTTGTAGGAAACAACGATTTCGTTTCACTTGAGTTAACTAGCAATTTCCGAAGTTGTCAAAATATCATCAACCTATGTGAAAAACTAACAGGTCGTAGAGATATTATCGGGCAAGTTACGTGGTTAGAGCCAAAATGTTTCATTGCTCAGTATGATAGCTGCCCAACGGAATTGATTAGCACATTTGAAAAACTATGTAACGGTTATAAAAACAACACTATTATCTCTAGAGGGCACTCAATCCTACAAAAATTTCAAACTTCTGCTTCGAAGCTAAACAACGTCCAAAAGCTAGCATTAGCAATAAAGCTATTTGACCCCGATGACATGGATGCATTAGAAAAATCCATGACACTATTATCGGAGTTTATTCGCCACCATCTACAAGAGTGCATTAAACCAAACAGTTTCAATTGTCCACAAGGCATAGACTCTAACCTAGCATGGAGAAGGTTTTTATGTTCATCACTTAAGTATTTCACCAATAATAACCTAAAACAAATGACAGGTTCTTGGTCAAATTGGGTACGTAGTGCTAAGACATTAGTTCGAAACCTATCAAGTCAAAAGTTCATCATACAAGAGATTGCCCAAGTCATATCCCCACTAAATAATGTAAATTTGGCATCGCCCTCTGGTCAAGCAGGCAACCAAGTTGACACATTTTTAGGACAAACAACTAAAACAACAACATTGCACCGAAAGACTACAATTCATGGAGCGAAAGGCGAAACACACGATGTCACCATGCTAATTTCAACGGCACGCGCAGGTGGGCAGCCTGGTTCTCATTGGCGCAGTTGGATTGATAGTCAAAGCAGTGAGGCTGCTAGGTTCGCATATGTTGCCTCATCAAGGCCTAAACACTGTTTAATATGGGCTGTGAAAACTTTAAATGATGCTGATAAAACAAGATTAAAAGATATGGGATTTCACTTACTTTAGACATTTTACAAAGGTCAAACTCAAAAATTGAGCATATTTTACATTACCTATACTAATTTCAATATTGTTGGCCTGACTCATTTTGGGGCTAAGCCGAGTTTACCGAGAGCATAGATTTCTGTGATCATAGATTGCTATGAGCGGTTCTATCAAAGCTCAAACAAGGCCTAACCGCTTCTCAAAATTAGGGTTTTAGTCATGCTGATAAGCATGACAAATACAAAAGTAAAGCGACTAAATCAGTTTATAGTTAACAGCTTTATGAAAATGAGCAGTAACCTTCTGTGTAGTTTTTTCAAATTTCAAGCCGCAATACGGACAATGAATGATGTTAAAAGCAGTTTGCCACAGCAACTCTCCTACCTCATTAAGTTCATGACTTAATTCTAGATCCATTTCTGTTGCGGTTTCAGAGACAAACAAAAACCATTGTTCTTCAGTTGTGTAGTGATCTGTATAGTACACTTGAACTTCCTCAGGCATTTGTTCACATTGATGCTGCTTCGTCATAATATCTATCCCGATTCACATTAAAAGAAACAAAACATTTCACTTTCTTTGACTTGCTCTTTTCGTTTTGATTTGTAACGATTGCAACCATAGAGTCCAGGGACACGAGATTCTTTCTGTGTTTGGTTGCTTTGCGCTGATTGGAGTCTATCCGTTTTAATATGGTATTGACTCGACAACATACAGTTAGCCGATTTTTTATTGGAGAATGATGCGTTTGGTTTAATTCTATGCTGCTGCTGTTCTTCAACAGTTAAACTGTTCGCTTTAAGTAATGCTTCGCAATCTGAGATTAAATAATCATCAAAAGGATTTAAATCAACACTGGGGTTTAAACCATCATTTAAACGACTTTTAACAAGGTTTAGTTTTGGGTTTTTATATACATATTTACGACGATTCATTTTGGTAACCTTTAAATCAATAAGATGCTTAATGCCCTTTTAATAAACCACATTTAAAAACCATTGTAAATATAAAAACAAAAATATAAATCAAACAAAAATTTTTTAATCATTAAAAACTTCCACACTTTTTAAGTTTGGTTTAAAATTGGAGTATTGGCAATTGTACATCTAATAGGAATAAAACTAATGACATTGACTGAAAAACAAGAAGCAGCCATAGAAATATTTAATAGTCGCAATAATATCCGAGGCTTAGAACTATCTCTGGGAGAGTTAGAAGCAATCCGTGATAGAGTTAGCCACGTTATAGATGAGCTTAATACTGCGCAAGAAGTGAAGGCTGTTGAAGCAGCCATACACGCTTTACAAGTAATTGACTTTGAAATCCCTCACGAACTCGAAAAAAAGTATAAAATTTTAACAGGTTCAAAGTCTTCTACCGCAACGAAGCGAAAACCAGCACCACTTGTTAAATTTAAAGTAGGAGAAGATGTTTTTAAAGAAAGATCCCAAGGTAAAGCATCACGTGAACTGGCGGCAGCAATTGAAAGATACAATAGTGAAAATGGTACAAAACTGACTAAGAAAGACTTTAAAACCGATGAAATCGTTGAGGATGACAACCTTTAGTTTAAGAGTTTAAGTCTAAATATCATTAAGTATCACCATTCGTTTACTGGAGTTATGATCACGTACTCATCTATTGAAACTCTCGCTCAAAGAGCGAGTCTACCTACTGATGCATAGTACCTCGCAAGTGGCATATAGATTTAATGCTTAATTTTGAGTGTCCACTTCTCCATTTATTATTATATATACATTTGAGAATGTGGACACATAGGTCGATAGCCATTCAAAGGTTAACTTTTACTCAAAATGAACAACCAGCAAATTTAGCATGCTACCGCATGCATATTTCAATAATTCAATGACAATTAAGAGTTTATGTTTAGGAATACAGGCTCTCAGTGTCCACATCTACATTTCTCTATTATATATACAATACAGAAATGGACACATTGTTATACGATCATAAGTCAAAGTAAGTCATATTTCTAAACTTAAATACACTAAGTTACAACCTGAACAGTTCGTTATACATGGGAGTAATATTATTTAAATAATATTATTAACAACGTAAGAACTCATTTAGCCTTTATATTTTAATTTTAATATCATCGAATATTAAAATTAAAATATAAAAACCAATAACAATTAAATCATTGAAATACAAAGAATAAATAGACATTATAAAAAATATTAAAAAATAGATTGATTTTGTCGTTATTTATTAATTAGAATTTTAAAAACTAATTAATCGAGATTAAATCATGGAATATTATTATAAAAATATCAGCACAGCTACACCTTTAAAAAACAAAAATATTAGACTTCACATTACTAAGAATGAAAAGGATGTTATAAAAGATACCGAAGCACGTGATGACTTAGCTATACGATCTCCGAGTGAAGTACTCATTAATAACCACGTCTACAACCGTTGTGTGAGTTCAATCTGTATTTACGCATCGACTGATTTACACGAAATCATCGATGCCATAGCCACAGCCATCCGATTTAAAAAGGAGTTGCTCATCTCAGGCCACCCGATAGATTTGATCGATATGCTCCCTATATTTCAAGAAGTCTACTTAACGTCTCAGGCATGTAAGCTAGACATCAACAGTGATGAGTTAATAGAGCATGCGTTCAAGCTGCTCAGAAAAGCTGTGCAAACGTCTTCTGCATCTATTGATTTTGTGAAGTCTTTTGCTTCAACATTCTTTGAAATCAGTGACGATGAGATCAATCAGCGTTTACGCTCCGTCAGGCTAAAGGAGAATGAAGCGATCACTCTGTCCCTGAACTTTTCAGAAGCAAAGACGGTTTCCTGTTTAAACAACATCGACTTATCGTTAAACCGAGTTAATGTTATCTCTGCTGAAACAGGGACGGGGAAAACAACGTATGTCATTGATAATTATCTTCGTGATCTTCTGAAAAAGGATTCGAACTTAAGAGTTGCCATCATTGCTCATAAAAACGAAATCAATAATAACATAAATTATAAGATCTCAACGCTGCTACCCAATGCGAAGGAAGCAAATCACAACACTAAGTCATTAAGAAAGCTTGAAGAGGCACAAATCATCGTTTCAACCACAAACTCACTGCCTAACATGCTGCAGTATGTACTCGGCTGCGATTTAGTTATCTTCGATGAGAGCGAAAAAGGCTTCTTATCACTCGACGGTAATCATTATAAAAATGAACGACTGAAAGCAAAATCATTTAACGCTTTAAAAACGGTCATCACCTACGCGAAGCAAGTTATCATGATGGATGCTGACAGCACTAACTGCATCACGGCTGAATTAGTTAAGTCTACAGGAATTCACGATTATCAGTTCTATAAAGTCGAGGGCGGAAAATATTCTGACATCAACATCAACCTCGTGAATAGAGATACCGTACTGAACGCAATCAGGAACGAAGATAACGCTTATCAGGTGATTGCTTTCGATAAGAAAGAAGCTTTGTACCAATATTTGTTTTCGATCGGCCTTAAATCTTCAGGTAAAGGCTGTGCTGAAAAAGCACTGGAAGCTGGGTATCTAGTGGTTACCCGTGATACTTGTAATACTGATGCTGTACGTAAATATCTAGCTACCCCAAACGTTTCATGTTTCTTGTACAAGCAAATCTTATACTCGCCCTACATCGATTCAGCAGTCAGTATCGAAACCAATTACACAGATAAGGTTTTAGTTATATCACATAGCATACTCACACCTAAGGGACTCATTCAGATGGGGAGAAGGTTTCGCCAAGCAAAGGAAATTACTTACGGTATTCAAACCGACAACGTTATCCCCTATGAGTACAAAAACATAGATTCTTCTGGTAAACCAATCAATAGTTCGTTTACTTTCGAACACATGCAGCACGTTATCCATCATATCTCGACGCATACGCGCCATAATATGCCTTTATCTTTAAAGCGCACCGCGACAGCGTTAGGTTTTCGAGTTAACGCTGAAGAATACTACGCAAAACAAGATGCCAATGAATCTCTGCTGCAAAAGCAGCTTGAAGAAGTATACAGGGCCTCAGTTAACGAATCGATTTATAACGCGCCTGAACATGTCACTGACCTGGATGAAGCTAATGAAGTCATTCAATCAGGCCAAGCAAACAACTTGCAACTGAGTGCTGCTGAAAAGAGAGTGATTTCAGAAAGGTTGCATATTCAAATTGATTATTTGACTGACGACGCAATCTCATTTTCTAGAAACAAAGCTTCGTTATTAGAACATTTGCAAGAATATACTGAGTGGCGCCAGACTAAAACATCAGACCAGCCCCTTTTTAATCTGATGAATGTTCTTTTTAAAACTTTAAACATATCTATTGAACGTATTGACCAGAAGCATTCTATCCCTAAATCCAGTTATTATGAAGCTTATGATATCATCAACCAGTTATTAAATGGTAATTCCGCACTCTGTAAAAAACTGAGTTCGATGAATACTATGTTGAAGCCCATCACTTCACAGTCACATTCTGAAGGCTATAAAACACGGGCAATAAATGATTTTCTTTCTAAACTCGGGTTTGACACTGAAGTTGATCATAAAACAAACGGGAATTATAGAAAGTATAACATCTGGTTAAATTCACACGCGTATCCATCGATACTCAATAAACATGATTATTATGAAACTTCACTTGATATAAAACAAGCTATTATGTAATCATTCTGTTCGGTTTTAAGCAATTCTACCTTTTAATCTATGAAAATGATTTTCGAAATGCAGTATCGGCGTAAAGAAAAGTTTATCTATAGACGTGATGAGATCTGCTCAATCTTTAGAAGTGATGATATTGAGCAGATCATTGCAAAAAACGACTACATCGTCAGTATTGATTTTGAGCGATTTGTTTACTTGCGTTCGACATTGCCGCCTGATTTCTTTGACAAACTAGCTTTGTCACTGCGAGAAGGCGAACTGTGTTATATATCTTTCGAAGATGCCCTTTCAAGATGGAGTGTTATCTCTCAGATCCCGATGATTTTAATTCTCGGCACAACGGGTGAATCGGGCTTTTATAAGACTAGATTTGGCAGTATTGAGTTTGTCCATGTTCCTCATAGTCGAGAGTTAATACTTTCAAATACGACCGAACCTTATTACGCCATTCGATTAGCTAAGAAATTTTTTGCTTTTGAAGATTTAAAACGGATTGATAGAAACATGCATCTTATCGATTACGAAGAACTCTATTGTGATGATTAAATAATTAAAATAATAAACCTTCACTTTTTATAGAATTTAATTGACTTTAATCATCATCAGTTATAATTTAAAAACAGACGTGTTAAACACCCCGCGTGTCACTTAATAAATCTACAATAAACGAAGTTTTTGGGGTAAGTTTATTAAGGATTTATTATGCAAAATTTGAAGAGCTATCAAGAACAGTCAAATAATCAAATTTCTTTGATTAACCGCCCTCTATTCACTAGTCATGACATTCGTTTAAACGGCAGAAAGTTACATATCACTTCGCCACTAGACCTGTGCCTTACTTTTGCACAATCTATGGAGCTAGTACTCCTTTCGTATGTAAAATTGAATGATGGTTCTGCTATTATGGCAACCTTTTCAAGCATGCTTCTATGTCAGATTGAAAGTGAGGAAGACATTTTAAACGTAGTGTTTGCTCTCAATAAATCTCACTTTAGAAATATAACTGATAATGGGCAACTTCAACTTTATCTTTTTGATGATGTTGATAACAACTCCGAAATAGATGGTTTCTGTTGTTCCTTCTCAATTAACGACTGGCTAAATCACGTTCAGCCTAATCGAACTTCATAAAATCGTGAACATTTCTCTTTGTTGTTCTTTTCCCAGATTGAACTATGCCAGCGTTTGCAAGCTGGCTTTACTTAGTAACTTACCTGTTTCACTTATAGACTTCAACAAGACCAGCGCCTTCTTTTGCCTGACAAACGTAAATTGATTCTTTCAGGCCCGTCGCAGCTTCATACTTAGATTCAACGGTTGCTTTCACTTCGTCAACCAGCGTTTGCGGAACCAATGCCACTACACAACCGCCGAAACCACCACCAGTCATACGTACGCCGCCCTGCTCGCCAATCACGTTTTTAACCATTTCAACCAGAGTGTCAATCTCTTTGACTGTAATATCGAAATCATCACGCATCGAAGCATGTGACTGAGCCATAAGTTCACTCATGCGTTTAATATTATGCGAACGGAGCGCTTTTGCCGCTTCGACTGTGCGATTGTTTTCAGTGATCACGTGACGCGCACGTTTTGCTACTATTTCATTTAGCTCATAGACTTTTTCGTTGAACTGCTCAATAGTCACATCTCGCAGTGCCTTAACTCCAAAAGTACGTGCCGCCTCTTCACATTGCTGACGACGCGTGTTGTATTCACTATCAACCAGACCACGCTTTTTATTCGAGTTGATGATCACGACCGCCATATCTGCTGGCATTGATACTAGCTCCGTTTCAAGGCTACGGCAGTCCAAAAGCATTGCGTGGTTTTCAAGACCTTCCGCGGAAATCATTTGATCCATGATACCGCAATTACAACCGACAAATTCGTTCTCTGCTTGTTGGCCATTAAGCGCGATTTCCGTCTGGCTGATTTCCAGATTGAATAACACTTTAAACGTTTGACCGATGACAACTTCAAGCGCCGCAGACGAGCTTAAACCCGCACCTTGCGGTACATTTCCGCTGACTGATATATCAGCGCCAGTGAAATAGTAACCACGATCAAGCAAGCACTTCACCACACCACGAATATAGTTCACCCACATTTTGTCTGCTTGAAAAGTGATATCCTGGCTAATATCGAATTCATCCACAGCATTGCCGTAATCAAAAGACACCACACGGACTAGATTGTCGTCACGCTTTGCGGCAGCAACGACAGTTTGGTAGTTAATAGCACACGGCAGGACAAAACCGTCATTGTAGTCAGTGTGCTCACCAATCAGATTGACGCGACCCGGCGCTTGGATGATATGGCTTGGTGCATAGCCCAATACTTGCTCAAAAGAAGCTTTCACATTTTGGATTAGATCTGACATAGTTAAATCTCGGTTTCAAATTGTATTTAGATCCCCGAACCCTTTGTTCATTCGCGCTCGTGAACCACTTGTTTGATTTTCTGTTTTTTAGGTTCTAGGATCCTAGAACCTACTAAATCACTGCTCTTTGTAGTGAACGTAACTTAAATCACGCAGACGCTGTGACGCTTGCTCTGCAGTTAAATCTCGTTGGCTTTCTGCCAACATTTCATAACCCACCATAAATTTACGAATTGTCGAGCTGCGTAATAGTGGCGGGTAAAACAGCGCATGCAGCTGCCAATGGTCAACATCTGTGCCTTCTTCGAAGAACGGCGCGTAATGCCAGCCCATCGAGTAAGGGAAAGAGCACTGGAACAAGTTGTCGTAACGGCTGGTCAACTTTTTGATAGCCATAGCGAGATCATCTCGTTGCTCATCGTTCAACTCACACATGCGGCGAATGTGTGTTTTTGGAAGCAACATGGTTTCGAATGGCCAGGCCGCCCAGTAAGGTACAACCGCAACCCAGTGTTCGGTTTCAACAACAATTCGTGAGCCGTCTTTTAACTCAGCCTGAACGTAATCAACCAGTAGGTTGCTTCCTTTCTCTTGGTAATACGCTTTTAGGTTATGCTCTTTACGTTCGATCTCATTAGGTAAAAAGCTGTTCGCCCAAATCTGCCCGTGTGGGTGTGGTTGAGAACACCCCATGGTCTCACCCTTGTTTTCAAAAGCTTGAACCCAGATGAAATCTTTACCTAACTCTTCAATTTGCTCATTCCATGTATCAATCACATCCCGAATTTTATTCACTGGTAGTTCTGGCAACGTTTTGCTGTGATCCGGTGAGAAGCAGATTACTCGGCTCAAACCACGTACCCCCTGAGTTTTGAATAATGGGTTGTCCGACTCAGGTGCATCTGGTGAATCCACCATCAGAGCCGCAAAATCGTTATTGAACACATAGGTTCCTTGGTAATCAGGGTTCACGTCACCTGAAATACGTTCGTTGGTCGGACAAAGGAAACACTTGCCGTCGTAAGTCGGCAGTTCGTCCATCGCAGGCTTTTCATCAGCACCACTCCATGGACGTTTTGCCCGGTGTGGTGATACCAAAACCCATTGACCAGTCAACGGGTTGTAACGACGGTGTGGATGATCCACTGGATTAAATTCAACATTCGACATCTTATTTACTCAACTTTCAAAATACGTTCTTTTCACTGCACATCTCGATGAGACTGGATCTGCAGATCGGCTTAAATTACTCAGCGGAATAACCTTGAGGATTATTTGATTGCCATAACCAGGTATCCGCCGTCATTTCCGTAACACTACGTGTTGCTTTCCAGCCAAGGTCTCGCTCTGCCTTTTCAGTGCTCGCCCAACACTCAGCGATATCACCGGGTCTGCGCTGGCAAAGCTCGTAAGAAACTGGATTACCACAAGCCACGCCAAATGCCTCAACCATTTCGAGCACGCTTGAGCCTTTACCTGTACCGAGGTTATAAATGTGTAGTCCTGACTTTGCGCCTACGGATTTGAGTGCAGCAATGTGGCCATCAGCTAAGTCCATAACGTGGATATAGTCACGAACTCCCGTACCATCCGGTGTTGGGTAATCGTTTCCAAAAACAGACAGTTTTTCACGACGACCAACGGCAACTTGGGCAATAAATGGCATCAGGTTGTTTGGAATACCTTGTGGATCTTCTCCCATAGTGCCAGACGGATGAGCACCAACTGGATTAAAGTAACGCAGCCAAGTGATACTCCAATCATTTTCAGCATTGAACAGATCACGCAGACACTCTTCCACCATGTATTTACTGCGGCCATATGGATTGGTAGTTGTGCCAGTTGGCGAATCTTCAGTGATAGGTACGATGTCCGGGTCGCCGTAAACCGTTGCAGATGAACTAAACACAATACTTTTTACGGCCGCTTTACGCATGCTGCGTGCCAATACCAGTGAGCCATTGACGTTGTTGTCATAATATTCCAATGGTTTAACGACCGACTCGCCCACCGCTTTTAAGCCAGCAAAGTGAATCACAGCTTGGATTTCGTGTTTCGTAAATACCGAATCCAGGAAGTCTTCATCCCGAACGTCGCCTCGATAAAACGTAGGTTGCTTGCCTGTTAACGCTTCAATTCTGCTGAGAACTTCGACCTTGGCATTGCACAAGTTGTCAATGATGATTGGATCCATTCCCGCTTCAATCATCTGCACGCATGTGTGACTGCCGATGTAGCCCAGACCACCTGTAACAAGAATTTTCACTTTTGCTTCTCCTTGAATAATTTCAAATTAGTTAGTTTCGTAGTTAAACTTTGAAAACCGCCACGTCTTTCGTTAGTGCTGAAGAAACTCGGCTGATATCTCCATGAACACTCGCGATAGCATTTGCACTGTGAGTAATTTCATCGCTCAAAGATTTAGACAGCTCAATCTCCGAGTTCAGCTTCTTCATCATTTCACACTGAATATCTGACGCTTGGGAAATGCCAGAATTGATGGTATTGATTTCACTAACGGCACTCTCAACCAGTTGAATTTGATCAATAACTTCTAACGTACGATTTCGACTTAGCTCGCTGCTTTTTAGAACTTGAGACATTTGTCCAATAAGTTGCTCCGACGAGTCGGAAAACTGAACAAGAAATTCATCAATCTCAATGGTGCTGCTTCGAGTTTTCGACGCGAGCATTCGAACTTCTTCAGCGACAACAGCAAAACCCTTTCCTGACTCACCAGCTCTTGCAGCCTCAATGGAAGCATTTAACGCTAATAAATCAGTTTGATCGGCAATTTTCTGAATAGAACTTAGAATGCTACTGATCCCCTGAGAGACAGTATCCATCACGCCGATTGAGGAAGATATTTTGTCAGTGTTCTCACCTAAGGTGATCACAATATTTTCAGCAATATTGCCTTTAACGACCGCTTCACTCACCCGACTACTTACTTGCTGCGCTAACTCCATTGCTTGTTGAGTTTGTTGCTGAATATCTAATGATGACAGTCGAATATCATTTATAGCATCAGACAGACTCTCACTTTGCTTGCTGTAACGGGAGACAGTAGAAACATTCCGTCCAATTTGAACATCAAGTTCTTCTCTGGCGACGTTTGACCTGGATATTTTTTTAAATAAAGCCTGTAGATTATCTATAAAACAATTCACTGAGTTAGAGATATGGCCTATTTCATCTTGGCGATTAATATTAATTCGTTGGGTTAAGTCCGCATCATGACCTGCCAAATTCTCCACTAAATTCTTTAACTTAGATAGCGGGTTTAATTGAAAATTAAGAATTATCAAACTAATAACCAGCATAATAAAAGCGCAAAGTGACATATACTTTGTAATATCTTGGTTTATACCATCGATAATCTTTTTGATATATCTGTAGTCAATATACGAGCGTAAATACCAATTTGAACCAGCAACAGTAACAACATCAGTTTGCTTTAATTCTAAATTTAACTTTCCAGTTGAATAAATAGAATTGCTTTGTTCATCGAGTAGTTCAAAGTAAACGCCTGGAACACTATAGCGCTGTATAAGTTCCCCAATCAAACTCAAGTTGATAGTGAAAAAATCTACTACACTATGTTTCTTTTTCGAAATAATTACTTTTGCCTGACCACTTTCAGAAAAAATTTGTGTTATTTTTATGCCTTCTTGATGGTCACGAGCCAAATCGATATAATATTGGGATTGCTCTTTATCTAAGCTTCCTTTATCACTTAATGCAGTCTTATTGACAAGCTTGACAACTTGTTCATAACCTAGTTTTTGCTTAGTATCACGAATACCAATTACGCCAAAATCAAGGCTCTCTATCACCGATATATCGCGTTCGATTGACTGTTTAATTTCACTGCTAATCAATCTTACATTGCTAACCATACGACTGTCGTATGAGTTATTGATGTAATCACCAATAATATATTTAACACTAAAGTAAGCAGTTACGATAGTAATTATTAATGATATTCCAAATAAGATTATAATCTTATTTTTTAACGACAGTGGTTTCATACATCAGTCCATGTAAAAAGGCTCTTGAAATGGAAATATAGACATATTTTCCGCCCCCTCCGGCTGAATACGACCCAATTCAAGAGCAAATGGCAAAGGATTTCGATGTGATAGGCCAGAATGGAGCTAAACAGGCCTATCTAAGTAGTAAAATGGCAATTTCTATTTATTACCACCAAGCCTCAATTTGTACACCGTAGTTGATGGTGTCGTTGCTCTTATTGTTGTCAAATGAGTCGCCCTCATTGTCTTTCAAATAAGTCGCAAAGAATCGGATTTCTGGACGAGCGAAGAAAGACTCTCCCGTTGAGATGGCGTGTGCGATAGTGAATTTTGTGCCACTAAACTTGTCTTCGGAGCCTGAATCCCAAGTTTTTTCTTGGTCAAAGTAGCCGACCTCTAACATAGTCTTATTGTATGGCGACCAGTTGTAAGTTGGACGAGCTACAAATGAGAACAACTCTTCCTTATCTAACCAGTCCCCATGATCTTTCACGTTACCGTAAGTTAGAACATGGTTGATCACGACATTCTCGCCTAAGTTCAAATCACCAGTACTGATAAAGCGGAACCCTTTTGCATCGCTGACATCACCACTCCAGATGTCATACCAGCCCCCCCCTTGTGAGATAGCGTTCTGTGCAAGTCCTTTGTCCATATATTGGAGCACAAACTTGTTATACCCCAATGAAAAACTCTGGCTAAGTTCAGCAGTTAACATTAAACCGTTATCGAAGTTCTCAGCGGCGTCTTCTTGCTCATCCGTTGGGTTAACCATTGCATAGTCAACACCGAATTCAGTCCAGGAGCCTTCCCATGGGCTAAAGCCAGCGTAACGTAAATCTAAGAAGTAAGTATTCAAATCTCCGTAACTCGTTTTATTGCCAGTATCATCCCACTCGGCCAACTCATTATCGGCTCGGATAACCGCTGCTGAAATCGCACCGGTATTTAACTTGATGTTTTCGATACCCACACCGTAGCCAGAAATATTCCAGTATTTAGTGTCTATAATGTGGATATCATGACGTTGATAAAAGCGTTTACCAGCCCAGATAACGGCATCAGGAGAAGATGGGATATAGCCTTTAGCTTGAACATTTAACTGCTTAATACCAAAGTTGGCACTGTCATCTTTACTATTTTCAGACTCTAGGTTCCCCTCCGATGACATTTCAAACATACTTTCAAAGTACATTGAACGACCATCTGCATTAAATAACTCTTGGCCTAATCCAATTTCCGAATAAGTATCAAACTCATTACCCAAGCGACCCAATGTCGTTTTATAAAACTCATCTCCTCCTTTGGTACCGCCTCCATCAGCACTGGCTCCCAAACCAGCACGTACGTAACCGTAGAAATCGACTGCTGAAACTTGAGTGGCGAATAAAGAACCTAAAATAGCGACTGTCAATGTTGCTTTTTTCATTTTAATTTCCTTTTGTATTACTTTTGAGTTATTGGCTGGGTAAATATCGCCATATCCTTTGTTTAGGCAATACTTACCCGTAAGATGAATTTCATCTTATTTTTAAATATTGTTATTCATTGCCCGCCTAAATAATCAGGCGGGATAGCTATTTATAATTTCTGATAACGATGACTTGATAGGGTTGAAGTTTAATATTCTCCTGAATATCGTCACCTGTACTTGCATTTATCCAATTCCCGTGCGGAACTTTCAAATCTCGCGGATCATTCAAAAAGTTCATAATGAACAAATAGCGAGACTGTTCATCTTCACGAGTTGTCACTGACACCCCGTAAGGCACGTTTTCAATTGGCTTGCGGATTCCATGTAAATTAGCAAGAGAGATGTAAAATAACTCGTTAAACTCTGTCTCTGTACGTGCAGCGATGTAATAAGCACAACCTTTACCAAGCTGGTTCTTAGTAATGACCGGACAAGCATCAAATAGATCCTCACGGTAATAAGCCAGAGCGTCTGCCGTCTCTAAATGAATATGTTCCATTAAGTGCTTGGCCTTAAATTCACCACTGAAGCCAAAACCAGAGTGCGTTTCCATTTCAAACAATACGCGTTCATGGTCATAGAGTGAGTCAATCTCTTCAGTCCAAATACCCAACGTGCGGCGCAATGGGCTGCCTTCTCCACCAGGGAAACCTCCCAAGAAGCACAGGTCATTCTGATCAACGATGCCACTCCAATAAGTCGCGACTAACGTCCCACCCTGCTCCACAAATGCTTCCAGACGTTCTGCTACGCCAGGTTTTATTAAGTACAGCATAGGTGCAACAATGATCTTGTAAGGAGTAAAATCACATAGCTGCTCTATAATGTCGCAGCTAATACCTTGCTGCCAAAAACCTCGATAATGGTCACACACGGTTTGCTCGTAGTGCATGCCTTCATTGCGAGGACCTGAAGCATCATCCATTGCCCAACGGTTTTCCCAATCAAAAATGATCGCCACTTCGGCCTGCGTGTTCGTTCCCGCCACATCATTAATTTGTTTAAGATACTCACCAACGGCTGTCACTTCTCGACCAGTGCGAGTATTTGCATGACCAACGTGGTCGATCACCGCACCATGGAACTTCTCTACAGAGCCGCGGCTTTTTCGCCACTGGAAGTACTGAACAGAATCAGAGCCATGAGCGACTGCTTGCAATGAGGAAAGCAGATGGACACCGTCTTTTTTGAGCTTAGTGATTGGCTGCCAGTTAGTTTGGCTTGGGGTTGATTCCATGAGTAAAAATGGCTGGTTTTTCAGTGTGCGCATCAAATCATGGTACATCCCGGTATAGCAAGCGAGCGCAACTTCATCGCCGTCACGGTGCCAAAGCGGATAGCTGTCCCAAGAAACAACATCAATTGACTTTGCCAATTCCCAATAGTTGTAGTCGTAAAAGTACTCCATGAAGTTTGCCGTCGTAGGCAGATCAGGATTAATCGACTTGAGCGGTGCAATCTCGTGCTCACAGAAGTTCGAGACGCGGTCAGTACAGAATCGTTTCCAATCTAACTTCAGTGCGTGAACGGAGTTCTCACCAACGGGAGATGGTGATTCAATTTGTTCCCAACTGGTGTAAGTATGACTCCAGAACGCACTCCACCACAGCTTATTAAGATTGTATAGGGAGCCGTATTTGTTTTTCAGCCACAAACGAAACTCTTCTTGGCAGTAATTACAGTGACAATCGCCGCCATATTCGTTTGAAACGTGCCAGCCTATCACCGCAGGATGTTGACTGTAACGTTCAGCCAATTTAGCGTTCATGATGCTCACTTTCTCACGGTAATTCGGTGAGCTGTAACAATGGTTATGACGTTCTCCATGCAGTTGTTTAATACGTGCGCTGTTGACTCGAAGGACGTCAGGGTATCGTTCAGACAACCAGGCAGGACGCGCGCCACTCGGTGTCGCCAGGAATACAGAAATCCCATTGTCTGCCAAGTTATCCAGTACGTTATCGAGCCATTCAAACTGAAACTCACCTTCAACAGGCTCAAGAGCAGACCAACTGAAGATACCGACAGACATAACGTTACAATTCGTCTGCTTCATCAGTTCAATATCTTTCGCTAAAATATCAGGTCTGTCTAACCATTGCTCAGGGTTGTAATCTGCTCCATGGAGCAAGCCTTTTATCTTTGGAATGATGTGTTTTTTATTGTTCATTATTGACCTTTAAATACTTTCAATGACGGTAGTGCGTTACCTTCAAAATCAAACAGTGCTTGGTTCTCCCATGAATTGCCCATGTCCCATTTGTCCCCGCTATAGTCCATGCCAGCGCCTGTTGACCAGGTTGCCCCATCGATTGGTAACCATGCGGGTTCCCAGTAATAAATCCCTAAACCTAGTTCGTTAGGCAGTTCATTCAACAGCGTCATGATGTCAGCCAGGTATTGCGCCTGGCCCTCAATTGACACACTGTAGCCCTCAATCGGCCCCGCCTCGGAGTAGCTATTACCTAACGAATCACCATTCTCAGTGGTAAACGGGAAAGACGTTTCGACCAAGACAACAGGCTTGTTGTAGCGACTGATGACGTCATTCATATTGGC
Organism: Vibrio sp. YQ_11; assembly: GCF_043103065.1. NCBI lineage: Bacteria > Pseudomonadati > Pseudomonadota > Gammaproteobacteria > Vibrionales > Vibrionaceae > Vibrio > Vibrio sp. YQ_11. The sequence goes on along the minus strand of NZ_JBICJM010000050.1, from coordinate 307,593 downwards.
TTTTACTTTGTCAATTGGGCCGTGCCACCACGGGTAGTAAGACATACCAATCACATCAAAATCGACACCACGCTGGGTGATTTCATCAAACCACCAACGGAAAAGACCGTTATCACCGGCTTCAGCGAGGTGCAACATGATTTGAATGTCTTTACCACTGTCGTTGTCGTGAACCGCTTGGATGCCGGTTTTTAAAAGCAGTGACAGGCGGTCGAACTCCTTACCATCTTGACCCCAACTCTTACCCTCCGGCCAAAGCATGCCACCATTCAGTTCGTTACCAACTTGAACCATGTCTGGCACGACACCCGCAGCTTGGTGTGCTTTCATCACCTCTGCTGTATAGTCGTAGACTTTCTGTGTTAGGTTCTCAAACGTAAGTTGCTCCCACTCTTTTGGCTTTTGTTGCTTTTTAGGGTCAGCCCAAAAGTCGCTGTAATGGATATCAAGCAGGAATGACATACCGTTTTCTTGTGCGCGTTTACCAAGCTCAATGGAACGCTCTAACGTGTTATTACCGCCACCAAATACATCACCAGTGGCTGACATTGGGTCTACCCACAAACGTGCGCGAATAGAATTAACTCCACTATCTTTTAATATTTTAATCAGATCTTTTTCATTGCCAACTTGGTAATATTTCCCACCCAATTTTTCTATTTCAGGCAACATGGAGATATCCATACCACGAATAAAATCAGCTCTCAGTGTTGGAGCAGTTATAACAGGAGCAGTTATAACAGTATTATCCACATCAGCATTAATATCAGAGCTGTTATTATTTGAAGTATTTACAGATTGACAGCCAGCCAAAGCCACTGCCGCACTAATAAGTGCAACCTTAAATTTTGTATTCATATTTTTCTCTCTAGTATTAGCCTTTTGTACTACCTGCTGTTAAGCCAGATACAAAGTATTTTTGTAGTGATAGATAAAGAAGCGCTACAGGTATTGAAATAAGCACAGCACCCGCTGCATATGTGGTATAACTCGCCCCCATTTTTTCTACGACCAAATTATATAAACCGATAGGTAACGTATAATTTTCAGGTGTTCTTAGAATAGTTGTAGCGAGAATAAAATCGCCTAGAGGACCCGTGAAAGAGAATAAGGCTACTACTGCAATAATTGGTTTTGAAATAGGCAGTATGATTTCCAAAAAAATACGGATATTACTCGCACCATCCATTTTTGCTGATTCATCCAGGTCTTTCGGTATCGCGTCCAAGTAACCTTTCATTAAATACGTGTTCATCGGGATCATGCCACCAACATAAACCAGTACTAATGCAAGATGGCTATTAATCAATCCCAACATCTGAGCTAAGACAAATATCGCAATTAGGGCGGAGAATTGCGGGATCATCTGCAACAGAAGGAACAGCATTAGACCATTTTTCCTTCCTTTAAAGCGAAAGCGTGAAAACGCATATGACGTACATGACACACTGATCAGCGTTAGTACCATGGTCAAAAAGCTGATTTTCAAACTATTCCAGAACCAGGTCAGGTAAGCTACTTTGTCATTAGCAAACAAAGTGGCATAATGACTCAGAGTCGGGTTATCCGGGAATATGGACTCACCCATGATACTGTTACCTGGATAGAATGACGCTCCAACCGTCCACACTAACGGGTAAATAATGATCACTGATACCAACAAAATTAGGCCGTAACTCAATGTCAATCGGATGCGATTACTACGTTTAATACTCATATTTTTATCTCGCTTCTTCTTTGAATGACTTGGTCATACGGAATTGCCAAAGAGCAATGCCCACAACAAAAATCGACAGTAATAAAGTGATTGCAGATGCAATACCGTATTGCGATGAGGACATCGTCAGTTTATAAATCCATGACACCAAGATATCGGTGCCGCCCGCGTTACTACCAATGACAGCAGGACCACCATTGTTAAACAGATAAATAATATTGAAGTTGTTAAAGTTAAACGTATATTGAGTAATCAAAATTGGAGCGATTGAGTACAGAACCAGCGGTAAAGTGATGGTTCTTAACTGCTGGAGTTTACTTGCACCGTCCATCGTCGCAGCTTCATAAAGATCATTAGGGATCGCCTGTAGAACCCCCGTTGTCATGGCGAATACAAATGGGAAACCTAACCAGGTTTGGATCATGATGAGCGCGACTTTCGTCCAGAATGGGTCTGTCAGCCAAGCTTTAGGCTCAATACCAAAGAAGTCGAGAATCACGTTGTTGATGACACCAAAGCTGTCGTTAAACATCCCGGTAAAAATAAGGATGGTAACAAAGCCCGGTACCGCCCAAGGAAGAATAAAGATAGTACGGATCAGAGGCTTAAATTTAAGGTCTTTTTGGTTAACCAGAATCGCCAAAAGAACCCCGACTGTACATTGCAATGTTGATGCAACTAATGTCCAAACGACCGTCCACTGCAACACATCGATAAAGGTGTTACGCCACAAGTTAATTTGGAAAATGTTGAAGAAGTTCTTCAATCCAACCCAGTCCACCAGCTTCGCAGGCGGTGAGTTGTAAAGGTTGTAGTTAGTAAAACCAATCGCAAAACCAAAGATGATCGGAAACACAACAACAAAGACTAAAAGGATAAAACCCGGACTTATCATCAGATACGGGAAGCCAGCATTGATGACATTGCGATACTGAACACGAAGTGAGTTCAGTGGGCGGCCTTCATCAAGCAGTTGACCGTTTTTGTAGGCGTCATTAATGCTGAGTACATAAACCGCTAAACCAAATACCACCACTAGCGAAGCAATAATGCCTTCTGCGAGTAGGAAAACTGAGTTGTCCTCTGGTAGGTTTTCGCCAAGTGTGACAAGCCCCCACATACCGTGGGAAATAAAATCACGAGTTACTGCATAAAAACTTGTTAGCAAGATGAAGAACATCATGCCTTTTACAAACTGTCGATTATAAAACTGGCCAAAGCCAGGAATTACTGAAAATAAAGAGGCAGTAAACCGTTGGGATCGATACAGCCCCGAGTTATGCTCAAAATGTTCACTCATGTCAGACATCACTTACAACTCCATTTCGGAAAACTTCTGGCGTCTGTCAGCCCCAGCCCAAGATGGTTATATAGGGCCGACAATTGCTTTCGCCAGAACAATATCTTTAAATTATTGGCCCATCATTGCGTGGTTAGCTTCTATTTGCATATTGATGCTGTCTACTGCAGAGTCGAGTGCACTTTTCGCATCTTGTTTATTCGTTGCAATCAACTGAAGTGCGCTGTTCGCAGGGCCCCACACTTCGTTCATTTCAGGAATGGAAGGCATAGACGTAGCGTGAATGGATTGCATCGCCACTGCACTTGCACCTGGGTCATTCTTGATAACAGGATCGTCTACCAATTTTGTCACTGCCGGAACCTCTCCAGTTAATTCAAAACGGCGCTTCGCATTGTCATAGTTATTGACGAACGTAATAAACTCTTGCGCTAATGGTTTGTTTTTCGAGAAAGTGGAAATGCTGTAACTCTTCACGCCCATAAATGACCCCATTTGCTCACCAGATGGCAATTTTGGAAGTGGGGCTACACCATAGTTGATCCCTGCTTCTTTGTAAGGCTGGAGCGCCCAAGGACCAGTTTGAACAATCGCTGCTTTGCCCGACGTGAATAGTGAATCGATAGCATTAAGCCCGTTATTACCAATGATGCCTGTAGGGAATACTTTAGAGTCATAGAACTTCTGAATGAATTTCGCGCCTTCTACTGCCCCTGGAGTATTCAATAATATTTTATTAGGATCATACGAACCGTCGTCTTTTTTAGCGAAAACATCACCACCCATACCGTTTAAAATTCCGTAGGTGTAATAAAGCTCATCCCATTTTGCTAGCAAACCGTATTTATTTTCTTCGCGAAACTTCTTAGACAGCTCAAATATTTCGTCCATCGTTTCTGGTAGCTCAGCAATAAGATCTTTGTTGTAAACCATAAATACGGTTTCAACGGATTTTGGCAAGCCGTATAGCACGCCATTGTAAGTCAATGCGTTAATAGAAGATTGACTAAATGTATCGGTAACGGCTTTATCGACCTGAATTGGAGCAAGTAAACCTTGGATAACCGCCCCACCGATCTGATCATGTGGGATCAAGACGACGTCAGGGCCAGTACCTGCTGGGCCATCCATGCGCAGAGATTCGACCTGACCGCCATATGGCATTTCAAGCACATTCACTTTCACATCATGTTTCTTTTCAAACGCTGCGACCGCCTCTTCATTACCCAAAGACTTTTGAATGTCTTCCCAGACTAATAAGGACTGCTGCGCTAACGCCATTGGCGAACAAAATAGAGCGGTAACTGCAAGAGCAGATAGTTTTTTACTAAATTTATTATTATCCATAAAGTTTCACGCCTTTTCGTTTTGGTAAAAATAATTTATGGTGCAAATATGCTCCTTTGTGTTATTTTTTCCATACAGGCTATTCATTGATGTGATTTAAATCACTAAAGCTAGCAGTTATTGTGATTAATCAGACAAGTGAGAATAAAATTTACTAAATAAAAATCGAATTAGATCACATACTTTATTTATTATCATTTAAGAGGAATTAAAATGTCTTCGATCCAGTTATCCAATGTCGTAAAACGTTTTGACGATACCCAAACCATTCACAACGTAAACTTGTCGATAGAAGAAGGTGAGTTTGTGGTGTTTGTTGGTCCATCTGGCTGCGGAAAATCAACGCTCTTGCGTATGATTGCAGGCCTAGAAAACATCAGTGATGGAGCAATATCTATTTCGGGAAATGTCGTTAACGACACTCCACCATCAGAACGAGGGGTTGCTATGGTATTCCAGTCTTATGCTCTATACCCGCATATGACTGTTGCAGAAAATATGGGTTACTCACTAAAAGTAAACAAAGTTCCAAAAGAAGAGCGAGATAAAAAAGTACAGCTGGTTGGTAAAGCACTACAGTTAGAACATCTACTTGATCGTAAACCAGCCCAACTGTCAGGCGGGCAACGTCAGCGCGTTGCTATCGGTCGTGCTATCGTGAGAGATCCTAAAGTGTTTTTATTCGATGAGCCTCTATCAAACCTTGATGCAGAATTACGTGTGGATATGCGTCTACATATTGCAAAGCTACATCAAGAACTTAAGTCAACCATGATCTACGTAACGCACGACCAAGTCGAAGCCATGACATTAGCAGATAAAATCGTCGTGCTTCGTGATGGTAAAGTTGAGCAAGTTGGCTCACCAATGGATCTCTACCATAACCCTGTTAACAGATTTGTTGCCGGATTTATTGGCTCGCCTAAAATGAATTTTCTTCCTTGTACCGTTGAAGCTTGGGATGAAACGAGCTTAACAGTGAGTCTAGATGTGGGTCATTCAATCACTTTACCGATAAAAACAGCTCAGGTTGAAATAGGTAAAAATCTAACGTTAGGTATTAGACCAGAACACCTCACGACAAATCCAGATATGATCACACTTGCATTCCAATGTGAAGTGGTCGAGAGACTGGGAGGCATGACTTACATCTTTGGCCAATGTGGCGGCGTGGATGACTTCAAATACCTTCATCATGGGGACACACAAGTACAGCCTGGTGAGTCAATTTCGCTATTTACATCACCTTCCCATTTACACATTTTTGAACCTGATGGAAACGTCATTAAATTTGATTCTGTACAATCAACACATTAGCGCTTTAGTGCCAAAGAGCATTCAGAATGCTCTTTGGCATGCTAGGACCGTCCGATAAAAACAATATAGGGTAATCTTTTGGCTACACTTAAAGACATTGCACAAAGAGCGAAGATTTCTACTTCCACTATTTCTCGCTTTCTTAACGAAGACCCTACTTTGTCTGTAAGTGAAGACAAAAAACGGGCCATTTTGGAGGCAGTAGAGTCTCTTGGCTATCAATCCCCTAAACGCAGTAAAAAACAGTTTGTTCATCATGAAGTAACCAAAACGAATGAGCCATTTGGCGTACGTGATGTTGTTATGTTGAACTTTTTAACGCCGACACAGGAAATAGACGACCCGTATTTCACTTCTATTCGTGCTGGCATTCAAAATCGATGCTTAGAAAAAGGAGTCGATTTAAGAACACTCCATTTAGACCAGATCGATACTAATATAAATCTAATAGAAAACGCTCCAGCCGTCATTGCAGTCGGACATTTCTCCAAACATATTGTAGATACCTTATATCAAGCTAACCACAATATCATATTTGTTGATTCTAACCCTTTAGGTAGCAAAACCGATGCAGTCTTAATTGACCGGTTGGCGTTGTCCAATGACGTTATGCAAAATGTACTAAAAAGCCGTTGTAAACGACCTGCTTTTATTGGCAATAACGAGGAGCGGTTACATACTTTTCGTAAAGTTACCAAAGAAAACGGCTTGTATCACGATGCGCTATGTAAAGTAAGTAAAGAGTATTGCATCGAGTCGGGGTATCAAGCAATGAAAGAAATGCTACAACTCGATGAGCTTCCCGACGTGGTCTACGCCGCGACAGACATGGTGGCCGTTGGTGTTTATCGAGCCATTTATGAGGCAGGGTTAACCATTCCAACCGATATACAAGTCATCGGCACCAATGATATCTCGTCAGCCCGACATATGAGTCCAAGCCTTACTACAATGCGACTGTTCCCGTTTGAAATGGGAGAAGTAGCAATAGATATGTTTATTGAAAAAATGGAAGGCAGAAAATACAAAAAAACGGTTTTATTTGGTCATGAGTTTATATGGCGAGACAGTTTTAAAATTAACTAACTGCGCGCTAATTTATGATTCTTTAACATCACGGATGATAAAATTGACTTAATAAATTTGTAGATGGATCATAATCACAATTATCTAAGTAAATTTACTTAGATAATTTACCCACAATCACAACTACATAAATCACCTTATAAAAATAATCACTAACACTTTTATACATCACCTCAACACTAAAATCCTTTGCTATATTATTTACGTTTAAAAACAATTAAAACGTGAATATATAAAAACGGTGAAACGATGAACAATACCCTAAAAACACTAGCCATCTTCGGCTCATTAGTGGCCTCAAACTATTCTCACGCTTTTATTAAAGGTGCGGATATTAGTTGGATAACTCAGATGGAAGACAGTGGCTACGAGTTCTACAACGATTGGGGCTATCGACAAGATGTCCTTTCAATATTACGAGACCATGGCATGAACGCAGTGCGTCTTCGTGTCTGGGTTAACCCCAGTGATGGTTATTACAGCTCACTGAATGATGTAATTGTCAAAGCGCAGTGGGCCAAAGACGCGAATATGGATGTGATGATTGACTTCCACTATAGCGACACTTGGGCCGATCCAGGTAACCAGTGGAAACCCGCAGCATGGCAACAACTGAGCTTCGAAGATTTAATGGGACAAGTATGGTCTTACACTAGAGACTCACTCAACACCTTAAAAGCTGCAGGTATCACACCAAAATGGATTCAAGTCGGTAATGAAACCAACAACGGAATGCTATGGAATGAAGGAATGGCTTCAAGCAACATGCGTAACTATGCATGGTTGTTTAATAGCGGACGCAACGCAGCCAAAGAAGTATTCCCAGATGCCAAGGTCATTGTCCATTTAGCAAACTGTCACGACAATGCTAATTTCCGATGGATTCTTGATGGCTTACAATCCAACAGTGCTTGGTGGGATGTTATTGGCGCATCGTCCTATCCCAAGAATGCTACTGGCCTTACTTGGCAAGAAGCAAACAATCAATGCCTCTCTAATCTCAATGACATGGTCGAACGCTACGGAACGGAAGTGATGATCACTGAAATTGGCGTGCCTTGGGATGAGCCTCAAGCAAAGACTATCGTTGCCGATATGATCCAAAAAGTACGTAATGTTAATCAAGATAAAGGCATTGGGATTTTCTATTGGGAGCCACAGGCATATAGTTGGCAAGGTTATACGTTGGGTGCATGGGATCCAAATACGCGCCAGCCTACTCAAGCTCTTGATGCCTTTCTTGAATGAGTAAAAACATAAAATATTTTTCAAGCCCCTCTTTGATTAGAGGGGCATATTCGAAAGAACAAACTTAAATTAATAATTGTTTCTATAACGCTTTCCACACTGACAATATCATTTCATCATAAGATGATTTTTTAGTAGATCCAGAGTATCTAAAGTCAGTTTTTGATGATGTTGTGGGCTTTGTTGCGTAATTCGGTCAGAGAACCAAACTGCCTGAAATTGAGCAATTAACACACTGCGTTTCAAGTATACCAAGCCCTGTAAGTTTGTTCAGCGCTTTAATCATAGCGTATGAGCATTGTAGTTTCTCAGGCTTAACCGGCCACCTAACAACTGCTTCACTCGATACATTGCTGTCTCTTATAGTGAGCATTTATGATAGCCGTACCACTTTTTCCACTTACTGTTGGCTCCGTAGAGCTTCTGGCAACCTACCGCTAAATTCCTAGGGTGACCATTCTCCCAGAAGGCTGCCTTTTCTCTTGGTGGGATTCGTGGAACAGCTCGCTTGATCCGTATGGCATCGTGGCAATCCCTTGTGTCATAAGCGCAATCACCAGATATCTCAATAATTCTTCGGCGTGTTTGCTTGAGCAAGTTAGAAAAGACTTCTACATCGGTAACATTAGATAAACTCAGTTCTGCCGCGACGATTTCGTGAGTGCTGGTGTCTACCGCTAAATGCAACTTTCTCCAGACTCTACGCTTCCCGTCAGTACCATGCTTCTTGACCTTCAATTCACCTTCGCCATAAACCTGAGGCCTGTTGCATCGATGGCTAGATGCTGTGTATTACCACTCTAGTCTTTGGTTTAAATAAAACCTCGACTTGCTTAGTTCTTCGACTGATACAACTGTAATGTGGACAGACTATAGGAACGTTAGCCAATGAAAAAACAGAATCGATAAACCCTTGCAATGCTCTCAACGACATTGAGAAAACTCGTTTCATCATAAGCGCAGTGGTAATGGCTAAGTCGCCGAACTGACGAGGTCTACCACGTTTACCTTGTTTACTCTGCTTCCACTTGTGAATAGCTTCTTCATCCATCCAGAATGTCAGAGAACCACTATTAATAAGCGATAGATTGTATTGATTCCAATTAGTGGTTTTGTAGCGAGGTTTCGGCATTAGGCTAAGTTATTGGATAAACATAGTGGATCAGATCTTAGCTTATCGATTTTGTTGGATCATGGCGTTGAAGGCAACACTGTCATACAAATGAGCAAAAAGGAGAAAGGCACATTTTATATCACAAATGATGGTGGGTTGATTTTTTGGTGGTCAAGGAAAGGCTGGATTGCACAAAGTAAAACTTTGATCTAGCTAAAAAAGCAAGCTGCGTCTAGACTTTGAGGGAGGTAGCTTGCTCTCTAACGATTGAGCTGAAAAATTATTAAACACTCATTGCGATATCTAGCCAATACGAGTATTGCTCATCTGACTCAAACTCATTAGGTGACACATGACAGTCAATTTCCAGTCCATTCTGGAAGACTAGAAATCCACAATCACAACCAAAAGCATATTGGTCAGCAAATTTTACTTTAAAGCGGATTTCACGGTACTTCTCTGATAGCGCGATGAATATTGGGTATGGCATATTATTAAAGGAAATAAAGCTAATTCTACCGTAAACATATTCATATTTTTCCTCAAGCTTGAATTCACTGTGCCAAGCGTTCCATTTTGAGTACCAATGTTTATAATTCCAATCACTGTCTTGCTCAACATGACAAGAACTATTCTTTCCTTCCAAAACCTTCAGATACTCAGGGCTAGGAATTAACCTATTAAAATCTAACTCATTATTTTCATTACTAATGCACTCAATAATGGAACTTGCATGAGCAAGATCTTCAGTTTTAAATTCGATAATATTTATTATGCGATTTGACATTATTTTTACTCTTATTTATGAATCATTTATATGGTTTTAACTTGAAATTTTTTGTCTTCATAAATATTGAGTAAATCCACTGGGATCTTTAGCCTTAAAGTCGCGCCTTCACTCAAGACGGTTGTCCATCGTTTTTTTGAGCCACCCGAAGTACAATAGCCCGATAGTAATGCAATCCCAGTTTCAATTCGAGCACCTGAATCACGACTAAATGCTTTACAAACAGGATACCCAAGAAACTCTATCGCCTTGCCATGCTCTTGTATTTCCTCGATAGCCTCAATCTCAATCGTAATGAGATCGCTATTGAAGGTTTGATCGAGTTCTTCAACTTCTTTTTCTACAATACTTGAAAATATCCAAGCGCCCTGAGATTTATCCCAAGTACCGCCGAGTTTACGGCACTCTTCAATCAACAGTGTGTTATATGCTGATTTTAAAGAACAAATGCCTAATTTAGTTTGTTCTTCTACGTTTGCTGCTAACTTATAAATCAGATCAGTCCCATACTTTGAGCGAACTGAGATATCTATAACAGCAAGAAAATGCTCACCTAACTCTAAGTCTTTTGAGCACTCGTCGATCAAAATCTTACAAGATTTATTATTGTCTGTTGTCGCAGCAAAGTACTTTCTGTTCTTTTTAATTACATTGAAATTCATAATATTTACTCCATTTATTGACTAGTAATACCCTCCTTCTCACCGCTAGGGTGACGAATGTTTTTAATATAGTTTCATTTGTTTAACTCAATCTTTACGCAAGTAGAGATAGAGAGTTTTCAGGTATATTAAAACCAATAAAAACTGCCCAGTCAACCACTATTTACATTAAAAACAATGACTTACATTTACTTTTAAGCTTGTTTATATCTAATAAGAAACATGGACTAGTGGGAGGAAACCTCTTTACCCCCTATCGGGGGTAAAAGCCGACTTACCCTCTAGAGGGGGTAAATTGCACTATAAACTTTGGTTTGATTAAAACTATTCAATTATTGACCAATGCACTGTGTAAACAGTGCTCGTTCACGGGAAGCGGCTCTCGCCGCAGATTACAAATGACCGATTTGCTTGGCTGTGACTTAAGGCACTCTTAAAGGTCGTCAATCACGGGGGCAAACTATTCGTTATGGCTGCTTAAAGGATAGCTTTGACCGAAACAATGATATGGTGCTTCGTGCTTTGGCCTGCGCACCATATGTATCACGGCGTAGCTCTTGAACTCTAGGATGAGAAAAGGATGAAACAACGGATTTGGGGACTGAGACTGTATGCCTAACAGCACAAGGGTTATCGCCGAAGTAGGCAATGCGGCGTCAGATGATATCGCCGCAATTTACGACCCCGCAGGGTCGATTTACCGAAGAATAGGTGCTAGCTTTTAGCAGTATATGAATCCTGGTTTGATTCAATTCATAGTGAATGACTTTAGCTTTATTACTAGTACTGATAGTAACTAATTATATACTTCTAAACATGCTCTTTTAGAAAATCACCAATCATTATCTGGTTTATCCATGTGTTGGTATATGTTTAGAGCATAATTCCAATCATTCCATTGCAATCGTTTACCGTTTAGATTCATACACTCATCTAGAAATTCATTATAGTCGTCGTTACTCGCGAAAAGTTTGAAGCGGTTAATTCGTAACTCTGCTCTTGCTCGATTATCAACAGCCACTAAAACAATTTGTTCTCCATTGACAGCTTTATAGTTTTCTAAACGGATGTCATTGCCTACACCGCAACCCGCTACCTGGAAATCATAATCCTCAACGTCAAGGCCCGTTCTCTCCTCAAGCAATGCTTCAAAAGTATACTCCTCAGAAAACCCCATCTCTGCTGCTTCTATAACTTTTTCAAAGAACTCTGTCATTGTTTCTTCAGTATATGAACTGAATACTGTAAGGTTATCATAGTCAGAAATTAAACAATTCTGGTGATCTAAATCTAGGGCTGAAACTTGGCAATCAGATGAGAATTCTCCATCGTATAATTGAACAAATAGGTCACCAGACCACTGATGCTCTTCACTCTGTATACTAGCTGTTACAATGGCGTTAAATCCGTCTCCATAATCCCAGGGAAAAGCCTCTTGAAAGTGAGTAATAATCTTAACTCTTTCTGTATCAATATCTTCTCTATCAATGGGACTTGAAGCCAACTTTACTGTGTCAATAAAGTCGTTATTAGAGTTCGATACGATTTCTCTTACGCCCTCTTTCACATCATCAGTGATGCGCTGATCAGTTTTATTCGCAACTATAGGTTTTGCTGAGTCACATAGATCACGGATAAGTTTGTTTTTTTGTTTAACCATTTTTATTTCTCCATTTATATACTAGTAAAGTCCTCCCTTCACCTCTAAGGTGATGAATTATTTGATATTATTTAGTTTATTTAACTCAATCTTTATGCAAATTGAGATAGAGAGCATTCATTTTCATTAGAACTCACCAAAAGCATTATGTCAATGAATTATTACTATAAAATACAATAACTTAAGTAACATAAAGTATTTACTTTTGACTTCATTTATATATAAAAAGAAAAACGAAATCCTTGAAAAGGAACGGTCTTACCCCTTATCGGGGGTAAACGACAGACTACCCTCTATAAAGGGTAAAGATGGTTTGTTGACTATGAATTAAACATCGATTGATGCACTGCGAAAGCAGTGCTGATTATGAGCGGCTCGCGCCGCAGGAGTCGAATGAATAGGTTTTGTGGTGCTGATCAATACTGGACTCTAAGTTAAGCAACTTTTGATGCTTTTTATCCAGAACCGTGCTGAGGGAGGATCTGCTCCAGCCAGACTGGACACTCAACTAAACGAGTTTCCCATATCTAAGTTAAATCATTGATTACTAATATAACAAGACATATAACAAAGAAATGTCCAGCACTTTCACAGTTGGCACTTCTTAACACAGAAGTGCCCAAACTGTGTTACGCTCGAGAGAACAGCATTCATTCTTAGCTCATAATCGCATAAATAAAATTTATGATCGAGGCAAAGGCAAGACCTGCCCCCTCCCTGTTTGATTGCAACGTTAGTGAACTTTGGAGCAGTTAGAACAGATTTAAAACTAAAAATAGCTAACCTGTGATTGGTTTGGTAGGGAATAGTAATGATAAAAAATGAATATTTGCGCTTTTTGCAAACATTGAATGCCGAGGAGGTGTCAGCAGGCGTACGAAAAGTTGCAAATCTTGTTTTTGCGCACTTTGAAGAGGTTTATCCATTAGGCACGACACAAGGCAAACGAGTCAAGAAAGTTGCTAGCCTAGCATCAAATCAGTGGGCTAACCTTTCAGATGCCATTGCAGAAGTTACATACGAGACTGGTAACGCTGGCAAAATGTTCAAGCAGCTAAAGTCTATTGAAATTGGTCCTTTTCGTGGTTTTGCCAAAAAAGAGTCTTTGAGCCTACACAGTCTGCTTGTTTTGATTTACGGGCCAAATGGTACAGGTAAATCAAGTTTCTGCGAGGCGTTAGAGTATGGTTTGCTAGGTGCTGTTGAAGAAGCGCAAAATAAGCGGTTCCGTAATCAGGATGATTACCTGAAAAATGCTCATACCAACTCATTTAGTCCACCACAGATCTTGGGTGTTGATCATCAAGGAAATGATGTAGTACTCCAACCTGACGAATCTTTATATCGCTTCTGTTTTGTAGAAAAGAACAGAATTGATAGCTTTTCTCGCATTGCAGCGCAGGCACCAGCTAAACAAATGGAGCTGATATCAACACTGTTTGGGTTAGATTCATTTAATGAATTCGTAAAAAACTTTTCACCAGAAATCGATGGTAAGTATATTGATTTAGTTGGTGAAAAATCAGTTCAGTTGAACCTTAAGCGACAGACTCTTGTTGGACATCAACAACAAATAGAACAAAACAACACCAACTTGAAGCAGCTTGGTGGTGAAGAGGCTGCGCTGGCACAACAATATCGTCTAGGCTGTACTTATAATCAAATGATGATAGAGCTAAACGGTGACGATCAAAACCCTGGGCTAATTAGTAAATTGGAAACTGATTTGCAACAGCCAGTATATGCGAAAAGCGGCTTGACCCAAGCTAGGCTTGCTATTATTCGAAGTGAAATCAATACAAACCTTGCTAACTACAATGCTAGCCAACAAGAATTGGTTAATGCCAGTCAGCAAGTATCATTTAAGCAGTTGTATGAATCAGTATCTAAATTACAAGCGAATAGCCCTGATAAGTGCCCAGCCTGTAAAACTCCATTGACACAGACAGCCCTGAATCCTTATGCACATGCAGACGAAGAGCTGCAAAAGCTACAGCATCTTGCAGTTTTACAAGCTAAATCCCAAGAATACTATCAGAGCCTTAATCAGTCATTGGCGGAACTATCACAAGTCATTAATGTTTCCTGTGATCGTTTAACAGCTAACCCTCTTCATAAGTTTAGACTTGCCTCTAACATCCAGCCTACAATTAAGTGGTTTAACTCAATGCTTCAACCGTCGCAAGGTGGTTATACGGCTTGGCAACATCTGGAAGCGCAAGTACAACAATTGGAGCAAAGCGATACCGCAATTGAACAACAAGTCCAAGTTAGAACGGCGAAGCAGCAGGAACTGAATAGACTACGTGGTTTTGCGAATAGCATAACTGTATTACAAACACGCCGCCAAACAGCTCAAACAACATTTGAAAAAGCAACTCAAGCAATTGCTAGTTTTGATCAGGAGAATGCAGAGTTAATCTCTAGTGTTGAGGGTGAAAAACATGTGGTTGCACGAAATAAGGAAATCGTTAGTGCCTACGCATCCTTTGTAGAGAAGCTTAATGCGTATAAAAATGCTTTGCCAGTTAAGCTAGTTGCTGATTTGAGTGAAAAAGTAACGGAGCTATACAATGCATTCAATCGCTATGATTCTCCAAACGATAAGCTAGCGGCAGTTCAGTTACCACTTGGACAAAACCAACGCTTGAAGATTTCTTTCCAAGCAGAGCCTGAGAAACACTTCGACGCTTTACATGTACTCAGTGAAGGTCACATTCGCTGTTTAGGTTTAGCGATATTGCTTGCCAAAAACATCAAAACGGATTGTCCGCTGTTGATCTTCGATGATCCAGTTAATGCAATCGATGACGAACATAGACAAGCAATCAGAGAAACTTTATTTAAAGATGAGTTCTTCAATGCCAAGCAAATTATTATGGCGTGCCATGGTGAGGAGTTTTTTAAAGATACACATCAAACGATAGGTTCAAAAGCAGCTAAAAGCGCGGAATCCTACATCTTTATGCCTCAAAAAGGTGAACGACACGTTCAAGTGCTTTCTCTTCAGCGCCCTAAAAACTATGTTTTGGCAGCTTCTGAGTTATATGCGCAAGCTGAATATCGAGATGCTTTAATGTCATCTCGTAGAGCTTTGGAACACCTTTGTGAAAAGGCATGGCTACACTATGGAAAGCATTGTGACAATACAGATAAACCAATCAGTGTTTCTAGGCGTACTCCCCATGCACCTTGGGACTTAAGAGCTTTAGCTGATAACTTGCGCTCTAAATTAAACAAGTCCAAAGCAGCTATACCAAATAAAGCAGATATTGTTGTTGCATTAGATTCTTTACTTGGAGTTGGCGGTCAAGATCCACACTGGGTCTACTTGAACAAGGGCACACACGAAGAAACAGATCGAGTCGAGTTTGAGAATGGAACAGTCGGAACAATTGTTTCATCACTTGATGCTCTTGATAAAGCACTAGAAGTATAGAAATGTGAAAATGGGATCAGGTTTTGTTTTTGCCCAATCTGATCTTCTTCGAGTGTTCGTTATCTCTTAAAAATCCAAACTCGGAATTGTCCAGAACCTTAATAGTTGGCATAGTTGGCACTTTGTAACTAAAAAGTGCCCTACTTCGACTTAGGGTAGATGTTCTTCACTAAACTAACGTGTTCATCTAGACTAAGATTTTCTAATGTCTGATTTTGATATCTCGGCGTATTATCAGGAAGTGAAATGAACAAGAACCTAGTGAATATCTCATTGGAAGAGCAACAAGCTCAACTCGAAAGTCGCAAACACTACACATTCTTCAAAGATGGTTACATTGATGGTTATAGCTTTGCTTTTGGGCTGTTCGAATCACTATGGTTAGATGGTTTTGATGTAAAGAACCCTACAGATCTGCTCAATGCACTGTGTTTACTCATTGAAAATGAGCATGTAGAACAAAAGAAAGTCTTTGAAACTCATATTAATGATATGACCCCAGAAGCCTACGCAATGTATCCAGAAGGGAAAACGATTCTATTCCATTGCACATTCTTTCTTCATAATATACACAATTATATTTCCCATATCGGAGAGCGAGTTATTCAAATCCCAAGAACCGAAAAGGATATGCTTTATTCTTGGTGGTTAAAGCGTGAGAACGTCTATACATACACATATCTTGATACCTTTATGAAACAATTCACCGAGATCTTGGATTCTATGCCAAGCTTTAGGCCTATGGTGATGAATTTGCACATCTCAAGACACATCCCAGATGAAGAGTTTTCTGCTTATTCAACGATCATCAAGAAAGAAGAGCGCTCTAAGCACATTGTTGAGCGTATCAACGAGGCCATAAACCAAGAATTTTATCTCGAAGCAATCGCTCTTGAAGAAAGTTGCATTTCAGACCGTTTATCGTTGGTTTTGTACTTGAAAGGGCAAAAAGCAGGGACAAAGAGCTTTGCAAAGCTCACAGAACTGTGTGATGAGTTTTTACCCAAGAATCTTAAGCGTGATGTGGACTCGTGGCGTAAAGAGCGAAATAGATCGATTCATAACTTAGTAAGGTCTTCACCTCTTGAAGAGATGATCGACCTTGAAGAGCTTGACTTACTTTCGGTATATACGGCCAAGAAAGGGTTGAAGTTACTTGATGATGTAAATATTTGGTTTGAAGAATTCATTCTTTCTGAGATGAACCCGTTCTGTTTGCGATTACAAGAAGAAGTAACCCTGAACTAGATTTGATGTTCTTGCACAACTAATTTTAGCTCCCCCTTTAGAAACGGGAGATTCGTATTTCGGTGATTTCGATCGCGTTTACGTTGTTTTTCAAGCAAGTCGCCATATTTTTACAATTTAGTAACGTAAACGATTGCTCTCTGCACACGTTTCAGGGATCGAATACACCTCATCGATATAACGCCAGTCTCACGTCTGCGCACCAACTCCATGTATTAAAAATTGATGAGCTATAGAAGCAGATCTTCCAGTTCTTTACCCATGAGGACCTCAAAAGATGTATAAATTGCTGTAAGACACTCTTCGTTTCCACACCTATCAATACGAACAAAACCTTTAGATGCAAGGTCGTCAATAGAAATCGAAAGTTCTTCGACACTGCGACCTGTTATCTCAGATAACTTCCTTACATTATTTGCTCTATCACGAGAAATCATATACAAAAGCTTAATATTTTCGTTAGTTAAAACCTGGGCCAGCTCCGTTAATGATGTAAACCACAAATGAGGAAAATTTTCTACATGGTTTAATTTACCAGCTGAAACATCCAACATATACTTACGAACTAGTTCTTCATCGGCTATTCCAATTCGAGCTTTCATAGTCTGTCCATATCTATAAAATATAATACTTCCCTTTAATGGAAAGAGAAAACAGTGATAATAATGATAAATTACAGTCGACTTCTCAAACCTTATTATCTAAATCTAATTTCATTAAACCGCACTATTATTACTCACTACTTTTATAAAGCGCAATAATTTTAAGAACATCAGCTGTAATATTAATTGCTTTAGAGCCTGATGGTATATCCATCTTATCTTGGTATTGCACCCAAACTTCACCATTTTTTGATATACGGATCATTGCAAATGTTTCGTTAAGAAATGACTTATTGACGCCAAGCTGCTCATGAATATCATCATTCATAATCATCCCTATTACATGTTGGTAGCAGAATATGATGAATACTAATCCATGATGTTCAGTAAAACAATACTATTCATCCATTATGTTTAAAAATGGACACTTGAATATAATATGAAAAGCCAGATCTTTGATCTGGCAGATATCAATGAGGTTTTATTAAAGACTGGAACACAAAGACTCTAACACCTTTCTTTCAGTGCTTAATTTTTTAACTCTATTACCAGTCTCAAAACTGTCTATTTTACTCATGTGTTTAACAAAACGATCAGCATTTGCTTTACTTGAAATTTTGAAGTTAGATAAATGATTGTAAGTCTTAATTTTATCAGTTAATTTTTTATCATAGAAAAGCATATTCTGAAAAAGAATATCAGGCATAACGTATGCGTCTAATACTTGTTTAATTCTGTACATTGACTGATACAGATCTTGTGCTTCTACAGCAGTCAAAAGACCATCTAAAGCAAGCTTTTCAACAATATCTGCAACATCATGGATTGGCTTTGATATCTTTGCCGCCTCTTTCTTAATTCCAGCTCTATCAATATCGAAATAACCACGGCATTCATTCACTTTTGCTTCATGATATATTCTATAATAAGATTTGTGTTTAGCTATAAACTTGTCGTAAGCCCCTTTGGTAACATTATACTCCCCTGACTTTACACATTCAGTTACATCGTTTTCTAGAAACTCTTCAAATGTATACTTTGGAATGTCATCAATACGTTTTTTGGCAACAATGACAACCTTATTCTTAGGACAGCCATTTCTTACTTCTTCATCACATCTTTTAATATTTAGTCGAAGATAAAGAGTCATTCCTTTCCTATGTCGATACGGAGTGAAGTTCTTACCATCATCAAGTATATTATTTCTTTTCTTATCAATCGCGACATTCATTGCATCTGCATAATTAGCCATAACTTAAACCTTACAATTTATTCTTATCTTTTAATACAAGATACCAGTTAACTTTATATAAGTAAACAAACTGGAATTTACAAAAAATATAATTTTAACAGGTTGATTCGTAAAATTTATCTATTACGAATAAACTAATTTTAATTATTATTGACGGGTAAATTTAATAAAATATTTATTAACTATGACGAATCATTGATTTTTAATAATTAGTGAGGAATTAAAAAATAATGACTAGTGAATTATATATAGAAAGTGATATAATTACATTTAATGATAGCTATAAATATTAGGCTAATTATTTATACCTTAGTGATCCTGGCTAATGATACTTTCTAATAGTTTGTTCACCGAACTTCGTTGTGGTTTATCATTCTTGTGTAAGATATCAACATGAGCAGTAGCAATAAAAGTCTTATAGTCACTCTCAGAAATCTGTTTTGTGCTTAAATTTTCAAATACATTTTCCATTGTTTTTCGCTTAGTGATACAGCTAAATGCTTTATCAAGAGTATCCAAAAATAGCGCTTCAATAACTGTTTCAAAACCCATTTCGACATCTTTAAGCATAGAAATCATCTCAACGACATACACGACATCAGAAGCGCCTTTTAATCTTTTACGTGCTCTCAGATTCCATTTCATGTCATCTATGAATTGTTCTACTTCTTTGCGATATCTAACATTCACAGAAAGCATCACAAGATAACTCCTCATATCTTGATCTTGCTTACTTTCGTAAACTCTAAGCGCATTATCTGATTGTTCTTGAGCGTGCGCAGCCGCTCTTTCTAGTTCTTCTTCATAGTTACTCAGGTCCTTACAGGCGTCATGTAGAATACCGTTTCCAATAAGCTTTCCGAGTGTATATTTTCGATTTCCACCTAACTGGGAGGCAGACATTCGAACTCCGTCGAGATTAAATACGATCCCCACCGCAACCCCCTTCTTTGTTTGTAGCTCAACTTTGAGGCTTGAATGTGTTGATTCAACAGCAGTGACAAACTCTGCAAGATTAGAGCGTGGCTTTAACTTATTGATACCAGTTTTTACCAGACGAGCTATTTGAGCCTTTTTGTTAAATATTTTAGCGTCATTAATATCAGCATAGGAATCGTAACCAATCTTATTACTACTTACTAATTGTCGCAGACCAAACTCTATCTCTAGCTCCCTCATTACTTCTTGTGCTCGTATCTTGCTATAAGAGTCTTTGATGCGTTTTCTTGTTACTATATCGATAGTAGATGTGACTACATGTATATGTTGTTCATCGGTATCATTATGTTTAAAAGCAATATATCGGCAATTTGCGTAACCCAAATGATTCATCAACTTTTTAGCTGTTTTGCACCATTGGAAATTAGTTAAACTCTCATTAGTATCTAAGCTTACAATCATGTGCTTAAATTGCTGTTTGGCGGTTGGATTAAGCCTTATAGACTCCTGCATCTCCCTTATCGCAAGTGCCATATCTAACATCTCCCCTGGTGCGTTTTTAGCATTTACAGGGATATGTATAATATTATTTGCATAAATAAATTCTGTTACTGCATCAGCGCTTTTAGTGATTCCTGCACCATAATTTACTAAATATTTAGCCACTCGTTCATCGTCACCAGCCACATACTTTATGAGAGCGTCTACGGTCTGCTCAGTGTGCTCACCGCCTTTTTGTGCAGGTTCCTTATAGATCATGACTTGACCCTCTGAATTCTTTCAGTGCCTGAACAAGCTTGTCTTCACTTAAATGCTGTTTTGCTATTTCATAAGCCGCTTCTTGAGTAAAGCTATTTACTAGCAAGTGACGAGTTGCCTGAAACTCTCTTAATAGTCCCGCTAATATTACAAGAGTACTTTCTATTTCATCTCTTGTGAGAGCTTTACTATTCTCAATATCGGTGGCAATTGTTTTAATTTGATCACTGAGTTCTGAAGTTTCTGTAAAGAACTCTTTAGATGCCTCTAGAATGATGGGTTTGACTTTTACAGCATTATTGATGACGTCACGAGTAAATGCTGAAAGCTTTGAATAACCAGCCATACATTGCTTTTTAACTAGTTCTTGATATTCTTTTTCAGTGAGATTTGTCTTTACTGATTTAATCTGCAAATCACCAGGTTCTTTACGAGGTTTGTATTTCTCTTTTTTTACTGTCTTAATGGCGGTTTCAATAGCTCTAAAATCTTTTGCACCTACACTTCTTAAAATGTCTAACATATCGTGTTTCATAATTATTACCTTTTATTGTATCTATACTCACCTCTCAAATAATTAGATATAGCTATTAAGATTTAAGACTAACAACATATGATAAACCAGCGCTAACACCGAAGGGGGTTAGAGCAACCAACCAGAATGGGCGGAGTATTTGTCGGCGTTTTTATTTGGGACAAATAAACGCGCAGACACAGCTTGCTTCAAGTTGTATTTTTATCATATTAACAATATATTAAAAATATTCAATATAAATTTAAATCAAGCGTCTGTTTTTTAATTTTAATCATGAGTTTATATCTCTAATTTTAGAGTTAACCAAAAAATAACTTACAATCATCGACTTAACAGTTATTTTATTAAAATTAATTACATAACTTCTTAACTATTAAGTGCCATGGCATGTGATAATACTTACCCTTTAAGTAAAAAGATAATATTAAATACTTATCGAATAATAATTTAAAACATCTTTCATTAAATAATAATTACAATAGTTACTCCTTTGAAATCATTCCATTTATTACAATTGAATTAGTCAATAATTAACATAGCCTGAGTCGTCATAAAAGAACGGAAAGAAACACTTTTACATTAAATATATATGCACGATTCCAGTTGTAACAATAAATTATTTCAGCTACCCAATCGGTTTCCATAGCTCTCATTGAATAGAACAGAATTAACTATTAATAAATCATGTTTTACCCAATGACCAATCATTTATTGTCCTGAGCAGAAATCTAAGAAAGAGGTTTAGCAAAGTTCCTACTCTATTACCCCGAGCTTCGTAAGAGGATATATCACGGCACTGAACAAGCTACGAAAACATACTGCTCAAAGGCAAAATTGCCTACTCAATGATCTCGGGTATATAATTGGTTTTTTCGCGTTTTTTCCAAACGAAACAAAAGCACCGCTTTGCGGTGCTCTGTTGGTGGTAGTTACTCAAATAACCTTGCGTCATCTGCGATTGCTTGCCATTTTTCGGGGTTTTGTAGTACAGCTTGTCTTACTGCAAAAAGATATTTTATCCTTTCTAGTGCGTCGCCCAAATCATCAGGTACGGGTACAGTATCAATAGCTGCTAGTTTACCTAAATTACCATGCACGCGTGACATGTTGATTAGTCGTATTGGGGCAGCTTCGTTTACATCTTTCTGCGCGGTAAAAATATCACTAATAGCTTTGTTATTTTTGTCGTCATTAAAGAATACTGGCACTTCACCCACAGCTTCACTTTTAAACACTATACGCAGTGGTTTACCAAGCTTTGAATCCGATGCTATCACATACTTGACGAATGAGCGCACAAAGCCGTTGTA
This sequence comes from Vibrio sp. YQ_11, assembly GCF_043103065.1. Taxonomy (NCBI): domain Bacteria; kingdom Pseudomonadati; phylum Pseudomonadota; class Gammaproteobacteria; order Vibrionales; family Vibrionaceae; genus Vibrio; species Vibrio sp. YQ_11. The sequence continues at coordinate 285,271 of NZ_JBICJM010000050.1, read as the reverse complement.
GCGCTCTCTGTCCTCGTTTCGCTCTAATTGTAGCTGCTCAAGCGTGTTTACATCATAGTCGCTTGTTTGCGTTGATAGCTTTTCAAATCGTGCTTTTGCTTTATCTTGCTCTGTATAGATAGCTTTTAGCTTGTTTACATAAACGGATATAATACGAGGATCTGACTCTTCAAGCATTTGTGTCTTAATATCGTCAGCGCTTGCTTCTAGCTCTGCAACCTGCGCTTCTAGCGTGTTTAGCTCTTTCTGTAAGCTAGCAAAGCTATTGTTGTTAATCTTTGCGTAATCTAAACCAGCCAGCGCTTTAATTAATCGCGGCTCGATTTCTTCATAGTTAAGTGCGCGTTGGTCGCAGCCTTGCTTGTCAATCTGCTTGCGACATCTTACTTTGATGCGCCCGCGATTAGGCTTAAAGTAAGACATGCAAGAACCACAGGTTGGGCAATAAAGCATACAGCTAAATAGATTTGAAAACGCGCCCGTTTGTCGCCCTCCAGATCTCTTAAAAGATGCTTTAAGCCTGATCCACTCTTCTTCTGTAATCAATGCTGGGTAATAGCCTTTTATTACATCTCCAACAGGTTCTTTGCGCACCCCCTTTTCGCCGTGCACATGCTCGACTGGTTGAAAGTCGCCGACAAGCTGTATCATCTTTAGATACTTCTCAACAATCTTTGTGTACCAAGTATTGCTGCGGTTCCAGCAAGGATATCCTTGCTCATTAAGATAAACTGTAATGCGATGAGCACCCCAGCCTTGCAGCTTTAAATCTACCATCTTGCGCACAATTCGCGCACGCTCAGGTATCAACACAAAGTGCGTTTTATCTTTGCTTAATTCAATCCAGCTAGGACTCATTGATGTGCGTCTCTCACCGCCCTCTTTTTCTAATAGTCGCTTGTGTGTGAATCTGGCACGTATGCGTTTTGATTTCTGTTCACTCTCTAAGTGCGCTAAATGTATTGCTGTAGTGATAAGCAGGTCTTGACCTAAGTCACTACTTTTGTCGTGATAAATGATCAGGTTGAAACGGCAAATGGCAACATCAATGCCGTACTTTTTGAAACGTGCAAACAGAGCGCGGGCATCATCAACGGGCAAGCGACTTATACGGTCAATTGCTTCTACAATTAGCAACGTACCTTTTTCTACCTGTCCGTTTTCCGCTGCTTTTAAGAATGCGCCAAGCCCCGCGTTTTCATCTGTATTTAATCCAAAGTACGCACTTAACCCCCTGTCGTAGATGGGGCTATCTGCAAGTGTATACACTGGTAAACCATCACGGCTGTTTGAAATGTTTACATCTTCAATAAACTTGCTAGCTATTTCGATTTGTCGCCGTAGGCCATCTCCTTTTACTTGTGTGCCCTTTGAAACTCTAGAATAAATATGTGCAATGCGTGGTTTTTCGTCCATTCCAATCAGCCTGTAATGCTATAACCTATAACTTTTTGTCAGGATTGATTATTGCACATTAATCAAATGGATCAACAAAAAGAGGGCTTTATACAGGAAAGCACATTAAGTTATTGAATTTATTAAATAAAAAAGCCACCATATTTGGTGGCTTGTTGTTTAAATTAACTGCTCTACTATTGATTTAGAAGCTCAACGGATTGCGATGCTATCACCCACTCTTCATTGGTAGGAATAACCAGTGCTTTCGCACCTAGCAACTCAGATGTAGCAATCACACCTGCGTTACCAAATCGAGCGTCTTCGTTTCCTTTCGCATCTTCAACAAAACCTAGCAGTTTTAGGTTTTTCAGAATTTCACGACGAATTGGCATAGAGTTCTCGCCAATACCGCCAGTGAAGATGATGCCGTCGAATGAATCAAGCGCAGCAAGATAAGAAGCGATGTATTTAGACACACGGTATGTGAACACTTGGAATGCAAGGGCAGCGCCTTCGTGGCCTTCTTCCATTGCTTCCAAAATACCGCGTGCGTCGCTTGTTAGGCCAGAAACACCTAAGAAGCCAGAAGCTTTGTTCAGTGAGTTGAACACTTTCTCTTGAGACCAACCTTTCTTCAGAAGGTACTCAATGATGCCTGGGTCAAGGTCACCACAACGTGTACCCATCATTAGACCAGACAGCGGAGTGAAGCCCATAGACGTATCTACAGATTCACCATTGTTGATTGCACAAACAGAAGCACCGTTACCTAAGTGAACAGAGATGAAGCTCGATTCTTCAATCGGCTTGTTGATCATCTTCGCAGCTTCGCGACTTACAAAGTAATGACTTGTACCGTGGAACCCGTAACGACGAATGCCGAAATCTGTGTAAAGTTCTTTAGCGATTGCACCAGTGAACGCACGTTGAGGCATTGTTTGGTGGAACGCTGTATCGAATACTGCAAATTGTGGAAGGCTTGGAAACGCTTCAACAGCAGCACGGATGCCGATAGCACCAGCTGGGTTGTGAAGTGGAGCAAGGTCTGCAAGCTTCTCAATTTCTTGTGTAACTTCTTCAGTAATACGAACGGTTTTAGTGAATTTCTCACCGCCGTGAACAATACGATGGCCCACAGCAACGATGTCTTGAGCTAGACCTAACTCTTCGGTTAAACCTACTAGTTTGCCGATAGCGATTTTGTGATGGCTATCGTCACCTTCGATGGAGATTTCCTTTTTTTCACCGTTGAATTTCCAGCTCATACGAGCGTCTGATAGACCAAAGCATTCGCCCAGACCACTTAGCACCGCGTCACCCGATACGGAATCGATGACTGCAAATTTTAGTGAAGAGCTACCAGAGTTGATCACCAGTACAAACGAATTAGACATGTAGTTATCCTGTTGTGGAGCAGAGGTTGTAATTGCGCTTCCGCGCTGCGTACTTCTTGTTTGCTCCCCTATTATTCAATAATTTTTTAATCTTTCAACAATCTTTTAGTGAAAGCGATTTGATTGAACAAATTTTGTTGATCTATAGCAAGTTTTGATTTTATTTGAAGTCTAAAAAATATGATTTGTTAAAGCTAATTTATGAATTAGTCAATTTGTACAAATTCAAACCTATGAGCTACGTTGTTTATTGGATGTATAAAAATAACAATCTCATCAATAATTCGGGGTAATAGCGTGCCCACAATAGCCTTTTTATTAGTGATCTTAGGTTTGATTTTGCTCTGCTGGGGATGGCAGATGACAAAAAATATTTGCTCGAAAACAGAGGTACCCGGGTGGACATGGCTGTTGATGTTAATAAGTTGCTTCATTTTTGCGTATGCTGCTTTCTTGCACGCAATCATGAAAAAACCAGTGGCATCACTGCTTGAAACTGGTGTTTCTTTGCTCTTATTCGGTGGCAGTATTTTTGTCGTTTTAGTCATCAAGTGGAGCAACGATTCCATCTTAGAGCTACACAGCGTCGCGGAGCGAGAAAAACGAAATGCGGTTCATGACTCCCTGACAGGGCTTCCCAATCGCAAGTATTGCTTCGAACTGATTGATGACAGAATACAATCTGGCGACCCTTTCTCTGTCATTCTGTTTGACGTAGTGAACTTTAAACAAGTGAACGATGCGATGGGACACTTCTGCGGAGACCAGTTACTGATTCAGATTGGTCAACGATTGCAAGACAAGCTCAAAGGGAGCGACAAGATCTTCCGTGTGGGGGGCGATGAGTTTGTCATTCTCACCTCTTCCGCATGTGAGAAAACGGGCACAGAACTTATCGAAAGCCTAGATTGCGCCCTCTCTGCACGCTTTCACCTAGAAGAGTTCCAAGTATCTTCACGTGTCGTATTTGGGATAAGCACCTATCCTTACGACGCGATCTCAAATGATCTTTTGATTAAACATGCCGACATTGCCATGTATCACGCCAAACGTAACGGCAATTTATTCGCTTTTTATCATGATGATATGAACGTGGGAGCTAAGTACCAGCTTGAAATTTCCTCTCGCATTCAATGCGCGTTGGAGAAAGAAGAGTTTCAGTTGTACTACCAACCCTTGATTGATGCGAACACCAGTTTAGCTGTCGGATTCGAGGCAGTGATCCGTTGGCACGATGAAAACGGGAAAACTATCTCACCCAACGACTTCATCCCTATCGCGGAGCGCAGCAACCAAGTCCACAACATCACCATGTGGGTATTGGGCCAGGTAGAAAAAGATCTCAAAACCTTTATCGAAAAAGGCATTAAGTTGCCTGTACACGTGAACCTTTCAGCCAAAGACCTCTCTTCGAACCTTCTTTTCCATCGTCTTGAGAAACTGCTTGAAAACAATCCGCAATTTGCCGATCTGATCAGTTTGGAAATCACGGAAACCATGGCAATAGATAGAGTTGTGGAACTCAACCCACTCATTCATCAAATTAAAGGGTTGGGTATTAAAATCAGTTTGGATGACTTCGGTACGGGGTACTCGTCGCTTTCTTTATTGCGGGATCTACCTGTGGATCAAATTAAAATCGACCGTTCGTTTTTGTGCACAGCAAACCGCACAGAAGGCTCTCGTTCCATCGTAGAGAACACGATAGCTCTAGCACATGGTTTAGGGTACTCAGTGGTGGCGGAAGGCGTTCAGGACATGGACACGCTGTATTTTTTAAGAAGCAGAGGCTGCGACATCATTCAAGGCTACCTATTTTGCCCTGCGCTGCCGCTGAATGAAGTGATTAATTGGGTTAACGAGCACGACGACAAACAAAGTCATACCCGACGCGCATAAAAAAGCCGAGCTTAATGCTCGGCTTTCAAATCAATCTCTACAACAATTTATGTAACTGTGTAGTACTGCGCTGATTATGCGTCTTGAGTGCGACGGCCACGGCCGTGACCACGTTCGCCACGGTAGTTACCACGGTGATCACCACCACGGTTACGATCAAAACGACGTTCGCCACCTTCACGGTTACCTTCGCGGTTGCCGTCACGGTTACCACGGAAACCACCTTCACGACGACCGCCGTCACGACGCTCACCACCACGGTTACCACCTTCGCGGTTACCACGGAAACCACCTTCACGACGACCGCCATCGCGACGACCACCGTCACGGCGACCACCACGAGACTCACGGAAATCGTCGAAGTCACATACTACAGCACCAACATCTTGTTGACGGATACGCAGTTTGCTTAGCTTGTTCGCCGCTTCAGAAGTCATTGCTTTTGGTAGCTGAACGAATGTGTGACCTTGCGCTAGCTTGATCGCACCGATAGAACCTTTACCTAGGCCTAGTTCGTTTGCTAGAGCACCAACGATATCTTTAACTTGAACGCCTTGCTCGCGACCAACTTGAAGCTGGTAAGTATCCCAGTCTTGATTGTTGAAGCTGCGACCGCCTTCACGACCACCTTCACGGCGCTCTTTACGACGTTGCTTGTCACGTTCAATCGCTTCAACCATTGGGTCTTCGCCAATGTAGAACAGAGGACGCTTACCTTGTTGACGCTTAAGAAGCATTGCAGCAAGCATCGCAGGGTCGATTTCTAGAGAAGTTTGTAGTTTCTCTACTAGCTCTGCGAACTTGTCTAGTGCTTTGTGCTCTTTCTCTGCTTCCAGTTCAGCCGCTAGCTTGTTTAGACGAGCTTCTGCTACTTGGTCACGTAGAGGAAGTTGGATTTCTTCCATAGATGACTTAGTTACGCGCTCGATAGTGCGAAGCATACGGATTTGGTTAGTGCGAACTAGAAGGATCGCTTTACCTTTACGTCCAGCACGGCCAGTACGACCGATACGGTGGATGTAAGACTCAACATCGAATGGGATGTCGTAGTTAAATACGTGAGTGATACGTGGAACGTCAAGACCACGAGCTACGACGTCAGTTGCAACTAGGATGTCGATAACACCTTGTTTGATGTGGTCAACAGTACGCTCACGTAGAGACTGAGGAATGTCACCGTGCAGTGCAGCGGCTTTAAAGCCACGTGCAGATAGCCAATCAGCTAGACGCTCAGTGTCTTGACGAGTACGTACGAATACGATTGACGCGTCAGTTTCTTCAGTTTCAAGAAGACGAGACATAGCTTCATCTTTCTCTACACCCTTCACTACCCAGAACTGTTGTTGAACTTTGTCTACAGTGTGGTTTTTACCAGCAACGTCAACCATTACAGGATCACGTAGGAAACGCTCAACAATGTTTTTCAGCATTGGAGGCATAGTTGCAGAGAATAGAACGCGTTGAGCTGATTCAGGAGCGTGCTCCATGATTGCAGTTACGTCGTCCACGAAACCCATGTTTAGCATTTCGTCCGCTTCATCAAGAACGAAAGTATTTACTTCGTCTAAATGTAGACGTTCACGGTTGATAAGGTCTTGAACACGGCCAGGAGTACCAACAATAACGTGTGCACCATTTTTAAGAGCACGCATTTGATCTACGATAGATGCACCACCGTAAATTTCTAGAACTTTAAGACCCTTGATGTTTTTACCAAGGTTTTTCATTTCAGCCGCAACCTGAATCGCTAGCTCACGAGTTGGAGCAAGAACGATTGCTTGTGGTTTACGTTGATCAAGATCTAGCTTGTTTAGAAGAGGCAGAGAGAATGCTGCCGTTTTACCTGTACCCGTCTGTGCTTTACCCAGCGCGTCAGCACCTTCCAATAGGTGTGGGATTGCCGCAGCCTGAATTGGAGTTGGTGACACGAAACCCATTCCGTCTAGAGCAGAAAGGATAGAATCATTCAGAGATAAATCGCTGAATTGAATAACAGAATCTTGCATTGGGATCCTACTTAATTAAACAAAAAAACAGTCCCATATGCTCTTCCAATTCGATACTGATTCATCCAGTTACTAAATCCATTCAGACAGGAGTTAGCACAGTACACAACCGCGATAAGCCATTAGGGACGACTAAGGGAGGCGGATTATTCCTTAAATGCATAAAAAAAGCTAGAAAAAATTGAATTACATCACAATTTATTCTCACGAATGGTAATATCCGCATAAAAATCCACCTACCGCCCGTTTCTCCGAAGAGAAAAGCACCGTTGAGCTGTTTAATTCCTCAATAATTCACAGCGAATTTGTGTGCTTTAGGTAGTAATAATAGCCCGCAATGATTATAGTGTGGCCAACTCCATTGGTAAGTTAAGAAAAGATGTTTCAAGATAACCCGCTATTAGCCCAGCTTAAGCAGCAAATCCAAGAAAACCTGCCTAAAAAAGAAGGTTCAATCAAAGCAACAGATAAAGGCTTTGGTTTCCTGGAAGTGGACAGCAAGACCAGCTTCTTCATCCCACCAGCGTACATGAAAAAGTGCATTCACGGCGACAAAGTCGTGGCCATCATCCGTACTGAAAATGAACGTGAAGTCGCAGAACCACAAGAGCTGATCGAACAATCTCTTACTCGCTTTATCGGTCGAGTAAAGATGTTCAAAGGCAAGCTAAATGTCGTGCCTGACCATCCTCAACTAAAGAAATTGTCTCTAAAAGCGAAACTGAAGAAAGGTTTAAAGCCTGACAACTTCGCGGAAGGTGATTGGGTTGTAGCACATCTTGTTCGTCACCCGCTAAAAGGCGACAACACGTTCTTCGTTGAAATTTCAGAGAAAATCACTGACGCTGATGACAAAATCGCACCGTGGTGGGTAACGCTAGCGCAAAACGATCTACCAAACTCAGAACCTGCTGGCATTGAGAACTGGGAATTAAAAGATGACGCCGATCTAGAGCGCATCGACATGACTCATGTTCCTTTCGTCACAATCGATGGTGAATCAACTAAAGATATGGATGACGCGTTGTACGCGAAGAAAACTGAATCTGGTGATTTTGAGTTAACTATCGCGATTGCTGACCCAACTGCGTACATCACACCTGAAGACGAAATGGATAAAGTCGCGCGTGAACGTGGTTACACCATTTATCTACCAGGCCGTAACATCCCGATGTTACCTCGCGACCTAGCGGACAACCTATGTTCTCTAATTGAAGGCGAAATCCGCCCAGCAATCTGCTGCACCGTAACAGTGAGCAAAGGCGGTGTGATTGGTGACGATATCAAATTCTTCGCTGCAAACATCAAGTCACATGCGCGCCTAGCATACGATCACGTTTCTGATTGGCTAGAAAACGGCAACTCTGACGCATGGCAACCTTCAGAAGAAATCGCAACTATCGTACGTGATCTATACGAGTTTTCTCTAGCTCGCGCAGAATGGCGTGAGAAAAACGCAGTTGTATTCCCTGACCGCCCTGACTACCGTTTTGAGCTAAGTGAAGACAATGACGTTATCGCTATTCACGCTGATATGCGCCGCAGTGCAAACCGTCTTGTTGAAGAATCGATGATCACAGCGAACATCTGTGCAGGCCGTACACTGCGTGAAAAATTCGAAACTGGCGTATTCAACACTCACGCAGGTTTGAAACCAGAGAAAATCGAAGAAGTTGTGCAACTCGTTAACCCTGAGGGTACGCTAGAATTCACAGCAGAATCGATTGCAACGCTTGAAGGCTTTGCGGCTCTACGTCGTTGGTTAGCGGTTCAAGAGACATCTTACCTAGACAACCGCATTCGTAAGTTCCAAGCATACAGTGAAGTGGGTAACCAACCTCTTCCTCATTACGCGATGGGTCTAGACATTTATGCGACTTGGACATCCCCAATTCGTAAATACGGCGATATGATCAACCACCGTATGCTAAAAGCGGTGATTCTAGATAAAGAACCAGTACAAAAACCTGACGATCAAGTGGGTGAAGAACTGGCACTGCACCGTAAGCATCACAAAATTGCAGAGCGTAACGTGTCTGATTGGCTATACGCACGTACTCTTGCGGATGAACCAAGCAAGCAAACTTGTTTCACAGGTGAGATTTTCGATATTAATCGTGCTGGTGCACGTGTTCGACTTCTCGAAAATGGTGCAGCAGCCTTTATTCCTGGTGCCCTGATTCTTGATAATAAAGAACGAATTGAGTGCAATGGCGACAACGGCACAATCTCTATCGATAAAGAGGTGGTGTACAAACTGGGTGACACATTGGAAATCGTTCTTGCGGACGTTAACCAAGAAAACCGCAGTTTAGTTGCAAAGCCAACACAGGTATTTGCTGATCAACCAGCAGCACAAACAGAACAAACTGTAAGTGAAGAATAATACCGAATGAAGTTTAAAGGCGCTCGAATGAGCGCCTTTTTTATTTGTCATGGAAAACGATAAGAACGAATATGCCGAACATTGAGATCATTCGCTTTAACCACTTCACTGCTCGCAAAAGTGAACGTTACACCGCCACCCATAACGGCTTATATGTCGTAGAAGAAGGCGCATTAGTCATCCACCAGCCAAATGGCGAACAGTTTGAACTACAAGCTGGCGACTTTACCCTATACAACTCTTCTGACTTAAGAAGTGCAGAAGCCATACCAGGCGAGAATGGCTTTAAAGCTGTAGCGCTAGTCTTTGACATCAGCCTATTTTGCGAGTTTAAGAAAGCACACCCTGGATTGCATTCAGAAGCAGAACACCGACGCTTCTACCCTTTCTCACCAGAATCCAATTCAGAAGTCACACAGCTTAAGAATACGTTATTGGCTTTAGCCAGTCGTAATGCACCTGATTACACTCAGAGCCACATCGCAATGGCGCTACTTTCTCTTATGGTGGAAGTTCAGCCAGACACTCTTTCGATCATTGACGATGCAAGCAGCCTAACAGCCTCTCAAAAGGCCATTAAGTACATTGAAAAGAACATTGAGAAGGATATAACGTTAGAAGGCCTAGCGGCGCACATGAGCATGTCTATTGCGACGTTAAAACGCCGCCTTGCTGCCGAAAACCTTTCTTTTTCTCAGATATTAAAAGTGAAACGTATTAACTACGCGGCAACACAACTGCGCGTTTCACAAAAATCGATAACAGAAATCGCATTTGAATCTGGATTTAAGAGCGCTGCTCACTTTAGTACCGCGTTTAAATCCATTTACAACATCACCCCTAAAGACTTTCGTAATCAGGTAGTAAGAGGTTAATCCCCTACTCCCAAAAACACGCTTGAGGATCGCTTTCAAGTTCGGCAAGGAGATCTTCAAGCGTGTGACTATGCGGCAACTTTTTGTAAGGAATCCATCGAATTTCTTCTGAACGAGAGGCGGGAACATAAAAGCGCCAAAGCTGAGTCTGAGAATCAAATAGAATTTTTGCAATTGGCGAGGTGTATTCGCTGTGTTGTGAATCTAGCAAGAAATGCGCATGGTGAAGTTCAACGCCATTTTCAATTGGCTCATAAAGGCATTTTCCTTGCTCTACCGGCAAATTCGCATTGCGCGCCGAACAAAGAATCTGAACCAGTTTATATAAGCGGCTGGTTGCCATTTGAGAAACAGACATGACGTTCTCCTGATAGGTAGTTTTTAGTATACACCCAAGCGCCATTTAAGGCTGACTTCACCAACGTTCCGTTTACAGACTTCTCAGAGATTACCATCTCACCCTCCAAGGAAACACTACGTACATCACCACTTTGCTCAAATAACGCGATAAACACGCTGCTGTTTCACATTCGAACAATCTTTTCTGATTCACAAAAGTGTAACCTGAACGCAATATCATAAGTGCTGCTTTATACCGTATATGGAGTTTAAATATGTTACGTTTTACTGTGGCAACTTTACTAGCCATGGCTGTCTCCCTTCCTTCTGCTATGGCGAAAGAAGTCAACATTTCAGGTTCAACTTCCGTTGCTCGCGTGATGGACGTACTCGCCGAAGAATACAATAAGACACACCCAGATAATTACATCGCTGTACAGGGCATTGGTTCTAGTGCGGGGATCACCATGGTGAACAACGGTGTCGTGAAACTTGGTATGAGCTCTCGCTATCTGACAGAAAGCGAAAAAGGCGAAGACTTGAATGTGTTTCCAATTGCTTACGATGGCCTTGCCGTTGTTGTGAACCGTACAAACTCTGTGACTAACCTTTCAGCACAACAACTGTTTGACATCTACAAAGGCGAAATCAAAAACTGGAAAGAAGTCGGCGGCGCGGATCAACCGATAGCTGTTGTCACACGAGAAGCATCTTCTGGCTCGCGCTACAGCTTTGAAAGTTTGTTGGGTCTAACCAAAATCATTAACGACCGTCTGGTTTCTGATATCAGCCCAAACAACTTAGTTGTAAACAGCAACAGCATGGTTAAAACCATTGTGAACCATAACACACGTGCGATTGGTTTTATTTCGGTGGGGTCTGTAGACCTTTCTGTGAAGGCGATTCAGTTTAACGGGATTGAACCAACAGCAGCGAACATCGCAAATCACAAATACAAACTGGCTCGACCATTCTTGGTGCTTTACAAAGTCGACTCGCTAGATCAAGCAGGCAAAGACTTTGTCGCGTTCCTAAAATCGGAAGCGGGACAAAAAACCATTGCTGACTACGGGTACATACCGGTTAAAAACTTTAACCAGTAAAAACAAAAAAGAGAGCATTGAAATGCTCTCTTTTTTATTGATTCGAATATGTTTTAGAAGTGCAATTGAATCACAGATACCACTACCGCACCTGGGCGTCTTACGCCTTCAATTTCCACTTTGATTTCACGCTCGATCTCTAAACCTTTCTTGATAGGCGTTACTTTAGTCAGTGTACTTACTGCACGCACGTTGTTACCAGCTTTAACTGGGTAAGGAAAACGTACTTGGTTCAAGCCTAGATTCACAACCAATTTCGCTGTCGGAAATAATGGTTTATCCGCATCAACTGAGTCCGTCAGTTTAGGCAGTAGAGCCAACGTCAGGAAACCATGCGCAATGGTTGTTTTAAAAGGTGATTCAACAGATGCACGCTCTGGATCAGTATGAATCCATTGCATATCTTCTGTTACCGCACCAAATTGATTGATACGCTCTTGAGATACATGAACCCAGTCACCCGTATGGATCACTTCACCGATCTTACCGATTAGCTCGTCATACAGTTTTTGAGCTTCTGGCTGAAGAACAATCGGCGCAGGTTGAGGAGCCACTTCTTCATTTACTGCAGGCTGATTATGGTCGCGCACATTAGAAAACAAAAAGCTGTTTTGTGCCTTGCCCAAAAAGTCACTCCAGTAATCGCGTAGCGTTGGAGACATCCAATTCATAAACTCGGATTGATGAGCAGAAATCGCATCAACTTTGTCTTTAAACAGATTTGTGACCTTCATAAACACCCTTAAAAAATAAGCACAACTGGCTCTACCAGTTAATTTTGAATTAGTTCACAAACTGTTGCAAACACTTTCGGGCGAACACATGTATCCTCAAAGCCTATAATTTGTTATTTTTCATAAAGATAACAATAAAACACCATTTTATTGATTAGCACTAGGATAAAGTAAAAACTCTACATTTAGGTGCGTTTCGCGTTGTTTTCGCTCACTATTGCATCGGAGTCTAGAAAATCATCAAACGGCACTTCAATTGTAATTCAGTGCTTTACAACGACTACTCCACTCCCTATTATAAGTCCCGCAACGGAGAGATGGCTGAGTGGTTGAAAGCACCGGTCTTGAAAACCGGCATACGTTAATAGCGTATCTAGGGTTCAAATCCCTATCTCTCCGCCACATTTAGAAAAAAGCCGTTGATAATCAACGGCTTTTTTCGTTTTCATTGCTTTAATACAACTGATTAATGATAAAAGCTAAAAAGCGATACCTATCACGGCTTCCAACATTTTTAACTCTTCATGAGTCAAAAAATCCGTCGATTGCCTGCTGAGCACACTGCTATTGAATTCAACTATTGCTACATTCTGTTGCTCGTCTTTTTTATTTTTTGGTTGCTCCGGGGAAAAGTTGGTATTTTGCGTAACCATATTTGCTCCTACCCTATGCTTTATTTAGAGAAGCACTAAGCCATTTACTTCCGCTGCTTATGCGAATTTTTTTATCATGTCAGAGAGTTCATTCGTACAGTTTTGCACTCTGCTGTTCATCTGGTTGGTTTCTGTCATCAGATCATACGACTCGCTGTATTTCAAATTGAGCGATTGGATGTTCTCATTGATTTCATCCGTGACGTAGACCTGCTCTTCGATGGCGACAGCTATCTGTTGATTTCTTTCTACAACATCTTGGATCAACGACTCTAGTTGCTGAATGCTCTCAAGCGCCGTTCCAAGCAAAGTCACCGTCCCTGTAGACATCTCGTTGCCTTTCTCCAACGCAGAAACCGCAGACTTACTGCCATGTTGAATGCTCTCAATCGCAGATTTGATCTCTGTTGTGGACTCTTGAGTTCGTTTGGCAAGCGTTCTCACTTCATCCGCGACTACCGCAAAACCACGACCTTGCTCGCCTGCCCTTGCCGCTTCTATCGCAGCATTCAATGCCAGAAGATTGGTTTGTTCGGCAATGCCATTAATCACCTCAATAACCGTCCCAATTTGATCCGTTTGTTGATTCAAACGCATCACTACTTTCGAAATCTCACCCAACTCGCCAACAAGATCGAGAACGGAATGGTTAACGTTATCGATAACATTGCGACTATCGGTCATGGTATTTTGCGCTTTCAGCGTCGCATCTGCGGTTGCTTGAGCATTATGAGATATCTCGGAAGACGAGGCTTGCATCTCATTCACTGCGGTTGCAACAGAATCAATTTCGATTTTTTGCGCGCTTAGGTTCTCAGTAACGCGCTCACTGTTATCCGCCGCGCTATCGGCATTCGTTTTTGTATCTTCACAGGAATCTTTTACCGAAACTCCTACTCTACCTAACAATGCGTTCGCGAACTGCTTCCTCATTTTCATAGCCAGTTCGATTTCTGCAAGATCATTCACTTTCCCGCAGTATATGTATTCCATCAACGGGTTATTGAAATCCTGTCTTGCTTGTTTAGCCAGCTTCTCAATTGGTCTGGTCAACATGTAAATGGATAATGCCGAAAGTAACGCTGCTGCGCTGAAAGCCACCATTGGTGATTGATTCATCTCTAGAAGTAACAAGCCCAAAAAGTTCGAAATAAAAAGGAAAAAGGCAGCTCTCATCCAAAGGCGTGTACGAGGTAAGTAAAGTTGAAGCGGTTTTTTATCATTTCGCAGTTTCGCGTAAGCTTTCTCTGCGCGTTTGACATAAATACGTTCTGGTTTAAAACGGACAGATTGGTATTCAACAATTTCACCGTTGTATTTGATTGGCGATGCAAACGCATCCACCCAGTAATACCCTCCATTTTTTCGTCTGTTTTTCACCATTCCCATCCAATGTTTCCCAGCTTTGAGATGAGACCAGAGGTCTTTAAACGCCTGTTTAGGCATATCTGGATGGCGAACAACGTTATGTGGTTTTCCTATCAACTCTCCTTCTTCAAAGCCAGCAACTTCATTAAAATGCGCACTGGCATATTTGATGTAACTTGATGGGTCGGTTATGGAAACGAGACTGTAGCTCGCAGGATAATCGTATTCCTTTTCACTCATATACATGCATCCTTACATTTAATAAATAAGTGCCACATATGAGTGTAGCAGCATAATATCCATACACATAATGATGACTATATAGAAATATTCCCGCGACTTATTCAACAGAAGATTCGTTACATAAGTCTTTCATTTCTGGTCGTAACAATCTCTACTTTGGTTAAAATTAATACTGACATCCCCTTCCTTAGGCCCTTGGTTAGTTGTTATAACTAGTCCAATACAACAATAACAAGGAAGACAAACACAATGGCTATTCGCTTTAGTCAGCTTGCTGTACAAGGACATACCACCACACTTTCCATTGATGAATGGACAATCGATAACAATGACTCTTGGGGCATCTTCAGTGCAGAAGGAGACATCGGCTCCCTGCTAGGCGATCTGCTTTGTGGCGAACTGAAACCCACACAAGGGACGTTGGATCTTGGTGAATTGAAAGTCGCGCAAGTATCGCTTTCAGAGCAACAACGACTACTTGAACGTGAGCTAGAAAAGGACGACACCGATTTTCTCGATCGTATCGACCAAGGCAGTACCGTTTATGCTTTGATTTTTGAGTGCTGCCAAGATGCAGCAACAACGGAAAGACTGCTTGAAGAGCTCGACCTTCACCATTTAAAACAGAGCGGTTTTCGTGTTTTATCGACTGGCGAGACCAGACGAGTCATGCTCGCTAGAGCGTTGGCAACCCAACCTGACCTTGTGCTTCTGGATAATCCTTTTGTCGGTCTAGATGTTGCCCACCGCGCTTCACTCGCAACCTATTTGCACTCGCTTTCGCAATCCGTCCAGATGTTGATTACGTTTTCTCGCGAGTCCGACATGCCAGAATGGATAGATCATGTGGCGCTATTTAATGCCGGCAGTCTTGACAGCACAATGAATAAAGAGAGTTGGGACAACCACCCGATAATCGAACAAATCAAGTCACAATCCCAAAAACAAAGCGAAGAGATGATGGGGTTGATACGACGTCACCAACACTCTACACACTTCGATGATCCTATTTTCGAACTAAAAAATGGCCAAGTTGAATACACTGAAAAACGTATTTTCACTGACCTGAATTGGCGCATAGATAAAGGACAACACTGGCAAGTTAAAGGGCCAAACGGCTGTGGTAAAAGTACGTTATTGGGGCTGATATTTGGCGATCATCCACAATGCTACAGTAACGACATCCACATCTTCGGCAAGAAACGAGGCTCTGGCGAAAGCATCTGGGAGATAAAACAGCATATTGGCATGGTCTCCTCTGCACTGCATCTTCAATACCGAGTGAATTGCAGCGCGTTAGAGGTCATTCTGTCTGGGTTCTACGACTCGATTGGCTTGTATAATCAGCCTTCGCGTAAAGAGATTGACGTAGCTAAAGAGTGGCTTGATATCTTACACATGCGTCACTACGAAAAGACGTCTTTCAAACAGTTGGAATACAGTCAGCAACGTTTGCTGTTGATCGCGCGCGCTATAGCGAAGCAGCCAACACTACTCATTTTGGATGAGCCCTATCAAGGTCTCGACTTTTTAGGACGACGCTTGGTAAAAAACACGTTGGAACTGATTGCACGTGAAAATCTCAGCCAATTGCTTTACGTCTCCCATTACCAAGAAGACAGCCTTGAGAGCATCAAAAACGATCTTGAGTTTGTCTTCGGTGACGAAGCGCAGTGTTATCGCGCTCAAATTCATCACTGGTAATGCGTAACAAGAGCTAGGAAATCGGCTGCTGCGCAAGCAGGGAATATGGTAAAGGTTTGGAATACAGGTAGCCTTGATGGTATTGCACTCCCATATTTTTCAAATGCTCTGCTTGCGCCGGCGTTTCGACGCCTTCGGCAATCAACTTCACTTGCAGCTCGTCCGCAAAATGAACGATGGCATTCAATACGGATGCACTCACACTTTGAATGCCTATTGTTTCAACAAAACACTTGTCGATCTTCAAATAATCAATTTTCATGTGCTGCAAAAATGCTAACGACGTTTGCCCAGTTCCAAAGTCGTCAATCAGTACATCAATTCCGTGCACGCGCAACGCTGCGATATGCTTCCGTGCTTCCCCATTAATCAACTGACGCTCCGTAATTTCGATGCCGAGCGACACATTATTCTCACTTAGCTTTCTGTGGATGAGTTGCAGTTTTCTTATTACATGAGAACCGACAAGGTAACCAGGAGGCACATTGACACCAAGATGCACCGGATGAGTAAACGTCAGTTTGGAGAAATCGTCCGCAGCTTTTTCTAAAACGTAGTCAGTTAGCAACGATACTAACCCGTTCTGTTCTGCCGCAGGAACAAATTCATCTGGAGCAATAAAACCTTTTTGTTGATGCTCCCAGCGTATCAGCGCTTCGTAACCAAACACGCGTCCGCTTTCAACATCAATCTGAGGTTGGTAATACAAGGTTAACTCGTTTTTTTTCAGTGCTTTTTTTAGTTCTGCTAAAAGGTTTCTTTGTGGATCGACAAACTTGTTTAACGCGTATAGGCAAAGATAAATCATCGCGATAATAGGCACCGAATAGATGATGTAAGAAATCAATTTTTGCTCAACAAATAAATCGCTAGCTTCAGCGAGCGCTTGGTATTCAAACACCTTAGATTCATTAAAAGCAATCGGGTTTTTGCCTTTTCTGGATGCGCCAGCGGGCACCACGTCGTCATGAATAAACAAAGCTGACCGCTTGAGGCGTAAATCGTTGTTAAATCCAATTGTCGCGCCAAAATAGTCTCTATCAATGATGGTGATGGCTTTATATGTCTGCTGCCCTTGAGTCACCACTAGCAGCAATGGTTCATCTAAGCCGTTTATCTGGCCGAAGGTTAAGGCATGATTGGGCGTGAAGGTTAAGTATTCAGAAAGCGGTTTGGATAAGTGTCCAAGCTTCGATGAGCAAATGATCTCATCGCCTTTGACAATGAGCATTTCATCGATGTCTCGCTCAAACATCAGGTTTTGCTGCAACTGCTCACACCGTTCTGGATGAATAAGCGCAGTTCGGTTTTCAGTCTCAATTTGAAAGAGAATTTCATCCGCGATTTGTATGTTCTTTTCGAGCAAGTGATCGAGGTTACTTTGCACACTCTCGTGTGCCAAATACAAAACCTCCGCAAATACCAAAGGAAGTGGCAGAAAAAAGATAGCAGCTTTCTTAAGAAGCATTTTATTCAGCATATAAAAGCGACCTTTTATAAACCGATTGACTCAGATGGTATCGAGAAAACGATACCCACCAGCAACTCACGTTTACAATATTATTCATTAGATTTATTGAGTATGCGAGACACCTCCTACTCTCGCAAATAAAACAAAATCTTAATTGTTTAAGTTCCAGTTTAGTGGCACGAGACTCAAAGGTGAGACATCCACTTTTCAAGTTTTCTTCAATATTTAACCGCTCACTACCATTTTCTCATTAAGTGAGAATTACTCATAAAAATTATTTTTCTTTTCTCAGTGATTAAGAATTATATTTGTCCTATATCTTTTAACACGTTACAACTCTCTCATGACATTAAACAAAGCCAACGCTAATCAGGTAAACGAAAAGGCACTGCAATTATTAATGCAAGTTGCGGTAAGCCAATTCCCAGTCTCTGCGAAAACACTCAGCGAACAATTGAACGTTCCATTAAGCAGTTTGTATCGACATCTAAAACTGCTGAAAGAATGGAACTTGATTGAAGAAAGTGTGCATGACAAGACGTTTGTTGTTGGACCAGCAGCCTTACTGTTGATGCACAGCTATGAAACCGCTCAGCACGGCCTTGATATGGTTGAAACCATCTTGGCGCGCTTGGTGCAGCAAACAGGGGAAATGGCGGCGTACATGGTGCCATCGGGTTATCGAGCGCTTTGTGTCAGACAAAAAGAAAGTATGCAGGCGCTACGATGCAGCTTCGTCCAGGGTCAAAGTCAACCCCTGCTTCGTGGCGCCTCATCTAAAGTGATGCTGGCTTTTATGCCTCAAAGTCGTTGCGAAAAGATCTTACGTTACTTTAGCCAAGATCATCGCTTAGACGAATGGGAAGAGGAGCTCGCCACAATCCGAAAGAACGGCTATGCCGTAAGTACCTCCGAGATTGACCCTGGTGTTTCTGGTATCAGTGCGCCAGTCATGAAAGGAAGTAAGCTGGTTGGCGCAGTTTCGGTTATGGCTCCGGCACACCGAGTAGAAAAGGATAAGCAGCGCATTATTTTGCATGTGTTGCAGGCGGCAAGGGCACTACCACCAGAAAGGTAATTCAACATGTTAAGCTTTTTCAAACGCTATAAGTTTCATCACACACCAAAGCAGCCGCATCATTATCCTTTTTCTTTTATGACGGTTTGCGAACACTTAGCCCCTATGTCTAAAGGTGCGTTTGAATTAGCAGACCAAAGTTTGGAAAACGCGAGCGAATGGTTGTATCAACAACATGATCACGCGACAGCAGCGAATTTCGGTCATTTTTCTCACTCAAAATTAGAGAGTGGTGAATTTCAGGAAGCATTGAGCCTATCGCTTTCTCGCCACTCTATCCCTGTGTTGGTTTCTAACTGCACGGAAGCCATTTTATCGATGCTTCCTGTCGTTGTGTCGTACCGCGATGAAGTGGGCATTGTGAATATCGGCCATAAGATGAGCCTAAAGCCGACGCTTGAACCTCGCATGGGTTCAGCGTTTCACTTTGCCCTTTCTCGCTATCAAAATGTGCGACTATTTTTTGCTGGCGTAAGCGAGCAAGACACGAAACAAGAAACCTTGGAATACGCCGAAGATCAAGGCTGTGATTGGGTAACGGATCGTGAGTTTACGTTCAGACATCGCAACCACGTAAAGCAGCAAATCAGCAATTATTTGGATCACTGTGACCAAATCATTGTGACGATAGATTTAGGTTCACTATCAACGAAAAACAATCTTGAAGGTACGCCATCGCTGGATATTCAAATGGTACTGAGGACATTAAGGCTGTGTTTGGTATCTGGTAAGGTAAAAGCGATTCAACTTGTAGGCGACCGTGACCGATTGGTGTATTCACGACAAACCAAAGCCATTCTTGAGGAGTTGTATCAGATGGCTCCCCTGCTCGACCACGCGGCGTAGCGAATAATTGTACAGAATAAGGCCGTCACTTGGCCTTATTCTGGTAGAGCCTCACCTTTTATTATCATTTACTAACAAATACTTACACCATCAATGCGACATATATCACATTTATCTATTGAACAAACAACCCATCTAAGTTCTAATATCCTTACATCACTATGGTATGACATACGAAATAAAAATCCCCATAGTTCAATAACTAAGCGGTTCTTCTAATAATATTTAGCCGCTATTTTTCTGAGACACTTATTTTCTCTCGCTTGATGTCATTCAGTTCCACGAGATTTAGGATACTTAATGATGCGTCTTTACTGCGTTATTGCTACGGCCATGTTGATGCCGTTAACAGCACAAGCAACGGTTTATGACGTTGCGAAACCATCTGAGCTAAACCAAATATGCTCAACTCATAGTTCTTTTGATATTCAAAGAACAGACACTACCTTTTTTTGCCATGGCAAGATCGTATTACCCGCTGGTGATTCCATCATCTCCTCTTCACCTGAGAACGAAGTCATACTAGAAGCTCATCAAGGCATTGTTTTAGAGGGTAATAACCGAATTGGTGAGCCTAATAAACGCATCTCACTTCGCTCGCTTTCGGTCGAGTTGAAGGTTAACAATGAGCAAGCTTCTAGCATTGAAGATTACCAAAACAAACACACTGTTATTTATGGTGACCTTCTGTCGGCCTACCCAACAAAACTGCATAATGTTCTCATCGATGGGGATATAGTGCTAACGGGGTCGACGCTTCATATTGACGGTAAGTACAACACCATTATTGGTAAAATTTTGACTCACAGTACGACCGATATATTCAATGCTAACGTTTGTGGCACCATTGAATCAAAAGGCCATCAATTGCATCTCAAGACGAATCACCCTTTCCAACAACATTTCGTCGTCGGTGATATTGTGGCGCACAGTTCTCTGCTTATTGATGATATGGCGGTTTACGGCACGACGGAGTCCAAAGGTGCATCTGCCGCACTGAACGGTTCGTTCTACGCGGAAGATACTGCGATTAAGTACTTCCAGACATTAAACTTTAATCAAGGTGTTGGAAGTCAGGTTTGCGGCGAAATCCAACAAACGCCGGGAAGTTCGCACCCTCATAGTGTAACTGGCAAGTATTCTCAGTTCTGCGGTGTTGGCCAATCACGTTGCGATTACTCGAGCTCCATTTGTCCGAGCACCGCAACTCCGCCGCCCGAGTGTAGCATGTTGCCTCCAAGTAACGATGACTTGGGCCTGACGGTGACACCATCTGATGACATGGCGTTGATGTGCGGTGACGATCTCCCGCAATTCACAGCGATCACAACCAACAACGATGAAGTAGTCAGCGCACCAGTGATGGCAATATTGTCTGATCCCGACTTGTTCACGCTAGAGGTAGTGAAAGGGAAACCGACATCAACTGAAAACCAGTTTCAATCTAACGATAATGGTGAGCTCGTTGTTCGTGTGGTTCCAAACGATATCGATAAGATCTCATTAGACGCCAATTACTCTTTGACTTTCACGATGGTCGGAGACTCCGCGAAGGAGCAAACAGTCAACTTCATGTTTACGCCGTTTATGTTCGAAGCGTATTCAAATGAAAGACGGACACTGAATGAAATTCGCGTCATCGCTGGTAAACCAGAAAATGTTCATACACGTCTGCTCGCTTGTGCCTCCACAGGAGAACCCGTCGTTGCCAGCAATTACAATGGTAAACCCAAAGTAGTCCACCCTTTGATTAAACCTCTCGGTGGAAGCGAAGGTGATTTTAGTTATTCTGCTGAGTTCAAAGACGGATTATCGGAACATGGCTTAATTACTAACGAATCCGGACTGTTCGAGGTGACGTTATCCGACCAATTCGAATGTAAAGGATTTTCAGAGTGTCCAGACGACGGCACAGTTGAAGTAACAGGCAAGTTTAATGTGTACTCGCGACCATGGACCTTGGCAATCTGTGAGAACCAAAACACCTTGCCTTCAGGCACATCCGAACAAGGTGATAAGTTCATTGCCGCTGGAGAACACTTCTCGTTAACGGTGAACCCCGTCATCTGGCAAAAAGGGGGGTCTATCAGTGATCCTATCGACTCATCAGCTTATTGTGATGCTTTGGTCACGACCAACTTTATGCATGATGGCGCACCAGCAGCATCGGTTGTTTTGTCGAGCGAGCAACACTCGCCTTTAGAAACGGCAAATCAAACCTCAACGCTGTTGAAAAGTAATTATGCGTTAACTCAAGGACACCAATCAGCCAAGAACCATCGCTTCGTTTTTAACGGATTGTATTGGGAAGAAGTCGGCAGCTTGAAAGTGAAAGCAAACCTCGACAGTACGTATTTTGGCATGAAGGTTAACGAAGGTTATCGCCATATCGGACGTTTCTATCCGAAGTACTTCAAAGTGCAAAGTCAAGATTGGACTTACCCTAAAAACCAAGGCTTTGTATACATGAATCAACCGTTTGAGAAAGTTACCTACGATGTGGTTGCGCTAAACGCAAACAAAGAGGACGTAAAAAACTACGCCCATTTTGCGCCAAGTTTACAACAGCATTTTTACTTAGGAGAGCTTGGCGGATACCAAGATCGTTTTGTGCCACCAGCACCACAAAAGGCAGAATGGAAACGCATCGGCGATGCCAGTATCGGTCAGTTTGTCATTGAAAAAGCATCTACAAATGCAACGTGTCACAACAGCCCCTGTTGGGAGAAAGATATAACTAAAGGTCAATATCCTGATGGCCCGTTCAACCGCGGTGCAAACAGCAAGAGCAGTAAAATTGGCTTGGTGACTACTCACGTGGTTGATGAGGTGAACTTCTTCGATGGCGGTGAAATTCTGACGAAACAACCAGACATTCGTTTTGGTCGTTTGAACTTTAAGGATGTTGGCGGAAATCAGGGCATGAAGATCAAAGTACCATTGGACGTAGAGGTGTGGCAAAACGGTAGATTTGTTACAAACTTCGATGACAACTCGACAACCGCAAATGGTGCGTACTACACCAGCACGCCTATTTGGTCGAACGCACCGGTAAATAACGCCCAGTTATCTGGTGTTGCTAAGATGAGCGTTGGTAGAACCAACGACATCATTGCAAGCCAAATTGACGCGGCAAGAGAACAAATTCAGTTCAGCCTAAATCTAGATCACTCAGGCAACCAACTTCCTTGGCTCAAATATGACTGGGAAACTTCGACTCCCGAAGAAGAAAACCCGCCAACAATAGTCACGTTTGGTATTCACCGTGGAAACGATCGCATTATCTATCGTGGTGAGCCGAATATGCTCGGCTTAAATTAGCATCTTAAACCAACACTAAACGGCGAACAAAAAGAGCCCCTCAATTGAGGGGCTCTTTCATTACAAACGAATGTAATTATCTAACAGTGTTTAGTTCGTGCCGCGACGCGCTTTCAAACGCTTCACCATTGCAAGACGACGCTCTGCTGAGCCTTGGTCTGTCGCAGACTGGTTAGGGTTATTACGACGACCTTGACGGTTCTTAAACGCCGGTTTCGAGTTCAATTTCTCGATGTAAGATTCACGCTGTTTTGGCTCATAACCCGCAAGTTCGATACGACGAATGCGTTGCTGGATGAGGTTTTCCACTTGAACAACCGTTAGCTCTTCATCTCGGTTTACGAACGAAACCGCATGACCTTGCTTACCCGCACGACCGGTACGGCCGATTCGGTGAACGTAATCTTCAGCAAGGAAAGGCATGTCGTAGTTCACTACGTGAGGCAGATCTTCAATATCCAAACCACGCGCTGCCACGTCCGTTGCTACCATGACGCGCACTTTGCCCGTTTTGAACTCTTCTAGCGCACGACGACGAGCACTCTGAGCACGGTCACCGTGACAAACTACTGCTTTGATGCCGTCAAGTTTCAGCTCTTTCACCACATCATTTGCGGTTTCTTTGTAGTTTACAAACACCAAAACTTGTTGCCAGTTTTTGCGACCGATCAGTTCAGAAAGCAGTTCTGTTTTACGTTCTTGATCTACTGGGTAAAGTACGTGAGCAACAGTGTGCGCGGTAGTGTTTGCACGCTCTACTTCGATGCGTTTTGGTTTACGCAAAATGTCTTTCGCTAACAGATTTAGCTGGCTTGAAGTCGTTGCCGAGAACATCATGATTTGCGGATCAGTATCAACGTCCAACATGATCTTACGAACAGCGTGAATAAAGCCCATATCCAGAATACGGTCAGCTTCATCAAAAACAAGGAACTCAAGGTTCGCAACAGAAACATTGCCTTGTTCGATGTGCTCTTCCAAGCGGCCTGGCGTTGCAACCAGAATATCGACACCATTTTCTAAAGCAGAAATTTGTGAAGACATTTTACGACCACCAAATACAGCCACAACCGATAGGTCTGTGTACTTAGTGTACGCTTTAATGTTGTCAGCAATCTGCTCTGCCAGTTCACGCGTTGGTGCCAGGATAAGTGCACGAGCGGTTTTACGAGAAGCAGTACGACCGCTGTCTAGCAGCTGTTGAATCATAGGCAATGAAAACGCTGCAGTTTTACCAGTACCTGTTTGTGCTGTAGCGAAAATATCATGGCCTTTACGAGCCATTGGAATCGCCTTCTGTTGAATTGGCGTTAACTTTTCATAACCGCATTCTGCCAGTGCTTTAACCACTTCTGGCGCAAAACCTTGAGATGAAAATGACATTGAGCGTATTCCTTAAACAAACCACTTAAAATAGCTTTAAAAATTTAGCCGTGCACTATACCCGAATTTGAGTGATTTATCTCACTTTTCTCACTGAAACTCGATAAAAGAAAAAACGGTGAACCCTGCCATGCAGTCGATTCACCGTTTCATTCCAACATTTGCGCGAAGAATGGCGAATGCCTTATCCTTCGACACCCGCAAGTTGCAGTAATATTTGCTCTAGCTCATCCCAAGGGAGAAGCTGAGAATCAATCACTTCAAGTCGTGATTCAAACCCTTCTAAGCTGATTTCGTTGACCGATACCACGCGATTTGCCACGTTAAATGCGTAACACCCTTGATTGGTGTTGACTACCGCTTTCACACGTTCGGCAGTTAGGTCAGACAACATCGAGAACAGCTTATCAAAATCGAACTTGTATTCAGCGCCAAATAGCCAGCCACAACTGAAATAGCCTTGCCCTTTGTTCTCTTTACGGATGAAAGCTTCACCCGGTGGTAACTGAAACTGAGGCTCTTGGTGTGCATGCTCATGGTGATGCATTTCGATATGAGAAGAAGCACTGCCGTGTACGCGTTCAATATCCAGAACTTCAATCGGCAGCTCGCCGTTGTGAATCAACTTACTGAACACTTTAGCTGTCGTTTGATCGGTAACCCAATCGTTGAACACATCAATATCATGGCTTGAACAAAGATCGACTTTGCTGCCAATCACCACATCGGCACTGTCTAGCTGATCAACAAAGTTTTGATTAGACGTGTATTTTTCATCGCTCAAGTTACGAGGGTCGACTAACGCGATGGTCGCCTTTAAATCAACGTATGGCAGATATTGCTCTGATGTCAGCGTCGCAATCACTTGTTTTGGATGACCAAGGCCTGTTGGTTCAATCAACAAACGGTCTGGCTTTTGGCGCAATAATGCTGTAATACCAACAGACATAGGAACGCCTGCAGTACAGCACATGCAACCGCCTGGCACTTCTTTAATCAACGCACCTTGGTCGGTCATTAATGCACCATCGATGCCAATCTCACCAAACTCATTGACCAACACCGCCCAATTTTCATTTTCAGGTTTGTTCTTTAAAAGATTTAAAATCGTGGTCGTTTTACCGACACCCAAAAATCCGGTCAGTATGTTGGTAGGTACTCGATTTGACATGTTTTTCTCCGACACAGTCGTGCATTAGTGCTTGGGCAAAGTATACGGAGAATGTGACTTGCTTCAACGCTTTTTATCACGCTCGCTTATGTCTTGATTTAATGTGTGTAGGTTTGAGTTTTGAGAATAGTCAGAATGACTTACCGCCTCTGCACGTTTCACATTCGACAGGTACATACTGGTGTGAATGACACAGGTAAAGAATGCGATAATCGCGACTAAGATTGGAAGGACTCCGAGCGTGTTTTCGAATTTAAGCGCAGCGATAGCCAAAGCGAAAACAACGACAGAGATAAGTGCAATAGCCTTACTTTTGTTGCTTTTCATGATAACTCGCCTTTTTTGAGAGTAAGCCCCTGACACCTCCTGTGACAAGGGCACCGAACGAAAGTCTTACACCTTCAATCCGACACTCTAATGCTACTCCTTTCGAAGCAAGCAAAATTTGAGCAAGTTAACATTTGGCAGAACATACGCTTAGTAACTTATTAGTTATTTCAGTAGCTTACTAACAAATTTGTCCACCACTCACCACAACATCGCTTTCGTGTTCAATGACAACTTGTGCCACCAACTTTAGGCCAGCCACGATCATATCGAGGCTCATTGACGGGTGGTTGCTATCCGTCGCTTGCTCAGGCAACAACGGAATATGCACAAATCCATGCCGAATCGATTTGTCCCTCAGATAATGCTGTACTCCATAAAACAGATGGTTGCACACAAACGTCCCCGCGCTATTAGAAACCTGACAAGGAATACCGCTCTCTTGCAACGTTTGAGCAATACGCTTGATGGGCAAAGACGAAAAATACGCATCCGGGCCTTGTTCGATGATGGGTTCATCGATTGGCTGATTGCCACCGTTGTCTGGAATTCGGAAGTCATCCACATTAATTGCAACGCGTTCGGGCGTTATTGCCGCTCTACCAGCGGCCTGACCAACGGTAATAACACAATCTGGTTGATGCGCTTCAATCGCATCAATCACAGCACTGATGGACTCAAAACGCGTCACAGGCACCTGACAAGTAACAATGATGCCACCGTCAATACTTGTTTCTTCTAGCCTTTTCACAGCCTCCAACGCCGGATTTATTGCATCACCACCAAACGGTTCAAAACCAGTAATCAAAACCTTTTTCATCGCAACCTTCAAAGAGAAATTGTTTCGCCGATTATTGCATCGCCTCTTTCACTCTCCAACCATAAAGTCAGCTTGCAACCAAGCCACATTGTTTTGTGTGAATCCACTCTAACCTATGCCCCCCAACAATAAGTGAATCAACGCAGAACCGACCATAACTCAGCGGGAACTTGGTTTCTGTGCCTAACTTATGTAGAGTACGCGACCACAAAATATCGGCAGTTCAAAGAGATCGAATACCATGAACATTGATAACCACGTCATTGAAAGTCTTGAAGAGTTAGAAGCTTTTCTGCATTTAGTCGAGAGCGGTGCATTAGGTTTGGAAGGGGTAACTGGCGTTGCACTAGCGACAACAAACACTGACGGCCGTCCTTTTGTTGCAGTTTTAGGCGACAAACATCAACTTTTGTTGGGCCGTTGGGTTTCACAACATGCTTACGACAACGGTAAAGACATCGTTAGAAACGGCTCAGGACGTAAACACTGATTTCTGCGCATCCACGTGTGCTAAAAAGAGATAAGCTTGCTGTTATTTAGCAAGCTTTTTTTATAACTAAAACCCTCTAAATAACTTTAATCCCAAAAACAAGAAAGTTTCGTAACCCATTGTTCAAAAATAAAAAATAAGCTTTTGAGTTAATTCAAGAGTTGTGACATTTCGCTGACATAACATGGCTTGAAATCCCTAACATCTGCCAACGGAAGCGAATCTAACTTTCGTTTTCAGACACCATCGCAGAGTACACTTCC
Source organism: Vibrio sp. YQ_11 (assembly GCF_043103065.1). Taxonomy (NCBI): domain Bacteria; kingdom Pseudomonadati; phylum Pseudomonadota; class Gammaproteobacteria; order Vibrionales; family Vibrionaceae; genus Vibrio; species Vibrio sp. YQ_11. The sequence goes on along the minus strand of NZ_JBICJM010000050.1, from coordinate 257,999 downwards.
TTGTACTCTGTTTGTCCCGAAAGACCCTTGTGACAGCCTAGAGTCTTTCGGGACCTTTTTTGTTCCTCTTACTCACATTTTCCTCCAGACAAGATCAATCTCGTACTATTTAACTAGTTCATGATAGCAGCATCACGATTTAAGCAACTGATCACACAACCTATTTGTGAATTTGGGTATAAAAGTATCAATACTCTCATTTACTAGGACGTAACTAATGAAAAATTCTTTCGACCACAACATGCCAAACAATGAAGGATATTTTGGCGAATATGGTGGCAGCTTTGTTCCGCCAGAGCTTGAGCAAATCATGCGAGACATTAACGCCGCTTACGAAGAATGTTGCCAAGATCCAGAGTTCAAAGACGAGTTAGCTCGCCTTTATAAACACTTTGTCGGTCGACCTAGCCCTATTTTTCATGCAGCGAATCTATCTAAGAAATACGGGGCCGACATTTATCTAAAGCGAGAAGACTTGAACCATACTGGCGCTCACAAAATTAACCATTGTTTAGGTGAAGCCATCCTTGCAAAAAAAATGGGCAAAAAGAAACTGATTGCGGAAACTGGTGCTGGCCAGCATGGCGTGGCATTGGCGACTGCTGCCGCTTTGGTTGGCTTAGAATGTGACATTTACATGGGCGAAGTCGATATCGCCAAAGAGCATCCGAACGTTGTCCGTATGAGAATCCTTGGTGCTAACGTGATTCCTGCCACGCACGGACGTAAAACGCTGAAAGAAGCCGTTGATGCTGCCTTTGAAGCGTACCTAAAAGATCCAGAAACTCAACTTTATGCCATTGGTTCCGTAGTTGGCCCTCACCCATTCCCTAAAATGGTTCGCGATTTCCAATCCATCATCGGGAACGAAGCGCGAGTTCAGTTCAAAGAAATGACGGGCAAATTGCCGAACAATCTTGTCGCGTGTGTGGGTGGCGGCTCAAATGCCATGGGGTTGTTTAGCGCATTTTTAGAAGATGAAAATGTCGCGATCCATGGCGTCGAGCCTGCTGGACGCTCTTTGGACAAAGTGGGTGAACACGCAGCCACCCTAACGCTTGGCGAGCCAGGCATCATGCACGGGTTTAAGTCTTACATGCTTAAAGATGAGCAAGGCGAACCACAAGAGGTACACTCCGTCGCCAGTGGATTGGATTACCCATCGGTAGGCCCACAGCACAGTTATTTAAAAGACATCGGACGCGTGAACTATGGTTCAATCAACGATGACGAAGCGATAGACGCCTTCTTTGAGTTGTCTCGTGAAGAAGGGATTATTCCTGCTATCGAGTCTTCCCACGCAGTCGCATACGCAATCAAACTGGCACAACAAGGTGAAACAGGCTCGATTCTTGTCAACCTTTCAGGTCGAGGCGACAAAGACATCGATTTTGTGGTTGAAAACTACGGAGCAAAATACGGCATTGAGTCGCTTATCTAACTGGCAGCCACTGAGCTGAGTTACGTTTAATCGCAACGCGCAGACAAAAGCAACGCCACCTAAAACAAGGTGGCTTTGTAGTTTTCTCTCAATTTACCTTTGCTTTAGTGGTTTAACTACGCTGCCTAGGCCTTCTGGCGTTTCTATTCAAACCATCGCTGCCTAACTATAGATATCTCTATAATGTATACTTTGCTAAACTCCGCCCTTTGATGAGTAAGGCCCCTAAAATGATGACTGACGAAGAAAGAATCGAACTGCAACAAAACAACCCACTGCACGGGTTAAAGCTAGAGACTATGTTGCAAGAGTTGGTAGATTTTTATGGCTGGGACATTCTAGATACAGCCATGCGTTTTAATTGCTTTAATACCAAGCCTTCGATTGCAAGTAGCGTGAAGTATTTAAAGAAAACTGAATGGGCGAGAGAAAAATTAGAAAACTTTTATCTTTATCGCTTTAAGCGCATGCCACGAGCGAGTGAAGAAGAATACAATTTGCCACCAAGAGCCCGTACTTTCCCTCACGGTCTTGAACCTAAAGAGCCAATGCCGCTAACCGTTGATTCTATTCTCAATTCACAAGCGAAAGCAGCATCCTCATTTAAAAAACGCTCATCTCGTGGCCGTCCGACACGTCGCTAGTATACTTACTTGGAAAACAATAGAGCCCTACTGACAGATCCAGTAAGGCTCTATTGTTCTTTAAAAGGATTAAGGGCAGCGAGTGGCCAACTGGTTCATCTCCGCCCAAGAAACTCTCGTAATTCGACTAACTTGTAGATTACGTCTTCTACTGATTACGCTTTTTCTTCTTTTTACCCGTTCCTGCTGGCTTTGCGCGCGGCTTCATCGGTAAAAAGTAGGCTTCACTTTGGTCATCTTCCACTTCAAAGCCTTCTACCTGCTCGCGTTCAAGCTGGAACTTATTTTTCTTTTCTATCACTTTAAAGTGGTGGTAGTCATCGTAATCGATAAGAGATAGACCTAGACCCACTTCCCCCGCACGGCCGCTGCGTCCGATGCGATGCATATAATCGGCAGGACTACGCGGAAGATCGAAGTTAATCACCACTGGCAATTTTTCAATATCGAGACCGCGCGCTGCGATATCGGTAGCAATCAGTACTTGAATCTCACCAGACTTAAAGCCATCAAGAACGCGAGTACGAGCGCCTTGCCCTTTATCGCCATGAAAAACTTCGGCAGTGATGCCGCGTTTTGACAGTTTCTGAGCTAGGTGGTTACAGGCATTCTTAGCATTCACAAAAATTAAAGTCTGGCGCCATTGATGCTGTTTGATTAGATGTGCGAGTACCGCCGTCTTTTCACCTTTATTGACACTAAACACGCGCTGCACCAAAGTGCTGGCTTCTGCACTCTGTAACTGAACTTCAACGGGATCGTTAAGTAAGTGCTGAGCCAACGCTGTGACTTTCTCAGGGAAAGTAGCAGAAAATAGCAGTGTCTGTTTCTTCTCTGGCAGTAAGGCAAGAATCTTATTGAGCTCTTCGGTAAATCCTAAACTCAACATACGGTCGGCTTCATCGAGCACGAGCGTTTTTACTTGGTCTAACTTAATCGCATTACTCGATACCAGATCAAGTAGTCGTCCCGGCGTTGCAACAATGATGTCACAGCCGCCACGTAGCGCCAGCATTTGCGGGTTCACGGATACGCCACCAAATACGGCAACCGTTTTGATCTTATCTCTAAGATGGTATGAGTAAGATTTAACGTTGTAAGCCACCTGCGACGCCAGCTCACGAGTAGGAACCAAAATCAGATGAGAAACGAAGTTACCACGACGATCATTTGATTCACCTTGCTGAAGAATTTTCTGCAGAATTGGCAGCGAGAAAGCGGCGGTTTTACCTGAGCCCGTATTGGCTCCGCCTATCATATCCCTGCCATCAAGCACATGAGGAATAGCATGAGATTGAATAGGTGTTGGTTGGTTATATTCTAACGCTTCTAGTCGCTCGACTAAGGTTGGAATCAGGCCAAGATCGGCAAATGTCGCTTGCTGTGTTTTATCTGTCATTACGATGAGAGGCTCAGTACTGGGTAAAGGCCGAGTATCTTATGCTATTTAGCACGAGGATGTTAGCGATAATGCGCGAAACAGAGGTGGTTTGGAGCAGCGCTATAAAGGTCAGGAATGCTCTTTGCCTAATATTCGTGAATCCCCTCATGATAAACAACCATTTATGGGGCCAGTGGTAATTCACTTTAAAGAAAAAAGAGTCAGGCAGTCTGACTCTTTAGAAGTAAAACACACTGCATCGTGGGAAATAGGGTTACAGAGGCAGGTTACATCCTTTTCAAAGGTTTCACGACGCTGTCTAGCCCTTCAATTTTTAACGCTAAACACAGCTTTAATAGGTCACCTAACTCGCCGCTCGGCCAGCCCTTTTTATCAAACCACAGCAAATATTCCTCAGGTAAATCAATAAGTACTCTGCCTGCATATTTGCCAAATGGCATTTGCATTCTTGCCAGTTTAATCAGGTTTTCTTTTTCTAACATAAATGAAGCGCGGTTAAGACATCTCACGCAAGAGTACCACCAGCGGTGCTCCCTCACCAGTTAAAGGACCAAATAAGGCAAGAAGCTCAACGATCGTTAGGGCGGTTTATTTTGACGGCTTTGAGTTGCTTTGTGCTAGAGTACGCGACATTAAAAATTAGAACGAGAATGCAATGAAGTCACCATGTAGAGCAGTCTGTAAGAATAACGCTGGAATTTGTTCTGGCTGTCACCGAACGATGGATGAAATCATCCAATGGAAAGACAAAACCGAACTCCAACGAGAAACCATTATCGAGCAAATCACCGGAGAAGACTCCACCCACCGCTGTCCTGAATGCGATTCGCAAGCTCACTGCGATATTGCAGCAGGAAAAGAAACGTGTTGGTGTTTTGGTATTGAGCCTCGTGACTTGCCTAAACCGGAGTCCGATCAGCTTTGTTTATGCCGCAAGTGTTTAGAAAAAAAGCCAGTCGCATAATACGACTGGCTTCTTCATGTAACGCGATTCTAAAATGATAACTATTTTGCGGTAAGCGCAGAAGTCTCAAATTGAATGCCTTCCCACCCCGTCACCATGAAATTGCGGATATTTTGGTGATCGTTGTTTTCTGGGTGAAGCAGTACGTCCTCACGGTAGAAACGACCAAAACACGCCAACGTCGCTTCTTTATCGAGAGTGTTCAATAAGCCGAATGCAAAAATTTTGCACGAACCGTTGTTTTCATTCGCGCCATTTTGCGTATTGCCATTCGTAAATGCAGCGGGCGTAAAATCGTAATTGTCTTCAATCACTGCCATCGTCGTTTCAAATTCAATCTTTTCAGGTGATGATGCCAGCACATCAAGAAATTGTTGTAGTTCCATTTTCATTCCAAATCCTAATGCCATCGCAATCTCGCCAATGACACATTTGTTTCATAAAAAGCCCATATAAGATTCATAAATCATACATATATTCAGAGCCTTACCAAATCACACGTCAATCAATGTTCTATTATCGTCCACTGCAGTGAATGAATAGATATCTGAAAATCATGCATTGAGCGACAGTATATCGGATTGATAAGGAGATATCATGACCACCCCACTTAAGGCAATAGGTGCAATGGCGTTATCGACGCTCGCCATCGCATGTTCATCGCAACAGAACGATGTTATCGCATCTTTCAGTGCACAATGTAAGCCGATCAGTTCACCCGCTGTTGGGGAAACCTCAATCCAAGGTTTGACGTTTGTTGGGTCATCTATCGCCGATGCACCGTTTGATACTTCTGCCGCAGAAATCGTGAACTATGATGCGTGCACGGACAAACTCTACGTGGTCAATGCTCAAGTCAAACGTGTGGATGTGTTGTCGCTCAACGAAAGCAGTGCGCCTTCACAAACCGATTTTATTGACCTAACCGATGCTGGAACTTCCGCAGGTATTGAAATCGGCGCGGCCAACAGTGTTGCTGTATTTAATGGTTTAGTCGCCGTCGCGATTGAAAACAATAATAAGCAGGAAGATGGCTTGATCGCGCTGTATCGCTCGGATGATCTTTCTCTAATCACCACTTTCAAAACCGGTGCGCTGCCAGATATGGTTGGTTTTTCTAAAGATGGTCGTTACATTGCCACCGCAAACGAAGGCGAACCGAACTCCGATTACAGTATCGATCCCGAAGGTAGCGTGACGTTGGTCGATTTGAGCAAAGGTATTAACAATGCTGACGTTACGCAAATTGGCTTTGGCGAATTTGATGGAGTGCGCTCAGATGAATTGCCAAAAGCGGTGCGTATTTCCGGCCCTAATGCCTCAATTGCTCAAGACCTTGAACCGGAATATCTGACGTTTGCCGACAACGGGAAAATTTATGTCGCCTTGCAGGAAAATAACGCAATGGCGATTATTGATCCACAAAGCCAATCGGTAGAAAAAATTGTCGCTTTAGGGGAAAAGTCTTGGTCAAATTCAAAGCTGGACGCCTCAAATAAAGATAAGATCATCGGCAATTTGAAAAGCTATCCGCAGCTGGTTGGCTTGTACATGCCCGACACGCTAGACAGTTACTCTGTCAACGGCCAAACCTACATTGTTTCAGCCAACGAAGGGGATGGTCGCGAATATGGTTTTAAAACCACTCAAGCTGAATGTGATCAAGCAGGGTTCAAGTGGGATGAGGATGACTATCAAGGTACGCCAGATTACACCAATGTCAAAGGCTCCTGTTTGAGCCATATCGACGAAGTCCGTGGCAAAAAACTCAAAGTTACGACCGACCACCCTCTTGCTGGAGCTCTGAAAGACAACAAACAGCTAGCTAGACTCAAAGTTATCAAACCAAACCACACATTAAACGCAGAAGAAAACGTTCGAGCATTTGGCGCGCGTTCATTCTCAATTTGGAATGAAAATGGTGAGCTAGTTTTTGATAGTGGAGACGATTTCGCAACAGTTGCCCTCTTGAACGAAGGTAAACACTTCAACAGCACAAACGACAGCAACAGTAGCGGTGATGACCGAAGTGATGATAAAGGCATCGAGCCAGAAGCCATCGAAGTAGCGAAAATCAATGGGCGATACTACGCATTTATCGGTTTAGAGCGCCAAGGCGGTATTATGGTTTACGACATCACCGAACCAAAACAAGCGCAGTTCTTGCATTATGTAAACCACCGCGATTACACCCAACCAGTATGTACGTTGGTAGAAGACGGTGAGTGCGCAAATGACACTTACAATCCAAAAGCGGGCGATCTAGCGCCCGAATCAATTAACTACTTTACTCGTAACGGACAACATTTTATTGCCGTCGGCAACGAGGTATCAGGCACAACCTCAGTTTTTCGTATCGAACTCTAAAAACAGTAGTATCTCAAAGTATCTACAACTGTGGCGCTAAAACCGCGGCCATAAAACAGAAGTGCTAAATAGGAAACGCCCGAATATCAGTTCGGGCATTTTTTATTCACGGTTAAGTGTGTTAATGCTTTTCAGAGCATGAATAGCAAACAACGGCTGTCCATTCGTGTTTATTCGCTCAACACCAACGCATCACACTTAGACGCACAGATGAAATCGTTCTTATGCAAACCTTTAATAGAATGGCTCCACCAAGTCACGGTGACTTTGCCCCACTCAAGCAAAATTGATGGATGATGAAATTCTTCTTCTGCCAATTCCGCAATCTTATTGCTGAACGCCCACGCTTGTTTAAAGTTCTTAAACTTATATGTCTTCTCAAGTTGCGGAATGTCGTCCCTTTCAATGAGATGCCAATCGGACAGCTGCAGCAATAGAGATTGCTGTTCTTCTTTCGTCAGGGCAATGGCATCAAAGCTACAAGCTTCGCATTTTTGTTCATTCAGCATGAGCAGGTTCCTTAGGTTCAAAAGGTGGTGGAAGCAATCCAGCTTCTATCGCTAGATCCGCTTGTTTCAATAAATTCAGTTGGCTAATTTGGAAAAGCTGGGAGAAATCATCAATCACATAATATTTAGGCTGCATGATATCGATGCGATATGGCGTTCTTAATACCGTTTGTAGGTCAAAGGACTCACGAATTGCACTTTCGCTTTCCAATGCGTAGATGGTTTCTCCTGGGGAAGAGAGTATGCCGCCGCCATAGATTTTCGTTTTCGTGCCTTCTTTCACTAAACCAAATTCAACGGTAAACCAGTAAAGACGAGCCAAGTAAGCTCTCTGTTTTGGTGTTGCCGCTTGTCCGAGCTGACCATAATGTTCCGTAAACGCAGCAAACTCTGGATGCGTGAGCATGGCACAATGGCCGAAAATTTCGTGGAAAAAATCCGGCTCTTGTAAATAATCGAACTCTTCTCGGGTTCTTAGGAAAGTCGCGACTGGAAAACGTTTGTTACCCAACAAATTAAAAAATCGGTCGAAATCGATCAGAGCAGGCACAGGCTCAACCTGCCATCCTGTTGTTTCCATTAAGACTCGATTGATTTCCGGCAACTGAGGCACGCGATCCTGAGGTAAGTTCAGCAGTTCCAAACCACGTAGATAAGCATCACACGCACGCTCTTTGATCACGCTCATTTGTCTCGTGACAAGGTCACTCCAAATGGCATCTTCTTCGCGGCTCCATTCTACCCTTCCATCCTGGCTAACGGGCTTTGAACGATATTGAGTCATGACTCATCTCCATTAACAAATCCTTTACATTAAGCCTATCTGGAGTCTTAAGAGCTTCCAATCCCTGATCGATTTTCTCAATCAAAGTTTGATGTAACATATTGTTTACATCAGTTCATAACATCATGATTTATAAAACAACAAGCTTTGACGTGGGAGTTTGACTTTATTGGCATTCCCCCTCAGACTGAAACTGTTATCACTTTGTTATAGAGGGACCTATGCGCGAGAGCAACAAAGTATGGCAACCGAGCGAAAGTCGTATCGCAGAAGCCAATATTACTCAGTTTATCGAACACATTAATCGACAAGGTTTTGACCTAAAAAACTACGCAGACCTGCACCAATGGTCTTTGGATCATAACGAGCAGTTTTGGCAAGAGGTCTGGCTGTTTTGCGATGTAATAGGTAATGCAGGTGAGACGGTAAAAAGCCAAGGCGAGAGCAAATGGCAACAACCAGTACTCAATCGTGATTTATGTTGGTTTCCTGACGCTCATATTAACTACGCAGAAAACTTATTGAGCTTTGCTTATCAAAAACCACATGAGCTCGCCATCTGGTTTGAAAATGAACGTGACGAACGACAGACCTATACGTGGCAACAGCTGTGTGATGAAGTCTCGAGTGTTCAACAGTGGCTTAGGGATTGTGGCATCAAACAAGGCGATGTTGTTGCTGGTTACTTACCGCACCTTCCTCAAACCGTCATCGCGATGTTGGCAACCACCAGCTTAGGTGCGACATGGACGTCAACCTCGCCAGATTTTGGCGTAGAAAGTGTGCTGGAACGTTTTGGACAGGTAAAACCAAAAATTTTGTTCACTTGTGATGGCTACACATTCAATGGAAAAACTTTCGACATGGCGGAGAAAAACCAACATATATCCGATCATCTCGATGGCCTCAAACAAGTGTGCCAAATCAGCTATCTCAAGCCTCACATCTTTGAATGTGATGTTTGTACCCAAGATTGGCAAAACGTGCTCAATCAATACTCACCCGAGCCCGTCACCTACACCCGCGTTAACTTCAATGACCCACTCTTTGTGTTGTATTCGTCCGGTACGACAGGTAAACCCAAATGCATCGTGCACTCGGTCGGTGGCACCATTCTGAATCATGTCAAAGAGCATCAACTGCACTGCGATATTCAACCGAACGATCGAGTTTTTTACTACACGACCTGTGGTTGGATGATGTGGAATTGGCACGTTTCCGCCCTTGCAAGCGGAGCGTGCTTAGTCATTTTTGACGGTAGCCCTGTTTATCCTTCTCACAAGGTACTGTGGAACCTTGCTCAAAATGCTGACGTGACTTTGTTTGGCACGTCGGCTAAATATCTGGAAGCGATTGAAAAAGCGCAATTCTCACCGAAAAGAGCCGATGCTTTCCCCGCACTCAAGACGATTTGTTCAACTGGCTCTGTACTTTATCCTGAGCAATTCGATTACGTTTACGAGCACTTAAAGGAAGACGTACATTTAGCGTCCATTGCTGGGGGCACAGATATTTGCGGATGCTTTGTATTAGGCAATCCGATATCCCCAGTCTATCGAGGCGAGTGTCAATCCGCAGGCTTAGGCGTTGATGTACAAGTATTTAATCCACAAGGTCACAGTGTCGTAGGTGAACGAGGTGAGCTGGTTTGCACCAATTCACTGCCGAATTTTCCTTCTGGGTTCTGGCGTGATTCAGGCGAGCGTTACCATCGCGCTTACTGGGATAAGTTCGATAATGTTTGGCATCATGGCGACGATGTAGAAAAAAGTGAGGTTGGCGGTTTTGTCTTTTATGGCCGTAGTGACACCACTCTTAATCCAGGTGGCGTCAGAATTGGTACCGCAGAAATTTACCAACAGGTGAATGCTATTGATGGCATTGTTGACTCCATCGTGGTTGGGAAAGAAGTGGATCGAAATGAACAGATCTGGCTTTTTGTTCAATTAGAAAGCCAAGATGAGTTGGATGATGAGTTAATCGGCAGCATTAAAGCGCAGCTGAAATCGGCCTGTTCACCACGCCATGTGCCGAGTGCCATTTTCGCCATCAGCGATATTCCGAAAACGCGATCAGGCAAGCTGGTAGAACTTGCCGTCAAGCAAGTTGTCAATGGTCGACAAGTTGAAAACTTAGGCGCAATTGCCAATCCAGAGATACTACAAGAGATTCAAACCGCGATATCAGCTTAGATTCCACCCACAAAAAAGCGAGCACCTTGGCTCGCTTTTTTTAATCTTTTTGGCAAATTAACGGCGACCAACGCCCATTAATACCGACATGGTTTGTCCATCAGAGGTGATATCGAACACTTTTTTCGCTTCAACATCGACAAAACCAGCGTTGCTCAATGCATTCTTGGAGCGGCTTAAGGTGAAACCGTCTTGCTCGGATTCTGCAACCCAATCAAAATGAACGAAGTAACCACCTTCATTTAGCAACGAATGAGCAATGTCTAACGATGATTCCACATCATCGACAAAAGCAAGGACAGAAGACGCAACCACAAGATCAAATTGTCCGCGGAAAGCAGGATGTTGCGCCACTAAACCTCGTGATAATGCATCTACGACTGGCTCAACGTTGAGTAACTCTTTTTTGTCGAGCTCTTCAATCATGGCTTCAGACGCATCTAACGCCACAATATCCTTAACAATGGGTGACAACAATTGGCTTAATTGTCCGGTGCCGCATCCAAAATCTAAAACTTTAATGCCATCAAGCTGAGTTAGCTGTTGTAACTGTGCAAACACCGACTGCGCAAATTGCTCTGTTGCTGGGTTCGATTCCCAGTTCTTTGCTAAGCCGTCCCAATCTTGTGCCATCGTGGCCTCCATGTTCACTTCTTATAGCCCACATATCACTATGTGACATCAAAATGCAGTTGGCGCATTTTGAAATTATTAGGCTATAGGGTACCGCAAAACCGCTAAAAGACCATAGACTTATCTGGCGAATTACTATTTTTTTCGATAATCTTTCACAGCTTTGGGAGCACATCTCTATCGTGCCCTACTTTATTGCAAATTCTTAATTGGTTGTGTCAAATCATGAACTTAACTCAGGTAGAAGCTTTCTGCACTATCGCAGAGTGTGGCTCAGTCTCCGAAGCTGCGCGGCAGTTAGACTGTAACCGCACCAAACTCAGCATGTCGATCAAGGCATTAGAAAAAGAGCTCGATGTTGAGTTGTTCACAAGAACAGGAAACCAACTGACGCTTTCGGAAGCGGGAAAAGCAATTTACAAAGATTGCGAGTATTTGTTGGTCACAGCTCAACGAATCAGAAAAACATGCGCGCAAATATCCGAAGGCTTCAACGCCGAAGTCTGGGTGGCGCGTGATGACTCACTGCCAGACGATTTGTGGCAAGAACTGTCTCACCGACTCAACAATCGATTCCCTTCTACAACGTTTAACCTCATCTTGGCCTCTAGTGGTGACTTGGCTAACTTAGTCAGTACTCATCAAGTCGATTTTGCGTTCGGTGTCGACTATGAACGCATTGATGACCCGCACATTGTTTACAAACCTCTGGGTAAAATCCGAATGATGTCGGTGTGTAGCGTTGATCATCGATTAAGTAAGATGCGTCGCGTATCCGATGAAGATCTACGCAGCCAAATGCAGGCTTTGATGGTTTACCTCAACGAGAAAGACAACCCAGGCTTACAGCCGTTCTCAACTCGATACATTGGCTTCTCAAGTTTCGATTACATGCTCAACACCATTTTGGAGGAAGACGCATGGGGTGTATTGCCAGAGCCGCTCATTCGCCACTACTTGCGCCAACAAAAACTTGCCGTCATCAAACACACTTACGGTTTGACTCAAGAAGACTACTGTATGTTTGCACCAAACGGTCAGATTGAACACCCAGCGATGACTTGGTTAGCAGATAAGTTAAGCGAATATTTATTTGACTTCTAAATAAAAGGCAGTGACTGTCAATATATTTGACACCGCAAAGTTGCATTAAGCCATTGTATTTAAAGAAAAATAATAAAACGGTCGCTTTCTCGTTTAATTTCCACTCAGTTTGTAGTTGCCTAAAATGCCTCAGAAGAGAAGAATAGTAAGGTATTAAAACCAAAAGGCATCTTTTATGTGTGACAGGACAAGCAAAAACGAAAACCGTATTCTAACCATTTCAGCCCTTTTAGCTTCTGGGTTTGCAGCTGGTGGTATGGTACTTGGCTTGCTTGTTGGGTCGATTGTCATCGTTTTTGACGGTGTATACTCGCTAGTCAGTTTACTGTTAACTTTATTGTCACTGGCGGCATCTTCCTACATCAGCAAACCATCAAAATCTGTATTTCCATTTGGTAAAGCGGTACTCGAACCTATCGTTATTGCGATTAAAGCGGCCGTGATTCTTGTTGTTGTGTGTTTTTCGCTTTACTCAGCGATCTCTGCATTGATGACGGGTGGTCGTGAGGTTGATACCTCAATCGCGACTATCTTTGGTCTCGTGAACGTTATCGGTTGTGGTTATGCTTGGTGGTTTATGTCGAAAAAAAGTCGTCGGTTCTCATCAGGTCTGATCGATGCGGAGAAAAAACAATGGCAAATGGATACGCTATTAAGCGTGGCAGTTACTGTTGGTTTTATCGCTGCATGGCTAGTATCTCTTACCCCATTCGCGCATTACGCAGTCTACGCGGACCCAATGATGATGCTACTTATGGGCTTCTACTTCCTAAAAGTACCATTTGATATGTTGTGTGGCGCATTGCGTGAGTTACTAATGATGACACCAAGCAAAGAACTTTGTCAGGTTGTTGGTAACGACGTTTTAGAAATTGAAAAAGTATCTGATCATCAGTTAAAACTGGCAGGCATTACGAAGGTTGGTCAAGAGCTTCGCGTGAACATTGATCTACACGTTGATGATGACATGATTGAACTCGACACTCTTGAACAAACTCGAAAACAGCTAACCACGCGTCTGTCGAAGCACAGATTCAAACTGCAACTGAACTTAAACGTAGCGAATTGTTAGAACACGAAACAAAAGTCAGGTATTTCTATCATAAAGCACGTAAATTGAGTGTTCAGTCTTTACGAAAATGAAAAAACCGCCAGTAACGGCGGTTTTTTCTTTGTGTTTCAAGCTAGATCATTGAAGTCAACTCGGCCAATTGCACGTTTTACATAATCGGTAATAATGCTTGGCGGAGAGGTGTCATCTAGATAAATTGGCACGTTCACCGCTCGGTAGCAAACGACATCAACAAGCTCATACTCCTCCACCAATCCTGTCGCTATAAGTCTATGAATCAGATTGAGGGTCGAGAATAGATTAAGCCCTGTTGTTTTGCATAAGTCTTCTGCATTTAGCCCGAAACGGTTGCCTTCATATAGCCTGCCAAATACCAGTTCTTTGTATAGATTAAAGGCTCTTTTTTTAAAGCTTTTCGTTTAAAGAAGCCAAACATATCTACTCCTTTTGTTGTTAAGTCAAAACTTTAAGGGATGGCGATTATCAATGCGACTTAATATGCAAAATTTGACATATATCACTTTTTTAATTTGCACATAATAGAAAAATTTGGTTGTGTGGAGAACGCAGTTTATTTGCATTTTTACTCGACATTAGAATTCCAAACTTCTGGAATAATCGCAATAAAAATGTGCAATAGATCACTGTTTTAGATAGGGAAAACGTGAAAAATCCTGCGCTGTCAGTTGGCCGTTGTCGGAATGCTCACCCATCCGATTAACGCTAACCATAATAAAAAATTGACTCCCAATATCTGTACATAATACTGGCTCTGTAAAACATTTTAAAAAAGTTTAAAAGGGGTGAGTATGAAGATTGCGGGAGTCAGCACTCCGCCAACACAGCCCGATGAACTAATTAAAGTATCTGAGGGAGGTCATTTTGGTACACATCATCAAATTAAGTGTTCGCGTCACGTTTATTAAACGACGTTGTGCTACTAGCGAGTGAAAAGGAACAGAACAATGATCATAAACTACGCCCTGACAACTGCTCCTTATTCAAATGATATTGAATCATGTATCAATGTAATGACAGCGAGTATGTTTGCTCTTGTCGACCAAGGAGAAGAGACCGAAGTCGCTACCTGTGACTTTTACATCGTAGATTTATCCAGAGCCTCGAGTACTATCAGCTGTCATAAATTATTGAACGTAAACGCCAGCATTGCCCACTTTATCCAAATTCTTGATGATGATTACTTGCTAAAAGAAAGCATCGCAAAACGTAACGAAACAATGCGTTGGGGTGTCTGTCCAGAACCAGATCGCCTCATTGTGATTCACGAACTAAAGGTAAAGAAAGAGCATCGAGGAAATAAGTATTCCAAAGCCTTAATTGAGGACTTTATTGAACGCTTTACATCGATTTACGACATCATTGGTCTAAAGGCACTTCCTTTAGAAGATCGCTCAGAGGAAAGCGTAGAAGCGCTTAAAAGCTATTACTCAAAGATAGGCTTTAAGGACGTTGGTATTGATGATTTGATGCTCTGGCCAGCGTTAGAAGAACCAAACTGGAACGAAGCCTAAGTTAGACATCGCATCTCATGATGCGACTTACCTTCCCACACCTATCTCAGTTTGGTGACTGATGCTTACTCTAAAAAAATGATTGGTGACCTGTCGATAACACGATGACGGCTCAAGTAGGCCTCCATCAACACCGACAAGAACCGGAGAAGCCACAAACCAGTCATTAATCACTCAGATAATGTGGCTTTAACCAGCAGCTTCTCGCTTCTCTTTTGTTACCAACCAACACAAGAGTGACCCAACTGTCACCATAACAACACCTTGCCAGAAACTATTGCTCAACGTAACACCAAGTATAAGCGACGAAAACAGCGCAGAGAAAATCGGCGTGAAGTAAGACAAAGTCGCCAAAAAGACCATGTTCCCGCCAACAATGGCGATGTTCCATAAGCCATAACCACCCGCCATCAACGCTGCCGATGCAAACAGATACCCAAGAGCTGACCATGAGAACGTCATTGTAGGCTCATCCGCAAATGCGTACTTCACCCAAAGCGAAACCGCAGTTGCGATAAAAAACAACGTGATCGCATTGTGCTTCGATTGTTGTCGCTGTGTGAGATTACAATAAACCGCCCAAATCACCGCGCCAGTGAACGCCATGAAGTACACCAGCGGATTGCTGCTTACGTTCGAGATGATTTGTGTCGGGGATAAACCGTTCTCGCCGCTCACCGTCCAAGCAACACCAATAAACGCGAGGATTACTGCTGGATACAACAGCCAACTTGGCTTTTTGTTGCTACCCAACACTGCAAACAATACAGTTAGCGCGGGCCATAAATAGTTGACGATAGATACCTCAATCGCTTGAGCTCGCGAATTCGAATACCCAAGAGCAAGCGCAAGAAAGATCTCATAGCAAACAAACATTGCGCCCCCAACTATCAGATACTTCGGAGAAAAGTAAGACAACTTTGGGATGCCCACCACAATCAACAAAAAGATTGAACTTAGCGAATACAACATCGCCGCCCCACCTACTGGCCCTAAACTTTCGGTTACGAGCCTTGCAATACCCAGTAAGCAACTCCAAGAGAGGATGGCAATACAGCCATAAAGTGTGAAGCGAAATTGCACGGATTTCATGTGACCTACTACTCACGAATGCCAAAGGAAACTTCAGCTTAACTCAAAAATGATCCGCTTCAACGTACTGTTTTATAAATTTCAGTATAAAAATGATTCTGTTATGCGTTTGGAGTCGATATGAAACACTTTCTACCATCGAGCGTCATGCTGACACCTTTTGTGGTCCGCTACTATGATGAAGAAGACGACGATCAAGAAATCGTCGAAACTAAGGCAAATGCTCAATCTCAATCCCCAAATATAAAAGAGCAACAAACGGAAATATCAGACTAAAGGAATCTTAAAATGAAAAAAGTCGCAGTTATTTTGAGTGGCTCAGGAGTTTATGATGGATCAGAGTTACATGAAGCCGTGCTAGCCCTGCACGCCATCGAAAAAGCTGGTGCTTCTTGGCATTGCTTCGCTCCAAACATTGATCAATTACACGTCATCAATCATCTCACTGGCGAAGAAATGGATGAGCCACGCAACGTGCTCGTTGAAGCGGCACGCATAGCGCGTGGAAACATTGAGGATGTGGCTAGACTGAACGTTGAAGACTTTGATGCGCTATTGTTACCAGGTGGCTTTGGTGCAGCAAAAAATCTGACTGACTTTGCCGTTTCTGGCGCGGAATGCTCGATTAATACACACGTTGCACAAGCTTGCCGTGCGTTCGCAAATGCCAACAAGCCTGCCGGTTACCTCTGCATTGCCCCTGTCATTATTCCTATGATTTACGAACATGGCGTAAAAGGCACAATAGGTAATGATGACGCAACCGCAGCTGCGTTTCACCAAATGGGTGGAGAGCACGTTGAATGTAACGTAGATGAGTATGTGTTTGACGAGAAACACAATGTGCTTTCTACGCCAGCTTACATGTTAGCGCAGAATATCTCACAAGCAGCTTCAGGAATCGATAAATTGGTATCAAAATTGGTCGAAATCGCCTAATTACTGATAGATAACTTAAAACTCAATTTTAAATCCCCATTGATAGATCGAATATCAATGGGGATTTTTTATACTTTAGTCTAATTGAGATATAAATCATCATCAGATTTCAATTTTTACCAATCGTTTGCGTCAATAGTTGCATATTTGGGCTACGTTGTATTTGTGTTGCACCTCCACACTGTGCAACAAGATCGCTGTCACAGTTTCCTCCTTTAAAGTACCCCTAAATGGGTAAACTTGCTCTGGATCAATTTCGTTCTAGAAAGGGGTGTGCGACAGTTAAATGGCAAATTATGAAAGATTATTAATAATAACAACGGAGCAATCCAATATGACAAGTGCATTTTTTATCCCTACGGTAAACCTAATGGGCGCTGGCTGCCTAAAAGACGCAGCAAACAGCATCCAATCTCAAGGCTTTAAGAAAGGTTTGATCGTTACGGATAAGATCCTTAACCAAATCGGCGTAGTAAAACAGGTTCAAGATCTTCTTACTGAACGCGGCGTAGCAACCGTTGTGTTCGATGGCACTCAACCAAACCCTACAATCACCAACGTTAATGATGGCTTAGCTCTTCTAAAAGAGAACGAATGTGACTTCGTAATTTCACTTGGTGGTGGCTCACCACACGATTGTGCAAAAGGCATCGCACTGGTTGCATCTAACGGCGGAAAAATCGGCGATTACGAAGGCGTGGATCAATCAGCAAAACCAATGCTGCCACTAATCGCAATCAACACCACAGCAGGTACTGCATCTGAAATGACCCGTTTCTGCATCATCACTGATGAAGAGCGTCACATTAAGATGGCAATCGTTGATAAACACACAACGCCTCTTATCTCTGTAAACGACCCAGAGCTAATGCTTGCTAAGCCAGCGTCTTTGACGGCAGCAACAGGTATGGACGCGCTAACTCACGCGATTGAAGCGTACGTATCTATCGCGGCAACACCAATTACTGACGCTGTTGCAATCAAAGCGATCGAGTTAATTCAAGCGCACCTACGCACCGCAGTGAAAAACGGCGAAAACCTAGAAGCTCGTGAGCAAATGGCATATGCACAGTTCATGGCTGGCATGGCGTTTAACAACGCATCTCTAGGCTACGTGCACGCTATGGCGCACCAGCTAGGTGGTTTCTACGACCTACCACACGGTGTATGTAACGCAATCTTGCTTCCTCACGTACAACGCTACAACGCGCAAGTATGTCCAGAGCGTCTACGTGATGTCGCAAAAGCGATGGGTGTGGATGTAGAAGGTATGTCGGCAGAGCAAGGTGCTGCGGCAGCGATCGACGCTATCGTTGCGCTAGCAAAAGACGTTGGTATTCCAGCTGGTATTAAAGAGCTTGGTGCGAAGCTAGAAGATATCCCAACACTAGCAGACAACGCATTAAAAGACGCGTGTGGTTTCACTAACCCGAAACAAGCAACTCACGAAGAGATTTCTGCAATCTTCGAAGCGGCAATGTAATCGCAGAAAGACAGATTCATCTCTAACACCTTAACTCAATCCCCGATCTGGTATCGGGGATTTTTATATTCATACACCGCTCGCTGCAGCTTGTCATCATTTGGGGATCTCGCCATTTAGTGTTAGCTTTTAAGCATCCACGCACTTCAACATGGAAGGACCCATGAGAAATGTAACCATCGCCCTGCTCGCTTGTTTATCTTTTTCACTTCATGCTGCGCAATACCAAACTGATGAGGTTGCCAATGGGTTTCAAGTCCCTTGGGGCATTGAATTTATCGATTCGCAACGCGTAGTAGTGAACGAGAAAAATGGCACCATTTCATTGCTCAATGTGATGACTGGTCAACGCCAAAAAATCCATACTGTTCAGAATGTTAACACCAGTGGACAAGCCGGTTTACTGGATGTCGCACTCGCCCCAAATACCGATAAGAAAAATCCATAGCTGTATTTCACCTACAGCAAACGAACCCAGAAAGGAAACACCGTCGCACTTGCCACCGCAACGCTAAATGGCGAGCAACTAACAGGCTGGAAAGATCTCTTCATCGCCGATGCCATCACCGATACTGGCCGACATTTTGGCAGTCGAATCGCGTTTATTGATGGCAAGATCTACTTCACGATTGGCGATCGAGGTGAACGAGACAACGGGCAAAATACTCAAACACACGCAGGCTCAATACTACGCTTGAATCTAGACGGCACGGTGCCAACAGATAACCCTTTTACTTCCTCTAAGGCAAAGCCTGAAATCTGGAGTTTCGGGCATCGCAATCCACAAGGTTTGTTCTACGACAAAGAGACAGATCAACTTTGGTCGATTGAACATGGGCCGCGTGGAGGTGACGAAATTAACCTAATTAAAAAAGGGGCGAACTACGGTTGGGCAAGAGTCTCACAAGGGAAAGAATATTGGGGCCCACTTGATGTGGGTGAAGCGAAGTCACTGCCAGGAATGGAAGACCCCAAATTGGTTTACATTCCCTCTATCGCTCCAAGCAATATGGTGCTCTATCGCGGGGATAAATACTCAGAACTTGACGGCAAAATATTAGTTGGAGCGTTAAAGCTCACTCATATCAATGTCGTCAGCATTAACGATGGCAAGCTTACAGAATCACAACGCTTACTGGAAAAGCTTGAAGAACGAATCAGAGATATAACGATAAGCCCCGATGGCTATATCTACTTTTCTACCGACAGCGGCAAAATCTTCCGCTTAACCGAGCAATAAGAACTGTGCAACGCTTTTTCGATTTGTGATGCATCAGTGATTTATTTTCGTACAACTTCGCCAGAAGACTCTAAACTTAACAATAACCTTTTGTTTTTATAACGATAGTTTGGTTAAGTTGTACGAGGCCACTATGATTCCCTTCCCACTAGAACTTGAAAGAATAAAAGCCGTCATTTTCGATTTAGACAACACGCTCGTCAGTTCAGATATGAACTTTCAAGATCTTCGTCAGCAACTCGGTTGCCCTCAAACAGAAGATTTATTGGATTTCGTAGAGCGCATCGATCACCCGCATCACAAAGAGCATGCACATAATGTCATTTTTGACCACGAGATTTCCGATGCTGAACAATCTAGCCCGATGATTGGCTGTCATGAATTGCTGAACTACTTGGAGAAAAAAACGATTAAAACCGCCATCGTGACGCGAAACTGCCTAATTGCAACACAAAGAAAATTGGAACATAACCAAATCACCGTTGAGCAAGTGATCACGCGTGAATGTTATCCACCAAAACCCGATCCTTTATCGCTACAAGTACTCGCCAAGGAGTGGCGTTTGATGCCAAATGAAGTGCTGTATGTCGGTGACTTCCTTTACGATTTACAAGCTGCGTACAATGCACAAATGCCGTCTTGTTTGGTGCATCACGGCATCACCGAACAATTTCAAAATTCGGCATCACTTGCGGTGAGAGAACTGTCCGATTTGCTGGCGTACTTTGAATCAGCGCACTGCTCCCTTTGTCCGAAAAGCTCAACGAATTAGATTGCCAATTCACAGAGACAAAAAAAGGAGCACTCATGTGCTCCTTTGGCTTATTCCCGAATCGTATGTAAATGTTTGTACTTAGCCTTGTAAGTAAGCGTTTAGCATCCACATCAGTTTTTCTTGCTCACGGATGTAATCACCCATCAGTGCCGCAGTACCTTCATCGTCTGCTTCACCAGCGTTTTGTAAAATCTCACGCTGCTTAACAAGCAGAACACCAAAACCATCAACCAAGCCTTTCACGCACTCTTCCCCCGCTGTCGCGTTTTGATGCTCTTTGATTTCGCTTGATTCTAAGTAATGACTAAACGCGTGTGCTGGTGTGTAACCCAACGTTAAGATACGTTCTGCAAGTTCATCAATTTTGGTTTGGAGATCTGTGTAGATCTCTTCAAATTTTACATGCAATTCAAAGAACTGATGGCCTTTGATGTTCCAGTGATAACCGCGTGTGTTCATGTACAGCACTTGGTAGTGGGCAAGTAGCTGATTCAGTTGTTGTGCTAGTTGTTCTGATTGTTGACGATCTAGACCAATTAAGCTTACTTGTTTGCTCATAATCTTGCTCCTTGGAGAGTAAAGTTTAAAAATTCTTTTGCAGTGTTTGCTGCCGATGGAGTCATATTAGATCTGAGCGGTGAGGAAGGAAATTTGGTTTTAGCTATAGCTTTAATAACTAAACTCAATGAGCAATTAGGTTATGTGAGTAGTAGAATAGTCGAAACCCTCGACCATTGTATTTCTTCATGGTCGAGGGGCATTCATTGGGGGTCTAAGCCGTTTTAAACATGGCCATTTGTTGATTCAACTCGGTGACTTGTTGCTTCACTTGCAACGACGTCTCAGAAGCATGCTGACTGTTACTCGCCACCATTTCGACCGACTGCGTAATGCCTGCCATTAACCCATTTATGGATTGCGTTGCGTGAGATTGCTGCTCGGCAGCAGCGGCCAATTCTACCATTTGCTCGTTTAGAGAACCGATCTGCTCTGTCGTTGAAACCAATCTCGTTACGGCATTATCGATGTGTTCAGCACCTTGCTCTGCCAACGACTGGCTGTGTTCAATTTCCTGAACCACCGTGTGAGTTGAACGTTGAATTGCGTTAATAATACCGTTGATTTCTGTCGTCGATTGCGTGGTTCTTGTCGCCAACATGCGCACTTCATCGGCAACCACAGCAAAACCTCGCCCTTGTTCACCAGCTCTCGCCGCTTCAATTGCCGCATTGAGTGCCAGCAAATTAGTCTGTTCTGCTAACCCTTCAATCACTTCCGTCACGCGGCCAATTGCTTCGCTCTCTTTGCTTAACTGCGTAACTTGGGTGCTGGCGCTTTCTATGCTGCTGTGTAAGCTTTCCATGGTCGCTTTATTTTTCTCAAGTGCGTCACGACCTTGTTCTATCTCATCTTTTGAATCTGACAACTTTTGCACCGATTGATTAGCTTGATCCAACGTATTGCTCGCGGCAAAGGCAATCTCTTCGAGTTGACGCCCCATTTCTGAGATATTGGACTGTTGTTGCTCTACGTTATTGGAAGTCACTTGTGCCGATTCGAGAAGCGCACCCATGCTGGTGTCCACTTGGTTCGCTTTGCCATTTACACCTGCAACAATGCCTGCCAGTGACTCGTTCATGCGATTGATAGAGCTCGTAAGGTCAGCCAGCTCATCCTTGCCGACAACGTTCAATGGCGGTTGAGAAACATCGCCAGAGGCTATAATCTTCGCTCGTTCTGATAATCGCTGGACTCTGCGTCCAATGGTATTTCCCATGTATTTTGAAATCGCAATCGCCGCAATCACGACCAGTAATGCTGCCACCAGCATCGACGTAAGCACATTTTTGATTGATTGACTGATGCCAACACCGCTTTGATCCGCTTTAGCTTGCTGAGCCAACACAATCGTTTCTAGGCTTTGATTTAACGCGTTTGCCGCGGGTAACAACTCATTTGCCATTAGCAAATTTGCTTTGTTCCATTCATCTGATTGACGCAGCGTAATCACTTGATCAGCCAAGGGGAAATACATCTGTTGCATCTCTTTAAACAATGACCATAGTGATTGGTCGTTGTCTGACAACATATCCAGTTTAGCGTCGATTTCTGCGACCGATTGGTTGTGGAATTTGATCAGGTCTTGATACTTCTCCAGATGTGTTTGCTGTCCGTACAACAGGAAATCACGCAGTGCCGAGAGAGCATTAGCTAGAGAAGTGTAACTGTCCGCGTAGACTTTAAATAAGCGCTTACGCTCACCGCCCATTTCATTGCCTGACTCTTCATTAATTAGGCTTTGAATTTGGTCGAGCGCGACTTCAGCAATGGGTGCAGCTTCGTTAATAAACAGATTATGCGCTGGCAGATTTTCCGCGCTGTGGCTCAACTCAATAAGCTGAGAAAGTGACACTTTCATCGCTTCCCATTGCTGATGAATCGACTGGAAATCTGACTCCGAAATCAGAGCTTGTAAGGTTGGCAATGCATCGTCCGTTGATGCCATGATACTTTGCACTTCCTGACTCAAACGCAAACCTTCGGCTTCATCACTTCCCAATAACATGTACGCTCGGATTGAAGACAACGAAGCTTGAACCGATTGCTGAATTCCACGACTGGTATCAACAGTCGGCAAATCGGAACTCAATAATGATGATGCATGCTGTTCAACTATGTTTATATTACGATAAGTGAAAATCGCAGATGCGATAAATACGACGGCTAACAGCACGAAACTGAGCTGCAACTTCCCTGATATTGTAAGGTTCATCCATAAACTCCTGACAACGATGAGCCTTAAATATAACGACATTTGCGCAAATGTTAAATCAATGTATCAAAATGCATTTAAAAACGAGGCATTCTTCGCCATTGATAAACGTATTCAGAGACAACGACTGGTCACATGGCAAAGCTAGAAGCTGTATCGAATATTCGCAAACAACAAAGTGGCTGGTGTTTCGCCAAACAAACTGTCTCCACTGCCTGAAAAACGTTGTAATACAGTGAGCAGTTGCCAGTCGGTAGCTAAAGAATAATTACTTGATAAGCCTGCAAAGTAAGAACCATCGTCATAGTAGCTGGCTGACAGTGTGAAACGATTCAATGCGGTTAAATCAAAACTCACATCGGCATAGAAGGTATTTTTAGTAAAGCTCAGGGTTTTAGCGTTCAGCGGCAAGTTGAGATAGGCAAGCGCGCTGTTGGCATCTTGAGGTTTCGAGATAAACAGCCAAGCCCCTCTTGTCATCCAGTTACGAACACCACCAAAACTGTAATCCGCTTCTAAGCTCGCTACAGTGTTATTCCGCGTTGGCTCACCTTGATATTCAGCGTCTATTGAATCAAACCAAGTTAACTCACCTCGCAGCCCTGCATCGTAAACATCGGTCGCAAATCCAGCTCCAAGAATGTAATCCATCCGTGCTCGACCTGCGATAATTTGATAATCCCACCCAGAAACATTTGAAAAATAACGCAGCGAAGCGCTGTTTTGTCCAGATTCTTGTGAAGGAGAAAACACCAAATCTAAACCGTCAGCAAAACCAAGTTTTTTGCTGACCATAATGGCATCGGTGCCCGCTCTCTCTTCATAATCAAAGTCATAAATCGAGTACGCGTTATAAACGTCATTAGGGTTCCAGATGGTATTCATGGACCAGTTAATACGAAAACGCCCGACACTGGCACTCCAATCGTCGCTCTTCCAGCTCACATACAATCGGTCAAATTGAGAATTCAGAATAACGTCGTCTTCGCGCCAGTTTTTGCTCAAATCAAAGTAGCCATTGTCTAGCGCGACAAGTTCGGGATATTGAGGAATGTCTAACGCATCGCCCCACAAAGCTCGGTTTCGCAAGCCAACATTAACACGCCAGTTTGGAGAAAAACGGTATTCAAAATTCAGACGATTGTGCAGCAGATGATCGAACGAGTTACTTTGATCATCTGGCATGCTGTATGTCGCCATATACTTAATATAACCATCAAAATCCCAAGATTTTTGAGGTTGTAAACCAGGGATATTGGCAACAGCACAAAAGCTGAAAAAGCCAAGCAAGGAAAAGCTTAACGCCTGACTAACCACCATCATCCATGGCGGAGAAAAACGAATGTGTAAGCCGCTACGCATGAAACTTCTCTGCCGTGCTACCGATGTTGGCGAAATCTCTCGCGAGGCGTCCGTCTTCAAACACAATAATACGATGGGCTCGTTTGATGACCCTCGGGTCGTGAGTCGAGAAAATAAATGTCGTGCCCTCTTGTTCGCTCAGTTGCTCCATGATGTCGAGTAACTCCGAAGTACTCTTCGCGTCTAAGTTGGCGGTCGGTTCATCTGCCATGACAAAGCGAGGCTTAGGTGCAAGTGCCCGTGCGACAGCGACTCTTTGCTGCTGGCCACCCGACATTTTGCTCGGACGCTTGTGCATCTGCTGAGCTAAACCAACTTGCTCAAGGAGAGACATGGCACGCTCTCGGCATTCTCGTTCCGTTTTGCCTTGTAACTGCATCACAAACTCGACGTTTTCCAACGCGGTCAAAACAGGAAGAAGACTGTAGTCTTGGAAGATAAAACCAATATTGTCTCGTCGATAGGCGATCAGCTCTTTCTCCGACATCTCTGAAATTAAACACCCATCGATTTCAACGCTGCCTGAAGTTGGAGCATCAATGCCGCCAAGCATATTGAGCAATGTTGTTTTACCCGAGCCAGAAGGCCCCATGATGGCGACAAATTCTCCTTGTTTTATTTCTAAATCAACGTGTTGTACCGCATGCACAGGGAAGTCGCTGTCTGGATTATAAGTTTTCGTCAGTCGCTCAAGTTTAATTGTCATCAGGTCTTCTCCCCCATGGCATCAGCCGGTCGATGCTTGAGAATTTGTCGTGCGGGATACAGAGCCGCAAACAGACTGGCCATAAAAATCGCCAAAATGATCATTTGATATTCGTAAAACGAAACGCGAGGATAAAGCAGAGTATCGACGCCGTATGCACCTAAACCATCGGCGAGCCCTCCAAGCGACAATCCCGTCACACTGAGAAGCTTTATCATGGCAGCGCTGCCAAATAACCCTAAAGCACATCCCGTCAAACCAAGGAACATGGTTTCCAACGTGATCAAAATACGAATTTTGTGTTGCTGCATACCCACTGCCATCAGCACGCCGAATTCTCTGGTTCGTTCAAACACCGACATAAGCATGATATTGATGATGCCAAGCGTCATAGCCAACACGAACACCACCAGCATGACTTGGTTGGAGATATCCATCGAGCTCATCATAGTTGAAAGCAGGGGTTGAATTTCTAGCCATGTTCTTACCGTTAACGGCTTTCCTGAACCATCGTCGGTCAAGGTTCGGGTAAACGACACGATATTTTGCAACACGTCGTCATCATTGGCGTTGAGCAAAATGGCGATTTCATGCGC
Organism: Vibrio sp. YQ_11; assembly: GCF_043103065.1. NCBI lineage: Bacteria > Pseudomonadati > Pseudomonadota > Gammaproteobacteria > Vibrionales > Vibrionaceae > Vibrio > Vibrio sp. YQ_11. The sequence goes on along the minus strand of NZ_JBICJM010000050.1, from coordinate 232,389 downwards.
CCCTGCTATCCCTGCAATTTTCTCTAGGTCAGCTTTACGGACGTACACGTTGCCGTCATCAAAGGTCGTGGACGGTGTTTTGAAGATGCCTTTCACTCTAAACGCAGCGCCAGAGACATCCCCATTGATATCGGAAAGCGTCAGAATGACTTTTGAACCGACCCGTAGCTTCAATCTTTTCGCCGTCTTTTGCGATACAAGAATTGGATTCCGGCCCTCTTCATCCAACCAATAACCATCGATGATATGCTCAGAAAGCGGCGTTATCTTCTGCTCTTGTTCAAGATGAATACCATTAATACGAATACCGCGAGAACTTCGAGCAGAAGCTATCATGCCATCGGCGAGAAACCGCTCCGATACGGCTTTCACGCTTTGATGCTTGTCTAACGTTGTCACGATGCTTTGCGAGTCAGGTATGATGTCTTTCAGTTCAGGATTAACGAGATACGCACTTTGATGAATCTGCAAATGGCTGGTTTGCCAAGCAATCGCATTTTTGATCATGCTGTCCACTAAACCATTCATAAATCCGATCATGGCGACAACACCCATCAAACCAAACACCATCGCGCCAAGCATGATGGACGTTCTTAATTTGTTCCGCCAAAGATTACGCCAAGCCAATTTAATCAACATGCGCGCCCCCTTTCAGCCCACTGGCGATAGGTAAACGAAGAAGACGAATCATCGGGTAGACAAGGCACAAGGATAAGATGATGAGAACCACGATAATTTGGTTAAGCAGCAAGTGAGGATCGAGAGAAACTGGCACAATGGGCTCAAAACCACTTTCCAACATGACTTGAGCAGCTTCGCCAGTAATTTCAATGGGATTAAAATAGAAGTAGCCAAGCACAGGTGCACTGACGATCAAACCCAAAACAATGCCAATAATGGCGATGAAAAGCGATTCAATTGAAATTAAACCAATCAACTTGCTCCTGAGCATCCCAGTGGCCAACATCACGGCAAATTCACGCTGGCGTTCTAACGTCGTCATCAAAATGGTCGCGAATAGACCAAAACCAACGATTCCATACAGAATGTAGATGAGGAAGATCCCGCCAGCTTTGTCTAATGCGATTTGTTGAGAAAGCTCCGGCGATAACTCCTGCCAGCCTTTTACGGCGACGCTATTGCCGTAATCTCGCTTTAATTGCTCAATCACACTGGGCAATACGCGTAAATTTGAAGTATTGAGCACCCATGCCGTCACTTGTTTATCAAGTGAATACAATGTCTGAGCTGTATCGAGAGGCATATAAACCAATTGGGAATCCAACTGCTGTAACGGAAAATGCAAAATTCCAGCGACACGATACAACCCCGCAGCCGTCTGACCACGATACCCAGCGCCATACAACACCAACTCATCGCCAATCTTCAAACGAAGATACTGCGCTAAACCGCCACCAACCAAAACCGCATTTTGCCCAGAGGCGATAAACTCACCTTGAACCAATTTGTCACTAATGTGGGAGTACGCATTTTCCGATTCAGGATCAACGCCTAGAACCATGACACCTTTCGAACGCTCCCCTTTCGCCGCCAAGGCAAAAGATTCAACACGCGGAAGAATGACATCGATATTCGAGTTTGCTTTAGATGCAGAAATAAAGGCATCGGTTTGAGGAAGCACATCATCAATGCTAGATGAGTCGCCAAACTCAGGGTTTTGCAATTGAATAAGCCCAGTATAAAACTTTGCTGCGTTTTTGATGTTGGAACTGTAGCTACCTTCTTGGAAGGCTCTGGTGAGTAAGGAAAGAAAAAGCACTAGCGCGAGAGCAGTGGCCGTCAGTAACGTCCGCCTTTTTTGCCGCCATAAATTGCGCCATGCAAGTTTGATGAGCATCCGCTTCTCACCCCTCTCTTTTGTTCGTCTCTACCGCAAGTTAATCACGCAGGGATTTCATTTGCTGCTGCGAGAAAAAGTCATCATTTATATCGAAGTCAAACTGCGCCTGATGCGTGGTAAAAATGGTTTTATTCCCCGGTTTATCGACGGGTTTCATCTCCATTCGCGTCGCTATCTTTCTACCGCCTAACTCTTTAACGTCGTAAGTCGTCAACACATTCACTCGTTCATCGAACTCATCATAAAATTCCACTTTGCGTTGCAAATACGTCGACTGAGAAATCCACAACGTAACTTTGTTCCAAACAACAGGCGCATCAGGTTTAGCCGTCGCTTCAATGACCCAGACTTTATCCCCCTCAAAGCTGTCATTGCCGAGTAAAGCGTGTTGATAATCCACAACGATTGATGATTGGTTGATCAGATCATCATTAGTAAAATCTGACCCCATCCAAGATTGGCTCAACATAGAAGGCGCGATTTTAATTACGCGCTCAATACTCGGCACCCAATTCCACATTTCTCTATGACGCTTTAGCGATGCGCTGCCTTTATCTTTGGCTGGCGCAGTTACCAACACGAGCGACAACTCCGTGCCTTTTGTCCAACTTTTCATCGTCATAGAGCGTGTCCAATCAGGACGAACGATCTCCATGGTTGCCTCGCTATAACTGGATTTCCCCCTCATTGCTTGGTCTGATTTTTGGACAATATCGAAAGCACTTTCGGCATACGAAAGTGAAGTGAAGAGCAGGAAAAACAGAGCGGCGACAGCTTTTGGCATAACTTTCCTCTAAGTCTTTTAGCTAATCTCAGAAACGAAAAGCGGCAATAAAAACTTGAAATTCAATTGAGTATAGCAAGAGGAAAAATCGAAATAGCGATTCACTACGCAAAAACTTAAGGCACCTGACGAAGAAGAGGCTCAACTTTGCTTTTATCGATCACTTTGAACATCGCGCAGTTTTTACCATTCATTTTGCCGCAGTACATGAGTTGGTCGGCTTCGTGCAAGTTTATGATGCCTTTGAACTCGCGATAATAGGCGCAACCCAAACTCACGCTGACATGGATCGCTTGCCCATTGAGTAAAACAGGTCGATCGTAAACACAGCTGCAAATCGCCTTTGCAAGCGTTTCAGCTTCTTTTTCAGATAGAGAGGCAGTCACCAACGCAAATTCCTCACCACCGATTCGCGCTAAGGTTATTCGTTCGTCAGTCAGCGATTTTGCCGTGTCGGCAACAGCGACAATCGCTTGGTCACCGATTAAATGGCCGTATTTGTCGTTTATCGATTTAAAGTCATCAATATCAAACACCATCACGGTTACGTTTTTTTGCAATGAACTCAGCGTTGCCAATCGCTCGATCAAATGCCTGCGATTATAAAGTTTGGTGAGCGGATCCGTCAGCGTCAGTTCAAGCAGTTGCTGATTTGCTAAGGTGAGCTGCTTTGTTCGTAGAGTCACCATTCGCTTAAGGGCGAAGATATGGTAAAGCGTGGCAATAACCATGATGAAAATGGCAATTGGCAACAGGTAAATGGGATATACCGTTTTGACTAAACTCCAACGATTGAGGATCCGTTCTTTGTCTGAGTCGATGATTTTTTCAAAGTCGTGGGAGATTTTCGTTACTGGAATCGAACTGTGCTGGCCTGTCGCAATGCGCAGATCTTTGCTGTACAGATTGAGGGTAGGCACAAACATGCCTGCATCTGGTGTTGTCGCCATGTGGAAGTTAGCCACTTGCAAATCGGCGACAAAGTACAAGATATTTTTCTCGACGGCAGCTCGGATCATCGCATCGTTATTTACATATTCCACTAGCGATGCTCTTGGGTAGTTGGCACGCACAAATTCCGCTTCATAGCTGCCTTTTACCAAGCCAATAGGAAGCTCTACCTCTCCAGTAAGCACGCCCTTAATATCAACGGCTAGCATATCTTTATTGACGTACAACTTGGTTTGAATAGGCATGATAACCGCACCAAAATCAAGGTACTTATCGCGAGCCTCAGAGTAAATCAGACCAGCGTGAACATCCGCACGCCCCTCCTTAACTGCACGCAAAGACTCTTCCCAATCGAGCAGTAGGAACTCAACACGAACGTGATTTCTTTCGGCATACTCTCGCCAGAAGTCAATCAGAATGCCTTTGGGTTCACCATCTTGTGAGACATATGAGAACGGCTTCCAAGCCTTAGAATTGGTGACAATCAATGTATCGACTTTAGTTTGGTGAGCGAAACTGTACGAACACATGGCAAGCCATAGTAATAACAACGAAGTACACGCCCTGGTGCACTTGTAACCATAAGTACTAAAACTTGTTGATGCCATACCCACTACTCACCAGTCTTTTTTTTTGAAAACAATGTCTGCTGTTTGATTCGAATAAAGATATAGCAGACCTATCAATAACGAAATGAGATGCTTATTGATATGAATCTAAATTAGTACTTTTTAATACAAATTTGGTACTTTTTTGTTATTCTTACTTTGAACACGAAGTCACTAATTTGTTTATATGCACTTCATTAATAAGCTCAATTGAACAATTTCTTAAAAAGAAATTTTCTATACATCTTCTGAAGAAGTGACCTTCCACCCCTTTGTTTTGCATACAGTTATTTCCCAAACGCGAATCAAAGCCATCAAACATTCGCCAAAAACGCGACAAAATTGACTCTGCTGCCATTTGCTTTATGCACATGTACGCCTAAATTTACATACTGACAACTTTATTTACAAATACTTACATCGAACAAATAGCGAAAACTAAATTCTTGAAAAGCTCATTTAGAAAAGGAATTCAAAATGTTTGGCTTGCGAACTCAAAACCAAGAAGCAGAAAGTGAATACAACCGCTTCATCAAAGGCTTATCCGATAGTATGGCAATGATTGAGTTTGATACGAGAGGTATCATTCTCAATGCGAATGATTTATTTCTTTCTTGTGTCGGATACACACGAGAAGCGATTGTTGGAAAACATCATTCGATTTTCTGTGACCGAGGCTATGTTCAATCCCCTCGATACCAACAATTTTGGGATGACTTAAAAGTGGGTAAGCATAAGCGCGGTACGTTTGAGCGTCTAACCTCACAACGTGAAAGACTGGTACTTGAAGCCAGTTACTTTCCCATTGAATCTGAACACGGACAAATTGAAAAAGTAGTCAAGATCGCGTCAGACGTGACACAACAGAGGCTAGAATCAGAGCAAAAAGAAGCCATTTTGAATGCGTTAGATCTGTCTCTAGCCACGATTGAGTTCGACCGTGAAGGATACATTCTGACCGCCAACCAAAACTTCTTAAAAACCTTGGGATACGAGTTGAGCGATGTTCAAGGAAAACATCACAAACTATTTTGCTTTAACGATTTTTACCAAGAAAATCCCGGCTTTTGGAAAGATCTCGCCGCCGGCCAGTTTAAGTCCGGACAATTTTTAAGGCGTTCAGCCTCAGGTGACAAAGTGTACATTGAAGCCACTTACAACCCCATCTACGATCCGTTGGGCAACGTCATCAAAGTCGTCAAATTTGCATCTGACATCACTGATAAAGTTCAAAGGGATTTAAACATCTCTCAAGCGATAGCCGACTCTTCTTTTATCGCGAGAAATGCCAGCGAAGAAGCCACATCAAACGTCTGCGGCGCAGAACATTCTCTGAATGAGTTTCGCACCATGATTGAAGAAGTACTGAGTGCCGTCACCGCTTGTGACGATAAAGTTCAAGAGCTATTTAAAACCTCGCAGCAAGTCACTGAAATCGTCAAAGTGATCGACAGCATCGCCTCACAAACCAATCTCCTAGCTCTAAACGCAGCGATTGAAGCAGCTAGAGCTGGTGAACATGGACGAGGATTTACAGTGGTTGCGGATGAAGTGAGAACTTTAGCAACTCGAACCAGCACGTCGATTGATGAAATCAACCACGTAGTTCTGAGCAACCAATCCCTAACGACCGAAACTCGCTCATTTATCGAGATCATCAACCAAGGCTTTCTCAGTTCGATGTCGAAACTATTGGAAGTGGACGAGTTTATGAAATCAATCGATGAAGGTTCACACCTAACAGTTGAGTCGATCAGCGCGCTGAGAGCTATCGTCAATCAGGATACGCATCTCCATGTGAATTCAGCATCAAATGGTTAGCGCAAACTTGACAGCTAAGTATTGATTTTTATGAGCAATAGGCCTGAACAGAAACTTTTCGGTCAAACAATTCTTTGACTCTGAGCATGAAAAAAGCCCTATTCAAAATCCACTTTGGTGAGAACTTTGAATAGGGCTCTTTGCCTCGGTGCTTCATTTTGCGGTTGAAGCTGCCTTTACCTTTTTTCGCTTTGACGACTCGGGTTCTGAACAACTGACTGGTAACAACTGCCTTTAGCGCATTGTCTTTAATCTCGCCTCTGCCGAATTCGGTGTCTTTGTTAAATTCATTCGGCTGAGGATTACATTTTGCTTTTGCCATAAATCCTCCTTAATGGTCGAACCAGATTGGACAATAATTATATAAAGAAGTCAAATTTGTAGAATTCCTCGTATTTTATGCTTAAAAACTTCACTTCTACGTCATTTATTTGAAATTTAATCAAAAACATGCCGGTTAAATAGTGACTAAATACAAATATTTCTCCATAAAGCACTAATATATGTTGACTCCTACAGGATTTAACCTAGACTCAAACACGGCTAGAAAGAAAGTTCTTTGTTTTCACATTTCGTTGGATTTCTTGTAACTCCGTCGTCCTGTGGTACGCAATAGCAATTTATTTTTCCACGCTATAAGCGCCGTTGAGGCGAAAGATTACACAAATTTAGATATTTAGGAAATAGACATGTCTAACACAGCTACTGGCACAGTTAAGTGGTTCAACGAAACTAAAGGCTTCGGTTTCATCCAACAAGAAAACGGTCCTGACGTATTTGCTCACTTCTCTGCAATCACTGGTGACGGCTTCCGTACTCTAGTTGAAGGCCAGAAAGTAGAATTTGTTATCTCTCAAGGTCAAAAAGGCCCTCAAGCAGAGCAAATCAAAGTACTTTAATTCTTAAAGAATTTGATATGATAGCCAGCTTTTAAGCTGGCTATTTTTTTGCCCAAAGCAAATTTTCGCCCATAAAAACGATATAAACCCATGGCTCTAAAACCAACCATTTATAAATTTCGTATCGCTCTTTCCGATATGAATAACGATTACTACGATTCCAAGAACCTTACTATCGCTCTGCATCCCTCTGAAAAACCTCAACGCATGCTGGCTCGTATCTTGGCTTTCTGCCTCAATGCCCAAAAAGACTTGGAATTTACCAAAGGCCTCTCAACCACGGAAGAGCCAGATTTATGGCATGTTGCAGATGACCAAAGCATCACGCATTGGATTGAGATCGGCGAACCCGAACCAGATCGAATCAAAAAAGCCTCTCGCCTTGCCAAGCAGGTCAAGGTCTATACGTACAATACTAAAGCACCGGTGTGGTGGGAGAAAATGTCAGGTAAGTTTTCAATGCTTCCAGTAAGCGTAGAAAGCTTTGACTACGACGCTATCGATATGATTTGTCAGCACCTTGACCGTGGTACAAACCTTTCTGTTATGATTACCGGCACCTCTATTTTTGTTGATGTGAACGATCAACACGTCGAAGTAACAGTGAAGGAACTGCAAAGTCATGACGCCCCTTAGTGAACTGATTAAACAAATGGGAATCAAAAAGATTCCCTTCGTTGATGAGCATAAAGCCGCCAAGAAGCGTTGGTTGAAAGAACAAGCTCCGTTGTTTGCACGCGTATGTGAAAACAAGCCAGCAACGAATCCAGTACTTCACCTACTCGGGCTCCTGACGAAATCCCATATCGAAGCAAGTGCGTTGTATGAACAACACGCTCATTCGACACAGCAAATGCAAAAGGTCTTGGCAGATACGCTTGGGGATGAGCAGGCAGACAAATTCACCAATCAATCGGCAGAAGATCTTGTTCTGATCACCCATTTGTGGCTCTTCACTCAAGGCTATCTGAACATGGATTTTAGCTTAGCGCACGATCACGCGGAGCAGACGCAAAACACATTACAGCACGAACTTGTGATTAAACGTATTGATGTTGACGCGTTCAGAACAGAGCTAATGCAAAGCTTCTATTTAGGTAAAGAGGCAAACTCAACAACATCAAATGGCTTTTTCGGCTGGTTGAAGCGACTCTTTTCCTCATAAAATACATGGTTTTATCAATCCGAAACAACTGATAGACTGCGTCTCCAATGCAACAAGCATCATGTTTGCATTGTTAAGGACATTCATCCACTGAGCATCAAGGGATCATTATGAAGTTTATCCGTTGGATTTTAGGCAAAGTCATTTTATTGCTGAACGCTGTCTTTTCTCCTCGTGGCATCAAACGCACTAACGAAGCACAGAGCAACGTCGATGACAAAGCAAAGCAATACGCGTTATATCAGTTTGAAGCTTGCCCTTTTTGCGTCAAAGTACGACGTGCGATGAAACGACAATCCGTTAATATCGAATTACGTGATGCGAAGAATGACCCAACTCACCGCGCTGAACTTGAACAAGGTGGCGGTCGCGTGAAAGTGCCTTGTCTTCGTATCGAAAAAGATGGCAAAACGCAATGGCTTTATGAGTCATCAGACATTGTCGCTTATCTTGAAAAAGAATTTGCCTAGTTCCCCCTAAGAACATTGGCGGATGTAAAAGAGGCACCATTTGGTGCCTCTTTTCTATTTTGATGTTTTTGCTTCGAAACCGACTGGCGGCCTACTCATCGACAATCAGCATCAACTCAACACGTCGGTTACACGCTTTACCGCTTGATGTAGCATTGCTACATTGCGGCACATATTCGCCGAATCCGCGAGAGAAAACGCGCTGACGCGGAATGCTACTCGCTAGCATTTGTTTTTCTACTTCACGAGCTCGTTTTTCGGAGAGCGTATCATTGAAACTCGCCGCACCAGTGCTATCAGCATGGCCATCAATCACCACATCCACATCGGTTCTGCCTGCTAAATAGTGCCCCAGCTTTCGTAACCAATCTTGTGAGTTTGACGACAATTGCGCCGACCCCGTCTGAAAATGCACTTGCTCTTTTAAACGAATCATAAGGTGACCACCACTGATCGTCTCATGCGGGATATTGTGTCTATCCAAGAACATTTCTAGTGAGGTCACGTTGTTAGACTTTTTTTCGGCCGCCCTCGCCGTCTGATTAACACGTGGAGCCGTCGAAACGTGAGATGCACTCGCATACCCCCACTCAGGGTGTCTCAGCTCGGTGTTTGTTTTTGGGGCTGTATCCAACATATTCCCACCCGGAACCATGTCTGGATTAAGGCTGCTACACCCACTAAGAATGCCACAGACAATGAAAAACCAATGCTTCATACCGTTACCAACGTAGAAAGAATTCTTGTTCACTATGTCGACGAAAAATACATATTCTTTAGTGTTTTTCGTTGTTTGATTGTTTTATAAGCACCGTTCGTGCCATTCTCAGTTCGAGCTTGTCGCCTAAGCTGCGAAACAGTAAACATCCAATTTGCTAACACCATGTCACTATTCGGTTATATCCACACCAATCTGTTACTAATCGTCTCACTTTATTGTTATTTAATGGTTTTAGTCGCTATCGTTAACCGATAAACTACCGTAAATTTCTCATTCAGAGCGTTGTTATGTTTAAAACTATCTCAAAAGGCGTCGCTTTATTTGCCGCTATTGCGGCTCTGTCAGCATGTGACAGCGGCAATAGTCAGCCACAACAAGGTAAGCAATACGAAGTGTTGCCTGTTTCTCTTCAAGAATACAATCTAGCGCCACTAACCGAAGCTTTTGCCCTAACTTGCGGCCATTGTCGTTCAATGGAAGAGTTTGTCCCTCAAATTGAATCGCTAACAGAGCAAAAAGTTGAAAAGATGCACGTGACTTTCAATGAAAGTGCTCAGATCAGTGCAATTATCTTCTACACTGCTGTTATGCAGCTCGACGCAACACCAGATAAAGCATTCATGGCTGATTTATTTGCAGCGGTTCAAATGGGCGCAGATGCAACAGCAGAAGAGCGTCAACAAGCGGTAGAGAAAGCTTTTGAATCTCGTAACTTGATCAGCCCATACCATCTTGATGAAGCTCAACAAGAAAAACTGTTTGAATACATCACTAAAGCTGAATCCATCACTACTCGTGGCCAAATCAATTCTGTGCCAGCGTTTATCGTAAACGGTAAGTACCAAGTGATTACTGGCGGCCATGACAGCGTTGAGGCAATGGCAGAAACTATTAACTATTTGCTCAAGCAACCTAAATAGACAAGGAGTCAATGTGTCTAAATTTTTGTTTCCTATCATTATTTTTGTTTTAGCTGCATTTTTCATTTACCGCACTTGGACAAACCACAAAGTGGCAGATGAGAACTTTGCAAAAGGCCAAGCTTTCCTATTAGAAAATGCGAAAAAAGAAGGCGTGATCACGACAGAGAGCGGGCTTCAATACTTAGTACTAGAAAAAGGTACAGGTGACGTTCACCCAACCGCAACAAGTAAAGTGAAAGTGCACTACCACGGCACGCTTATCGATGGCACTGTTTTCGATAGTTCTGTAAATCGTGGCGAGCCAATTACATTTGGTTTGAACCAAGTAATTAAAGGCTGGCAAGAAGGTCTTCAATACATGGTTGTGGGCGAGAAAATCCGTCTATTTGTTCCGAGCACACTTGGCTACGGCAAAAATGGAACGGGTCCAATTCCACCTGCAAGTGTTTTGATTTTTGATGTTGAGTTGTTAGAGATTCAGTAATCTCCCCTCTAGTACAATAAAAAACGCCGCAATTTTCGCGGCGTTTTTTATTAGCAGATATACCATTAAGTTATTCGCTTACTGCAACACCATTCCAATATAGTGATCGGCTAGGAGCGCAACAAACAGCGCCAACAGATGATAAATGGAGAACTTAAATGTCTCTATTGCGCTATTAGGCTCGGGGGCAAACTTGAGTTTCCACGCGTGATAAATGAAACCCGCATTTAGCAGCAATGCTGAAAAGAGATAGATAAAACCGACCATCCCCACCAATACAGGCATCACGCACACCAATGTGAGCAATACCGTGTAAAGTAAGATCGATGTTTTGGTGTATTCAATGCCATGGGTTACCGGCAGCATAGGAATGTCGACCTTGCGGTAATCTTCCACTCGATGTATCGCGAGAGCCCAGAAATGCGGAGGCGTCCAGATGAAGATAATCATCACCAATAGCCAAGCGTTCCCATGCAGCTCGCCCGTCACCGCGGTCCAGCCTAAAAGAGGCGGCATCGCACCGGCAATGCCAGCAATCACAATATTTTGCGGTGTCGCTCGCTTCAAATACATGGTGTAAACCACCGCATAGCCCAGTAAACTCAAAAACGTCATCCACGCTGTGAGCGCGTTTACCCAAGCATATAGGAGTACAAAACCAACCACGCCGATTGCCACGGCAAAAATCGCAACCGACAAGGGATTGGTATCTCCCGACGGTAAAGGACGCGTATGAGTACGAGCCATTCTTGCATCAATTCTGCGGTCAATTAGATGATTAAATGCCGCGGCAGAACCAGCCATTAGTCCTATTCCAATCAATCCGATGGATGCTTTAATCCAAGGAAAGTCAGTGACCGGAGCCAAGCTCATACCGACAATGGCGGTGACTAACATTAGCGCGACAACTTTAGGTTTAGTCAGTTTTAAGTACGTTGAGCCGAGACGCTTTCGACTATCGAGTGTTAACGCAATTTCTTTACTCATAGCGAACTCCTTTCACTGCATAATTCCAATCGGCTTTTCCTTGCCACAAATAAAACTGACTGACACAAATCAGGCTCAACATGATTGCAGCACCCAGGTTATGAGCCACTGCGATGTAAATCGGTAACTGAAACACCACGTTGCTAATACCAAGCGTAATCTGGCAAGCCAGCGCCATCCCAAGCCACATGCCGACTTTCTGAGAATGGTGCGAGTCTTGTTTCATTAACACCACACAGTACGTCAACACAACCGCTGCGGTGACTATCGCGCCGATTCGATGAGAGACATGAATTGTCATCCTTGCGGGGTATTCCAACACACCAAATTCATAATTATCGTGCCCTGTTTGCCAGAAAGAGAACGCCTCTTTCCAATCCAAGTAATTCACCCAATCTCCTTCGCAAATGGGCAACGTTGTACACATCAAAGCCGCGTAGTTTGATGAAGTCCAACCGCCGAGCAACACTTGGGAGAACACAACCAAAAAGGAAAACACTGAAAACAACCTAACCGACCGAGAGGAGGGGGAAAAATAAAGATTGTCTCTCGCTTTCAGTTGGCAATAAAACACCGCTTGCAGCGCGAGTAAAGTGAACCCACCAAGCAGATGAAGCATGACAATGACAGGCATCAGTTTTAGAGTCACCGTCCACATACCTAACATCGCCTGCCCCACAACCAAAAAGCTGAGCAGAATAGGAATGGATGGGTTCACGCGTTCAGTTCGAATAGCAATAACGGTAATAGCAAAAATCACCATGCCGAGTGTTCCAGCAAAATAGCGATGAATCATCTCTAGCCACGCTTTTTCATGCTCAATCTCGCGTTCTGGAAAATTGATGCTGGCGCGCAGAACATCGTCTTCATGGTGTGGTACAGAAAAGTGACCATAACACCCCGGCCAGTCAGGACACCCCAAACCCGCATCCGACAAACGGGTATAGGCGCCCAACATGATGACGACTAACGTCAGGCACAAACTTAATCTAACCAACTTTGTTAACGTCATGATGCGCTCCCTATCCGACTCGCGACAATTTGAGCAACTTACGCAAATCCGCCAGCATATCTTTGCTGAGTTTGACCAAATCTTCGTTTGGCTCTGCGGTGTACGACATCACCAGTTGCCCCAGAGGATCCACAATCAGCACTTGCCCTTGTTGCACTTTTGCCGCCACGTTCTCATTCATCGCCATGGTTTCTATCGGCATTTCTATCGTGTCTGATGTTGTAGAAGTCCACAAAACTGGCACAACGCGTTCTTGATACTTGCCTAAAGCAACATGGCTTTGTTTGAGTAAATAGAGCTGTCTTTGACATTGGCTGTCGCAAGAATCAGGCACCACATAAGCCAGTTGCCAACCGTGCACCGCCGATGGAGCAGATTGGCCTAACTGCGCTAACGTTGTGTACGGTTCGATGAGCTTTCCTCGGTTTGTCACGCCCGTTTCGTACCAGCCTTGCGCCAAAATCAACTTTGCAACAATCGCTGGTAAGGCGAATAAGCAAATCAGTGCGATCAGCACAAACCGCCCTTTTGTAACTTGAGATGTCATGCCTCACCTCCTTGTGATGCCGCTTTTCTAAACCATCGAATACACACAACTATTGTCAGCAGTAAGAACACGGCAGCCATCGCAAACCACTGTACGGCATACCCAAAATGCTTCGCGCTCGTGAGTGGAAGTGGATTCCAAGGAAATGGATATGCCCAGTTTTCTAGGTTGTCTGGTTGCAACACTGCCGGCATCAGCTCTACATTCAACAACTCATTGAGCTCGGAAATATTGAGGTTTTGGACTCGAATCCCCTCTCCCATTTCTGGCATCAATTCTGAGCTTAACGGATTCATTGATTTGCGATACAAACGTCCGGTTACGTTTGTGGGGCTCTTCAACGTCGTTACGGTTGGTAAAGAATCACGAGTTCGCAGCCCTTCGACGAAACCCAATTCTAAAAGCGCTAAGGTTATTGGATCCTGACCGACAGAAACCACTTGGTATGCGAGATAACCCACTTTGCCTTGAAAGGTTTGGTTATCGAGCAAAACCACTGGCAACGGCTCTGGCTTTGCCTCCGCTTGCACTTTCACGCCAATCACGCTCTCCTCTCGCCAGTCATTGTTATCAAGGACAGCAGTGAGGGATTGATATGGGGCATCAGCCCGAGCGAGTATCGCTTGTTCAAGCGCTTGTTTCTCCTGACCTCTTTCTAGTTGCCAAAATCCAAGTTTGACCAACAGAGAAAACACAACCACAGTTAAGCAAACTGCAATACCAAACCGCTTCGATAGCCATAACTTGTGCGATAACCAAGACGAAGAAACCGGAGGTACTATGTCCACCGTATTCCTATTCAAATTAACGCTGGTCCTTTTGCTGCTTTTCATTATCTTCAACCTCGCAAAAGCGCTTATCGAAATGGTTCGAGAAGACCCAGACAATCCGAACAAGCCAACAAAACCCATGAGCCACTATCTCGGTCGTCGTGTGATGTTTTCTGCGTTAGTGGTCATCCTTCTTTTGATTGCGTTGAGCTCGGGTTGGCTTGCACCCAATCCACGTCCTTACTGACTCTGTCACTACAACACATAAACAAAAACAAACAGGCATAGCCATACCACATCAACAAAATGCCAGTACCAACTGCCTGCTTGAAATGCGAAATGATTAGTAGGAGAAAAGTGGTCCTTCGCGATTCTAAACAGCAATACGGTTAAGAATATGGTGCCAAGACAAACGTGCATGCCATGAAAACCAGTAAGCATAAAGAACGTATTGCCATAAACCCCCGATTGAAGCGTGAGCCCCATTTCCTGATAAGCGTGAATGTACTCTTTAGCTTGATAGAACAAGAAAAAGCCCGCTAAAACGATGGTGATTTCAAGCCACACGACTAACGCTGTGCGTCGGTTTTTCTCCAAACTGATGTGTGCCATGTGTAACGTGATAGAAGAGAGAAGCAAAATAATGGTGTTAGTGAGCGGAATACCTTGCCAAGGCATCGCTTGGGTGCTTTCCCCACTTGGCGTTGTCGTGAGCGGCCACATAGCTTCAAAGCTTGGCCACAATACTTCATTGGTCATGAGGTTATTATCAGCCCCTCCTAACCAAGGGACAGACACCATTCTGGCGTAAAACAGCGCTCCGAAAAACGCGCCAAAGAACATCACTTCTGAAAAGATGAACCAACTCATCCCCTGACGAAATGATCGAGTGATCTGCGCGCTGTATTTACCCGTCAACGATTCAGTGATGACGTTACTAAACCATCCTGCCAACATGTAAAGCAGAAACAAAAAGCCTACGGCAAGCACAATGCGACCAACAACACCGACCGCACCATCGCTTTGAGTACCTTGCACCGTCATGCCCGCACCGACGGCGACTAAAAACAGAGCAAACGCGCCAATGATCGGCCAACTACTTTGAGCAGGAACGTAATAGGTTCCAGGTTTATTACTCATCAGTTCTCTCCTTACAGACACTATTTGGCCTGTATCTCACTCCTTGAGAGGCTAACTGCCTGTGGGAGGAGGAAGTTTGTAGAGTGTATAAGACAGCGTTAATGTATGTATTGAGTCCGGCAAATCGGGCTCAATATAGAAAATCAATGGCATCTGAGCGTGCTGCTTTCCATCCAGCGGCTGTTGCGTAAAACAAAAGCACTCTATTTTGTTGAAGTAAGCTGCACCGTTGCCGGGAGAAACGGAAGGCACCGCCTGCCCCACGAGCCTTTGTCCACTTTCGTTAAATGCCAAGTATTCAGTTTGCACGACTTCACCTGGATGAACATTCATCGAAATGACTTTCGGCTTAAACTCCCACGGCATATCTGGGTTGACGTGTGCCATAAACTCCACACGAATCGTCCGGCTCAAATCGGGTTGCATCCCCGTAGGTTGAATCGCTGCAACATCACTGGTTTTACCGTTGATGCCTAACGCATCACACATCACGTCATAGAGCGGCACGAGCGCAAAACCGAACCCGAACATGGCAAAAGTGGCCAGCACTAACCTTATCGTGAGCTTTTTGTGGGATGATTTTTCTGCCATGTTCTTCGCCTCTCGTCCCGTTAATCCACTTTAGGCGGCGTACTAAAGGTGTGATGAGGCGCAGGGCTTGGCACAGTCCACTCTAATCCCTCTGCACGCTCCCAAGGTTTGGCCGACGCTTTCTCTCCGCCACGAATACATTTGATCACGACCCACAAGAAAATCAGTTGCGACAAACCAAAAGCAAAGCCGCCGATAGATACGATTTGGTTCACATCCGCAAATTGAATCGCGTAATCAGGGATTCTTCGCGGCATACCCGCCAAACCTAAAAAATGCATCGGGAAGAAAAGGACATTGACGGAAATGACTGAGCACCAGAAATGCCACAAACTCAACTTGTGGTCGTACATATTCCCCGTCCATTTCGGCAACCAATAATACGACGCCGCCATGATTGAGAAGACCGCGCCAGACACCAAGACATAATGGAAGTGCGCAACCACAAAATAGGTATCGTGGTACTGGAAATCCGCTGGCACAATAGCAAGCATCAAACCCGAGAATCCGCCAATAGTGAACAGAACAATAAACGCAATCGCAAACAACATTGGTGTTTCAAAGGTCAGTGCGCCACGCCACATGGTTGCGACCCAGTTAAACACTTTTACTCCGGTCGGTACCGCAATCAACATGGTGCAGTACATAAAGAACAGTTCTGCAAACACGGGCATGCCTGTCGTGAACATGTGGTGCGCCCACACAAGGAAAGAAAGAAGCGCGATACTGCATGTTGCGTACACCATAGAGTGGTAGCCGAACAACTTTTTGCCACTAAATGCTGGAAGAATGGCAGAGATGATCCCGAACGACGGTAAAATCATGATGTACACTTCTGGGTGACCAAAGAACCAGAAAATGTGTTGGAACATCACAGGATCGCCACCGCCCGCAGCATCAAAGAAGCTGGTACCAAAGTACTTATCGGTCAGTACCATCGTTACCGCACCCGCCAACACTGGCATGACGGCAATAAGTAAGAACGCAGTGATCAGCCAAGTCCAAACGAACATCGGCAACTTAAACCATGTCATGCCCGGTGCGCGCATGTTGACAATCGTCACGATGACGTTAATCGCCCCCATGATGGAGCTGATACCCATGATATGCACAGAGAACACAAACAGTGCAGTACTGTCTGGCCCATACGTAGTCGATAGCGGCGCGTAAAACGTCCAGCCGAAATTCGGTGCACCGCCCGGTAAGAACAACGAGCTCAACAGAATGAGAAACGCAAATGGCAGAATCCAAAAGCTCAAGTTATTCATACGTGGCAGCGCCATATCAGGCGCGCCGATCATCATCGGGATCATCCAGTTTGCTAATCCAGTGAACGCGGGCATGACCGCACCAAACACCATCACCAAACCGTGAACCGTTGTCATCTGATTAAAAAATTGCGGATCGACAAGCTGCAAACCCGGCTGAAACAGCTCCGCACGAATGACCATTGCCATCGCACCACCCGTTAGGAACATGGTGAAACTAAACCAAAGATACAACGTGCCGATGTCTTTATGGTTGGTGGAATACAACCAACGAGCAATACCTTTTGGCGCGTCGTGCGAATCGTGGTCGTCTAGCGCAATTGTTGCGTTTGCTGCGGTATGCGCTTCAACGGGTGCCGACTTTACGGCTTTGTCTGCTGGCTTACTCATATTTCCTCCTTGGCACTTTTTTGTGCCTTAAAGGCATTGACGTCGGCCGCTTGAACCGTATCGCCAGTATCATTTCCCCAAGCATTGCGTTGGTAGGTAATTACCGCAGCAATTTCTTGATCACTAAGTTGGTTAGCAAAAGACTGCATCGCCGTCCCTGCGCGGCCATCAACAACCACGCCGATATGTTCGGCGACATCACCTGTCGCGACAGGACTGCCTTTAATTGAAGGGAACGCCCCCGGAATACCCTCACCATTAGCTTGGTGACAAACAGCACAACGCGTCGAGTAAATCGCTTCGCCTTGCGCCATGAGCTCATCCATCGACAAGTCTTGAGTTAGCGCCTCTTGCGCCGCGGCTTTTTGCATCGCTATTTCTTCTTTCTTACCCGAGAGCCACTGATCGAATTCATCTTCCGGCATGGCATGGACTACGATTGGCATAAAGCCATGAGCTCGTCCACAAAGCTCTGCACACTGACCACGATAAACGCCCGGCTCATCAATTCGCGTCCAAGCCTCGTTGATGAAACCCGGGATGGTGTCTTTTTTCACGGCGAAATCAGGCACCCACCAAGAGTGAATCACATCGTCTGAGGTCAGTAAAAATCGCACTTTACGATTCACAGGGAGCACGAGTGGATTATCCACTTCAAGCAAGTAATGCGCTCCTTTCATCTCTATACCGTCAATCTGCTTTTGGCTGGTTGCGAGCAAGCTGAAGAATTCCACATCTTCGCCAAAGTAGCTGTAATGCCATTTCCATTGCGAACCTGTGATTTGAATGGTGATATCCGATTGGCTAGTGTCTTCCATTGCGACTAAAGTTTTCGTTGCGGGAATCGCCATCGCGACAAGAATGATGATAGGGATAACAGTCCAAATAATTTCCACTTTGGTGCTTTCGTGGAAATGTGCGGCAACTGCACCTTTTGATTTGCGATGACGGATGATGGCATAGAACATGACACCAAAGACAACCAGAGCTATCGCGCAACAAATGTAGAAAATGAGCATATGTAATTCATACACTTGCTCGCTTATCGCCGTGACCCCTTTGGTCATGTTGAGTTCATTGTCCTTTGACCAACCGTAGGAGGAGAATGTGATTAAAATCACACTCAGTGGTATGGCTAGAGTAGTCGCTAATCTTTTCAAAAGATCTCTCCTCTGCTCAGCCGCTACGCTTGCGCGAGCTTCCTTGCGTCCCATTGCAAATATCGAACAACTTTACGAAAAATCACAAAAAATACGATTTCGACACAGTTTGTTATATTTATGTTAAAGGCTAGTTATAGTTCCAAAGTTCTTCAAGAAATTAAATGTGATTAAATTTTGTTCAGACAGGAAAAATAAGTTCGGTTTATCGATTGCCCTCTTTGAAATGGAATTGAGAACCATTTACATTAAAGTAAAAGAAAACATTGGATACTTTTTCAGAAAAAGTGTCCAAACAAGTAGGCTCCCCCTGCTAAGGAATGAAAGATATGACAGCACTAATTACTCAATGGCTAGCGCGAGATCCTGACCCTAAAACTCGTGAAGAGCTTCAGCACCTCGTTGATACGAATAATGAACAAGAACTTTCTGACCGCTTCGGCTCCCGTCTTGCCTTTGGTACCGCGGGTCTTCGTGGCAAAGTGGGCGCAGGTCCAAACCGAATGAACCGTTTGGTGATTCAAGAAACTGCCACAGGTCTCGGCCACTATTTACTTGAACAAGTACAAGATGCAGCGAGTCGCGGCGTTGTTATTGGTTACGATGGCCGACCAGATTCTAAACAGTTCGCGCACGATACTGCTTCTGTCTTAACAGCACTCGGTATCAAGGTTTACCTAACCTACCAAGTCGCGGCAACGCCTATTGTTGCTTTTGGTGTACGCACAATGAATGCTGCAGCGGCCGTTGTTGTAACCGCTAGCCACAATCCACCCGAATACAACGGCTTCAAAGTGTATTGGGAAAATGGCGCGCAAATCATTCCACCTCGCGACTCGGGCATCGCGGCAAAAATTGATGAAGCGACCACAAAGCCTCTGCCGTTGATGTCTTTAGACGATGCTAAACAACAAGGCTTACTGGTTTGGTTGGAAGATGATTACTACCAAACTTACCGTAAAACCATGAACGAAAATGCTCTGCTGACTCCTGATAGCAACACCGATATTTCTATCGCTTACACTGCGATGCACGGTGTTGGCGCAGACATGGCAGAAACGTTACTTGCTGACGCTGGCTTTAAAAAAGTGGCCAGTGTTGCGGAGCAGCGCGAACCTGATGGCACATTCCCTACAGTTAACTTCCCAAATCCAGAAGAAGCAGGGGCAATGGACATGGTCATGGCGCTCGGTAAATCCGTAGATGCGGATATCGCCTGTGCAAACGACCCAGATGCAGACCGTTTCGCCGTCGCCGTAAAACGCCCAGACGGTGAATACCAAATGTTAACTGGCGACCAAGTTGGTTCATTGTTTGGTGATTACTTGCTAGAGCAACAGCCGAACTCACTGGTCGGTAACACCATCGTGTCATCTCGTCTCTTGAGCAGCATCGCAAAAGCGCATGGCGCAGAGTATTACCAAACGCTAACAGGCTTTAAATGGCTAACCAACGTCGCGATGAGCCAAGAAACCGAGCAACATCCGTTCTTGTTTGCTTACGAAGAGGCGCTTGGCTACACCGTTGGCAATAAGGTGTGGGATAAAGATGGTTTGTCCGCGATTGTTGCGTTTTCGCAATTAACCGGAAAGCTCAAAGCACAAGGCAAAACACTGTGGGACAAGTTGGAAGCGCTTTACCGTCAACACGGTTTTTACTTTAACGCTCAGCGTAGTATTGCGTTGGATCCAAACTCACCACCAATTGGTGACAAGTTACGTGCAAATCCACCAAGCGAAATTGCAGGCAAGAAAGTATCGGTTACTGAGGACTTGAAAACTTCCGTTCGTACATTTGAGGATGGTTCAGAAGAGACGATTAATTTACCAGCAAGTGATGTGCTGATTTATCATCTTGAAGATAAATCTCGCGTAATCGTTCGTCCTTCTGGTACTGAGCCAAAATTGAAATGTTACTACGAAGTCATCAGTGACTTCCCTGCTGACATGAGCTACGAGCAAGCGCAACAAACTGCCGAAGCCAAAATGAACGCGCTGATCGACGCACACCAAAAAAGCTTGTAACTCTCTCAACAAGTTGTCATGAAAAGCTCATGACTACATACTAAAAGAGGCGCTGTTCGCGCCTCTTTTACTGGATTCCTAACAAGCTAAACATCAGTAGCGACTATTCTGCGATTTCTTTTTGGAGGAAGTATTTGTGGATTCCCTCAGCCGGATAACCGGAATACTGCCCTACTTTTTCAAAGCCCAATTTGAGGTAGAAATCGAGCGCCTGGAAGCTGTAAGTATCTAAATAAATATGAGTCACGCCATACGGCTTCACATACTGCTCTAACATTGCCATCAGTTTACTGCCTAAGCCCGATGTTCTGCTTTCTGCGTCCACCCACAAGAACTCCACAAAAACCGTATTTTTAAACATTTCCCCAGTAAGGCCGCCAATGATTTTGCCGTCTTCATCTTTTGCAAAGCAACCCACCGCATTCACTTCTCCTTCAGGTAAGTGCTTGCAGTTATATGATCGAATGCCATCACGAACGCAATCAAGAGCGGCTTGGTCTGGGTTTAAACAAAATTCAAGTTTCATACATCCTCTCCTTGGAAAACGTTTCTATCCTAAAACAAAAAGCCAGCAATTGCTGGCTTTCCGATTGAATTTGATAGGTTTATAGCACGAAGCTGCTCAACATCCACAAAGCGAGGATCACAAACACCAACCCCATAAGTTTGTGTTGGTAAGTGCGGAACTTCTCATTCTCCAGCAACCCTTTCCCTAATGTACCAGCCAACGCTACCAATAACAGGTTGAACAAAAGGCCAAGAACGTTCAACAACAAACCAAGCGCCAGCATCTGCTCGCCGGATGAAGCGGTAATATTGCTCGAAACGAACTGAGGCAAAAACATCACAAAAAAGACCAACGCTTTAGGGTTGAGCAAATTGCTCATTAATGCACGTTGATAGTAGGTCGATGCCATCTTATTTTTTTGATCAAGCTCTGGAGCAGATGACGCTTCTGCTCTCAAGCAATCCCAACCCATTTTAAGTAGGTACGCACCACCTAAAAGGTGAAGTACTTTGAGTGCCACAGGGCTCATCGCAATCAGGGTTGAAACCCCCATCGCAGCAAGTAAAGTAAGGATAAGGCCAGACGTCGCGTTCCCCAGACTGGCAAATAGGCCAACCTTTTTGCCGTAGCTCATACTTGAGCTCGCAATCAGCAACATATCAGGGCCAGGCAAAAGCAATAAGGCGATAACCGCCGTGAGATAAATAGGAAGTACAGCTAAATCGATCATGATGGAACAGGTTTTCTACAACAAGGTGGCGAATCTTATACCAATAAATCAAACTCGACCAGATTAAATACCTTTAAATCCAGCCATATTTAGAAAGGATAAATCACCAATTCACTCATATAAAAACAATTAACCTTTTTAACGATACTGAATAGCAATTTTGTACAAAAATAAGCACGATGGATACGTTACACTCGTATGACGGACTTCTCGAGCAGATTGGAAACAATGAAAGAAAAGAACAAGGAAATCGCGACATTCAAAATTGCTCAAGAACTTGGTGGCTTGGAGCTGCTAGATGCTAAGTATGAAAAGCAGAACTTCTCTCGGCACAGTCACGAAGGCTACACCATTGGTGTGATCGAAAAAGGCGCTCAACAATTTTTCCGCACTGGCGGCAACCACATTGCACCACAAGACAGCATTATCTTAGTTAACGCTGATGAAGTGCATAACGGCCATTCAGCAACCGAGGGGGGCTGGGAATACAAAGCAATGTATCCTGTGCCAGAACAATTTCAAACCTTGGGGCAAGAGCTTGGCTCACCTAATATCGCGCTGCCCTATTTCCCTCAACCTGTGGTTTATGATCCCGAACTGGCAAGCCAATTGCGCTTGGTGTTTGAGACTCTAGAAAAATCGGACAATCGACTGCTGCGAGAAACTTTGGTGTACGGCACGTTGATCAAATTGGCGAGTAAACACAGCACTCACCGCGCACCACTAAAAGAATCCACCAAAGCGCAACGACAGTTACAGCTTGTAAAGGAGTTTTTAGAAGACTTTCCACAAACCGATGTGTCGCTGGAAGAGCTCGCGAAACTGGCTGGGCTGAGCCCTTTTCACTTGCTGCGCGAATTTCAAAAGCAATTTGGCTTTCCGCCCCATGCTTACCAGATCCAGCAACGTTTACGTATGGCGAAAAAACTGCTCAAACAAGGGCAGAGAATCTCTGATGTCGCACAAGAATGTGGTTTTCATGATCAAAGCCACCTGCATCGACACTTTAAGAAAGCCATGGGCGTCACGCCGGGCCAATATCTTCGCTTTAGCTAAATCCGCAATATCGTACAAGGCGAGATGCCTCTACCACGTTACGTTGATAGCCTGACTTCAAAACAATTAAGAACAAACAATGGATAACACTTTGCCGTTACAAGAAGAATCAAAAACCACTTTATTTTGGCAAGGCACACTCGCAATGATGCCGTTGAGTATTGCCGTACTGCCTTGGGGACTGCTGGCAGGTTCGTTCGCGATCGATACAGGGCTTCACCCACTAGAAGGACAAGCGTTATCCGCGATTCTTTTCGCGGGCTCCGCTCAGCTCGTCGCGATGGGAATGATAAAAGCGGGCGCGGGGTTAACCACTATGTTGCTCACCACGTTTTTCATCACCTCACGACATTTTCTCTACAGCGTATCCATGCGCAGTAAAATTGCACCACTTCCGCTTAAATGGCGGCTATCGCTTGGTTTTCTGTTAACCGACGAGCTGTTTGCCATTGCAGGCCATCATTCTGACGAACAATTTAATCGCTGGTACACCCTTGGCGCCGGATTGAGCTTCTATCTGTTCTGGAACCTTGCGACGCTGACAGGCATCGTGGCAGGTAGCCTAATCCCAGAACTGAATGAAATGGGGTTGGAATTTGCAGTAGCCGCAACCTTTATCGCGATTGTCGTACCCACGATTAAAAATGCAGCGGTACTTTCTAGCGTCTTAGTGGCTTTGGTAGGCTCAGTCGCGTTAAGCTATTACCAAGTGGAAGGAAGTTTGATGATTTCGAGCATTTTAGCCATGTTAACAGGCTATTTTGTCGAACAAGTACAGGAGAAACGCTAATGATTATGCTGTCAATTTTACTCATGACGCTGTTGGTGTTCACAAGCCGATACTTGTTTCTCGAGCCGAAGTTGCCATTAAAGCTCGGCACGCGCACACAAAAGATTCTCAACTACGCAAGCCCGGCCGTTTTAACCGCGATCTGGGCGCCGATTGTCTTCATCCCCGAAGGGGAACTCAGTGTCAGCGTACAAAACCCGTTTTTATTGGCTGCGACATTGGCTGCGTTGATCGCCTATTTGACAAAAAACGTTCTCTTAACGACGGTTGTCAGTATGGTGGCGTTTCTTCTTTTGCGCATTTGGCTTTAATCAGCCATCCACTCAATTTCTAACAAGGTGACGTCGCCACATTTTAAACGCCCAAGGAAGATGTCGCCTTGATGGACTTCGCCAACCCCTTGCGGCGTTCCCGTCATTACCACATCACCGTCTTGTAAAGTTGTGTAGCTACTTAGCTCATCCAAAATCGCAAATGGCGGATACAGCATCTGTTGTACGTGGCCTTTTTGCACACGAACACAGTTAATCAATAGTTCTAAGTTAAGGTCATGAATATCAATGCCTTCAAGAGGCACAAAGCGGCTAAAAACCGCAGAACCATCAAATGCTTTTGCTCGCTCCCAAGGCAAGCCTTGCTTTTTGAGAGAAGATTGCAGACCGCGTTTCGTCAGATCTAGCCCCAAACCCACGGCGGCGTATTGACCGTCTTTGATTAGAAAGCAGATTTCCGCTTCATAATGCAAAGGTTCTTGATGAAATGAGCGTAAGATCGTCGATACAGAGGTAGAAGGTTTATTAAACACCACCATTTGTTCTGGAATAGCATTGTCCAACTCATGGATGTGCTCAACGTAATTACGTCCAACACACAGCACTTTTCCAACTTCTACTTTCTTTTCTTCAACTTGAATGACGCTCATTGATCTTCCCTGCAAAACAAAAACATCATCATAATCTAACCTTTTGATGGAACAACACTAGAACGCGCTCTGAAGTATCGAAAATAAGACATTCAGCCCGTTTTATGTTTTGTGTCATCAGTTTGAAACGCATGTTGATTCTTCGAAAAAACGAAAAAAGCCAGCATCATGCTGGCTTTTGAATCGATAACTGTAACGACAATTATAGGTAGTAACGTGCACCAAGTGCCCATTTGTCATCAGTTTTGCGGTCGTTAGCGTCGTTCAAGTCAAACTGGTAACCCGCATAACCCACAAACTTAGGTGTGAAGTTGTATTCTGCTTGCAGCGCCATTTCTTCACGAGCCGTTTCTGTCTTCGCGCCTTTCACGTCTTTGCCTTCAACCATTTCGTAGTTGATGCTCAGATTTAGGCTATTAGGCAGTGCATAAGCGATCAACGCTTCGTACGCGTCGCTTTCAGCTAGACGAGTTTTACCGTCGAAGTTCATGTTTTCGTTCGAGCCGTAAACCGCTGCTAGGTACAAGCCTTGACCGTAAGAACCGTATGCCGCAGAGACTAGGTGAGATTCAGCTGAATGCTTACCGATGTACGCTGAATCTTGGAAGTCGCCACCGTTGTACGTGTAACCGACTTTTGCGCCCATGATCGCGTAAGAAATGGCAACTTGTACGCGGTCATCGTATTTGTGCGTAGCCGTCGCTTCGTTCGTACCTTGCCAACCTAGACCAACGTTAATTTTGCCTGCTTCGCCAAGTTCGATTGCGTTGCGGTAAGAGATCATTTTCTCTGCGCGGCCAGTGCCTAGGTTGCCGTGGTCGTCATAGATAAAGTCGTTCGCAAATGCAATCGGCATATCTGCTACGCCAGCTACGTCGTAGTAAGGTGCCCATTGCGTACCACCCACTGCACGACCGTATGTATCGTGAGTCAGACCTAAGTAACCAAGACGAGTTTTGAATGAGTTTTCGCCGCCATCTAGGTAGTTAAGTGCCCATTCACCACGAGCGTCAGCAGTAAAGCCATTACCTAGATCCTGAGTTGCTGTGAAGTTGATACGTGGAGAGTTTGTGCCTACGTCAGTATCACCTTGCTCTGAACCGTTCAGGTTAACAGACACATGGCCACCAATAGAGAACGTAGTGCCATCGTTATTGTAAAGTTCCACTGCTACTGCTTGAGTACCGAATGTTGCAGCTGCGATTGCTGCCGCTAGGAATTTTTTGTTCATTTATTAAGTCCATGTATTTATTAGTCGGTTAGTCGATTTGCACCTTGAGCATTTGGATTTATGTACGAATAAACGCCAAATGCTTCGGGTGTATACAAAGGCTTTTTGGGGCATCTTTTCCGCCAAAACTGAATTACCTTTGCGCAACAACTGCCGCCACTTTATTTGAAGACTCTTCGGCAACCGAGTGAAAAATTATAAGAAACCGAATGAAAGCAAACATTTAGATTGCTAACTTATCATTCATTCAGTCGATAACCTTACAAATTGAAATGTTTTGTAACGCGCAAGTTCACGAAATCTCATAACCCTCTGAAACTTAAATGATCGAGCCAGATGATTAAGAAATATTTGCTTACATTTGTGAATTTAAAACACCTTCAGGAACTTTTTGGAAAAATTGTGGTCAGTAATCAAGCACGAAAAAGCTAAAAAAAGCTAAAACCCTTCTAGTTATGCACCTTTTCTAAAAAGGCGCTTAAACGTGCCAGAAATAAAAATGCAATAAAATCATAACTTAATAGCAATCTATCTTTCATTTTCGCGGTTTACCTTAGCGTCATCAACACATCGGGCAAGTAAGCCCATCGATTACAACTAGGGTAATAAGAAAATGAAAAAGGCAGCACTAACTACTGCAATTCTAACAGCATTGGTATCAGCACCATCTTTCGCAGCAACAGTTTACAAAAACGACGGCACTGAGCTAAAAGTTGGCGGTCGCGTTGAGTTTCGTGGCGACTTCATCGGCTCAGATGGTGCGGAAGTAGAAGGCTCAATGGAAGACCAAAGCCGCGCTCGTCTTAACCTTAAAGGTAAAACTGACATCGGCAACGGCATGTCTGCATTCGGTGTGTACGAAGCAGAACAAAAGACAGGTAAAAGCGAGTTCAAAAACCGTTACATGTACGCTGGTGTAAATACTGACGTTGGCGCATTCTCTGTAGGCCGTCAAGACATGGCTGCCGTGATCATCTCAGACATGACGGATATCACTGAGTTTTCTGGCATTCAGCAAGTGATTGATTCTTCTTCTGATAAGCAAGACAGCGTATTCGCATACCGTGGTGAGTTTGATGCACTACAACTTCAAGCAACTTACCAAGCAAACTCTGGTGATAGCCAAGACAAATACAGCATCTCTGGTATGTACTCTCTGCCAATGGGTCTAGATTTGGGTCTGGCTTACTCTGGCGGCGACGTAGATAAGAACAACTCTGAAGACCAAATCCTAGGTGGTATCGCTTACTCTCTAGATAACCTATACCTAGCGGGTACGTACTCTCAAGGTTCACTAACAGATTCTGAAGACTTTACTGCTTACGAGTTGGTTGCAAGCTACAAAGTAGCAAGCAAAGTAACACTGGCAGCGCTTTACACGGCACAAGAAAACGATCCAGACAACGGCTCAAAATACGACTCAGTTGAAGGTATCGAGCTAGTTGGTTACTACAAACTAAACAGTAACTTCCGTACTTACCTTTCTTACTACATCAACCAACTTGATGAAGTGAAAGACGCAACATCTGGTCTAGTGACTGAAGGCGAAGATACGCTACGCCTAGGTGTACGTTACGACTTCTAATTCACTCTTGTCCTAAGAGCGAGTCCACTTGGCCGGCACTTTTGTCGGCCATTTTTTGTGGTTCTCACAGATAAAGCAATGAATTTTCATCTTTATTCTGTTACCCCTTCACTGCTCCACTAAAAAATACGAGCCTCAGAGCCACCACTTCTGCCCTCTTTTAATGCAATTTATCACTGACTTAGTGCATACCTTCTAACCTTGGCATCGCCATAAAATAAAAACACTTATAAATCATAAAGATAAAAATTGGCACGTGTTCTGCAATACTAGAAATGCAAATGCATGGCAGCGTTTGTGCTTCTCGTTCTTTGTACCTGTAATGACAGGCACGTCCTTTGAATTGGTAATGTCGCCTCCCTCTGGGAGGCATTTTTTTATTTGCGCAAAAAGCTTTAGGACGTATTATCCGTCTACCTCTTTCAAACCGGAAATATTCAATTGAATCATCATCCTGTTCAAGGTGCTTCTTGGATGCTAACTGCAGGATTGGCATTCGCCATCGTGAATAGCTTTGCCCAAATCGCAAGCATTCACTTTGGTGTGTCTTCCACCACTTTTGCATTGTTTCAATACGCGATCGCGTTGTTCGTTATTCTTCCTTATCTAAGAACGCTAGGCATTCGACGCTCTTTGAGAACTCAACATTTTGGCTGGCACGCTTTTCGTATTTTTCTCTCTGTTATCGGTATCCAACTGTGGCTTTGGGCGCTCGCTTACCCTGTTCCGATTTGGCAAGGCATTGCGCTGCTAATGACTTCTCCGCTGTTTGCGACCGTAGGCTCAGGGCTTATCTTGAAAGAGAAAGTGGGCACCGCACGCTGGCTTGCCACACTAACTGGCTTTATCGGTGCCATGATCATCTTAGAGCCGTGGTCAGACTCCTTCACTTGGGCAACTCTACTGCCTGTTGGGGCGGCCTTCTTTTGGGCGGCGTATTCTTTGATGGTGAAAAAGATGTCGGTAAACGATCCACCGTCTACCATGGTGGTTTACTTGTTGTTACTGATCACACCTTTCAATATTGTGCTAGCGATACCAAGCTTTACCATGCCTAGTGACTGGACTATTTGGCTGATCCTTCTTTTTGCTGGTGCACTAACAGCATTAGCGCAATGGGCGATTGTGAAAGCTTACGCAGTTGCGGACGCTTCCTTCGTTCAACCCTTCGATCACGCTAAACTGCCTTTAAATGTGCTGGCTGGATGGATGGTCTTTGGATGGGTGCCTCCTGGTCGTTTGTGGCTAGGCGCTGCGATTATTGTGGCGTCGATTGCATTCATCACGCACTGGGAAGCAAAAAAGACAAAGTTAGTTGAAAGAAAAATCTAGCTTTTGAGTTCTATATTTTCAGGAAAGGAAATGAGGAACATTCTATGACACAACCAATCAAAATCACACTTTATCGCTGGGCTGGCAGTTGGGGGCCGTTCAAAGTGAACATCCCATGCGGCGAATGTACGCTAACCAAAGATATTTTAGTGGACACCTTCGCGAACGAATTGGCGGATGTACCAGTCGAACTCGAAGTGAAAGATTGGTTATCTCACTGGTGGGAACCTTTGAAAGTCGGTGCATGGCACGCCCCTATTCTTCTGGTTGAAGGTAAAGTCGTGAGCCAAGGGGAAGCGCTAAACCGAGGCGTGCTCGTGCAATCGGTCATTTCGGAGTGGGTAAAACGTGATGAACTGAAAGGCAACATCGTTTACGGAAAAGCCACTTGTCCGTATTGCGTCAAAGCTAAACAGTTACTCGACGATGCTGGTATTAAGTACGAGTATCACGATGTCGTCAAAGACAGCGCTGCCCTGTATAGAATGATCCCAGAAGTTAAAGCGGTCATCGGTGAGAAAATACCAGTGACCGTGCCGCAAATTTGGTTAGAGGGAAAATACGTCGGAGGCGCAGATAACCTAGAAAAGTGGTTAGCCGCAAAGGGGTTAGACAAGGTACCGAATAACGTCGTAGAAATACCAAGCCAATCGGCATAGTCGTTATCGCACTAGCATAAAGACCGTATAAATATTTGGTTGATAGAAACAAAAAGCCCTGATTTTTCAATCAGGGCTTTTCTGCATTAATTCGCCAGTTTTTTCATAACACGAGCAAAAATAGAAGCTTTTTTCTTCTTCGCTTTACCGTAAAGCGCTTTGTGCATCGCGTCTTTTGCAATCATCTGGCCAATGTAAGCACCACCAATTTCGTTACCCATGACCTTCTCCTGAATGTATTGACTTAACTATGTTGTAATTTTACACCACAATAAGACAAAAACAAGATGCACGTCACGTTTATTTTGTAATTTTCTTTCAGGAAGTGCTTTTTGATTTTTTAGAAAGTCTGTTTATCGCTTCGGTTGCTGGTAAGTTTTACCTGCAGCCATGTAGGTGTCTTTCTGCTTGATCTCAAAGAAAGTTTCGAAGAACCAAGCTGCAAACTTAATCATGTTGTCTCCTTCATTCATGACATGCTCAACATATTCTTGCTCTACACCGGACTCGTCTTCTTGTAGAGTGATGTGGTAAATACGTTTTTCGCCATCAACTTCTGCAAGACCAAACTGACCAGTTAGGGATTCTGCCGCTTGTGCAACTTCTTCTTCCTCACACGCTTTAAGTAGTTCTAGCGCCTTTGGCATGTTTTCTTGCAAGGTAATTTCTTTTACCAGTGTTTCAAATTCGTTTTGTTGCATTCTTTCACCTAACGATTGGAGAGCGAGTTGTCAGTTTGCAGAAACTACTGCGCTAGCTTGAATCAAAGTACCGCGCCAAACCTTGTTCCCTTGATTGAAACAAGTTCAGTGCGATTTCCTCAAGTCATTCACTAAGCCTGACTTAATTTAGCTGCGCATTTTAGAAAGGAGCCACTAACCTTGCAAGTACATTTCCCTACGCTAGAACATTCAACTGGAAGCTTCCGGTTGCGCAGTCTGACGAGGTGCCCTTCGATATTGGCTAACCACCAGTACGATGCAAGAAATTAAAGCGATAAAAAGATAAAAGATGCCTAGCTGATGCTGATCCGTCACCCACTTTTCAACCAAGTAGCCACCAAACAAACCCGCTAAACACATTTGAATTGAGCCAGACAATGCAGACACTGCCCCAGCTTGCTGCTTATGCGGAGACAACAACAAACTTATCGAAACAGGAAAAGACATCCCCTGCGCAAAACTCAAACACGTGAATGCAACCAGCAACGATGCAACCGTAAACGGCGTCACCAACAGTAAACACCCAGAAAGCGCGACAATCGCAAAGCTCATCAACAGTATTTGCTGTGCTTTATAACGGTTATTGATCAAATTGAGGACGACGCTCCCCATCAACAAACCAGCTGACGGGATAATCATCAAAGAACCATAATCAGCTGCGGTTAAACCCAATTCTTGCTGCATCAAAAATGGATATAACGACAATGTTACTAAACCAGATAGGTAGCTTAACCAGTTATAACTGGCGCTCCCGACAACTTGCTTGTTCGTTAGCAAGTAGAAGTAATTCACCAAGACTTGCCTTACCTCGAACTTGCGTTTTGGATACGGCAGCGTTTCTGGCAGAACCAAGTAGCCAAGGATAAATATCGCCAACAAGTAAAGCAGCACAAAGACAAATACCGCTTGCCAGCTAAAGTGATACGCAATCCATCCGCCAAAAAGAGGCGCAACAATCGGCATGACAGAAGCAGTGACAGAGATATACGACAAAGCTTTCGTTAACTGCATACCGTCATAACTGTCCCGTAGCACTGAACGCCCTAAAACAGAGGCACTGCCGGCTCCTAATCCTTGCAGCAATCGCCCTGCCTCAAGTGCAGAAATGTTATCGCCAAAGACAATACAAATGACGGTACCGATTAAACAGATGCTTTGTCCGAGAATAAACACCGGTCGTCGTCCAATGGCATCAGAAAGCGGACCGTAAAATAGCTGTGACACACCGAAACCAACCAAAAATAACGTCACCAAACTCTGAATCGAAGGTTGTGGCAAGTTAAGGTCATGGCCAATGAGCGGTAAAGAGGGAAGATAGATACTGACGCCAACCTGGCCAGTAGCAATGATCATCATCGCAAGTAACAACGGTGTTTTACGCACTAGTCCCCTCCCACTTGTATTACAGACTTATTGCAAACAGTGTATATTTGATACTCAACGATGATAATCAGCTAAATTGGAAAGGAATTATTTCCTCGGAGGACCTAATGGACTGGATTCAAAGTGTACAAAGTTACATTCGAGTTATCGAAGAAGGCAGCTTCAATGCAGCCGCCCGGAAGCTCAACACGACAAGCTCCGCCATCAGCAAGCGTATCCAGTGGTTAGAGGACAAAATTGGCGTCCAGTTACTCAAGCGTACCACTCGTTCAATAAGTCAAACCGAAGCTGGCGCCCTATTCTACGAACGAGCCAAAGTGCAACTTGACTCTTGGCAGTCCGTGTTAGACGAAACTCGCTCAGTAAACCAGTCTCCGGCCGGTCTGTTAAAGATTGGCGCAACGTTGGCGGTAGGTTCTAAGTTTTTAGTCCACTACCTTGATGATTTTCTAGAAAAATACCCCGATATCACTCTGCAACTCACCACGACGCTACCCGGTCAACTGCCGGAACTGAGTTTGGATCTCTTCATCAGTCGTCATTTAGAACAGCTCAATTCATTAAGCTTTAAAGCCACCCCGCTGTTCGAACACAAAGCTCAGTTTTATGCAGCGCCGAGTTACTTAGAAAAATACGGCACGCCACAAAATGTTGAAGAGCTGACAAGACACAATATTTTGATTTGGGGAGAAAAACCTGCAAGAGAGATCAAAACCAACCGAGGGAAAAGAGTGAGCTTGTCAGGCAACTTCGCAACGACCAATCCTGAAGCTTTGTTTCATGGTGCAAAACGCGGAATGGGTATCTTGATGACCAACAACGTAATGATCAAAGACGATTTAAAATCCGGGGCGCTAGTGCCTATTTTGCCGGATGTTACAGCCGACGAGGCTACGGTGTATGCGTATTACCCAAAACTGGATTATCAACACACACGCACCCAATTGTTCCTCGACTATCTAAAATCCCGTTTAGAAGAAGAAAAACGCATCTAATTTGATAGTTTTCTTGTTAAATGTGTGAGTAAGCGACTACTTTGAAATTAATGCCTCAAACTTTGATAACACTCTAGTCTTACTAGACTCACCTATTAGTGTTAATTCCTTGTCTGTTGGGATTCAAAG
Organism: Vibrio sp. YQ_11; assembly: GCF_043103065.1. Taxonomy (NCBI): domain Bacteria; kingdom Pseudomonadati; phylum Pseudomonadota; class Gammaproteobacteria; order Vibrionales; family Vibrionaceae; genus Vibrio; species Vibrio sp. YQ_11. Next base: position 199,771 of record NZ_JBICJM010000050.1, on the reverse strand, counting down.
TTTGAAAAATCTCCTTAAGTACACGATAGTTTACTTGATGCATATCAAATTATAAGTCGTCGTGTCGCACAACTATCAAAGCACGATATGAAATTAATAACGGCTAGGTAACGTGTTTAATGGATCATGTACAAATCAGTGTCCAAAAGCTTGATGAAATATTGAAGCTCAATGGGAGCGCTCTGCTCAACAGAGTGACTTTAGATATCCATCAACAGTTGAAGAGTCATTGTACATGCGTTGTTGAAGTGGCTCATCTTCAACATGCTGTGCACACCATTTCCTTTGCAGGTGGCGGAGAGATCTCAGATAACCTCAGTTACCACCTGTCAGGCACGCCATGTGAAAAAGTCGCGAAAGACATTGGCGAGCACATCTTTTACCAAGATCAGGTTTATAAACGCTTTCCTGAAGACCAGATGTTTCAGGATGATGGCGTTCAAGCTTACCTTGGCCTCCCGTTGAAAACACAAAGTGGCGAAGTGCTTGGGATTTTGCTGTCTACTTTTACGCGAAGTATTCACGCGAAAGAAGCACAAGATGCGCTCGAACTTCATCGCTTTTATGCCAATGTGATTATCCATAGCCTTCGTGAAAAATGGGTCAGCGAGCGTTCGGACAAACTCCTAAACCAACTTAGCTACGAAGTCTCCCATGACAACCTCACCGGTTTGTTGAACCGCAGCTGTTTGGCAGATACGCTCGAAACATTAACGCAGCAAGCCACCCGCCCTTTTAATCTGGCGTATTTAGATATCGACAACTTCAAATCGATAAACGACATCAACGGGAACTACATTGGTGACCAGATCATCAAGTTTACTGCAAATGCGATTCAACAGAGCTTGTCTTCCCCAAATAACGCTTTTCGCGTCGCTGGCGACGAGTTTGCCTTTATTATTTACGATGAAGATCCCGTGGCTGTATGTCAGGAAGTGCTCAATAAAATTGAAGCCGGTTACAGTGACAAATCCAATCGTATTTCTTTTACCGTGAGCATTGGCATTGCACGAGCGCCTGTTCACATGCTCAACAGTGATGAACTGATCCTAAATGCCAGCTTAGCGTTGAAAGATTGCAAAAAACACCGTGACACACGAATTCAACATTACGACACACACTTAAGTGCGCTTTATCATCGTCAAACGCAACTGATTGAAGCAATGCGCATTCAATTAAGCACGAGCATTACTGAAAGTCATGAGCTTTACGTGGTGTTACAACCGATTGTTGATGTAAACAATGATCGCTGGGATTACTTTGAAATACTCGCTCGTTGGAACAGCAGTGTGTATGGCAACATCTCCCCTGCGGAGTTTATTGAAGCGGCTGAGCAATCGGGATTAATCATCGAATTAGGTGAGCGAATCATAGAGTTAGCATGTATTGCGAAGCAAGAGTTAGAGGCTCACCTCGGTTATACCGTGAAGTTATCCATCAACTGCTCTGCACACGAACTGGTCGATTCAAACCGCTACATCAACCACCTAACAACCTTGCTCGAGCGATACGGTCACGATGCTTCGGACTTTGTTATAGAGCTCACTGAAACTGTTTTGCTTTCACAAAGTGGACGCGAGCAGATGGTTTTGAACTCGCTTCGCTATCTTGGTTTTAAAGTCGCACTGGATGACTTCGGCACTGGCTATTCGAGCTTAAATTACATTCATAATTACCCTATCGACAGCATCAAAATTGACGCCACATTTGTGCGCAATATGCTCTCGAACAAAACGTCAGAGCAAGTGGTGTATCTGATAGCCCAGTTAGCTCAACTGTTGGATGTCGACTTAATTGCAGAAGGCGTAGAAGACGACAGGGCGTTAAATAAGCTTATCGACATGGGTTGCCATTATATTCAAGGCTACTTCTATTCTCGCCCACACAACGTCGATGAATTGGTACACATGATTAACGATAGACAAGTCAAACGCGCATAAAAAAGACCAAGCAATTAGCTTGGTCTTTTTGTTTCGATTAAGAGCCTAAACAGCTATAAAACCGCTTTCTCTTTGTTTTTTAGCAGCTTATCCATTTCATCTCGATTCGCGATGAAGGTTGCCATCTCCTTCTTAGGAACAGAGCTCGCCATCGGAATATTCGCGCGCATCGCGTTTACAGGGCGTCCGTACTCGATCAATTCATAGTGAAGGTGTGGACCAGTAACTCGGCCTGTTTTACCAGACAAGCCGATACGCTGACCGCGAGAAACTTTTTGGCCTTTCTTCACTAAGATCTTGCTTAGATGCAGGTAACGCGTTTTGTATTTGTTACCGTGCTCAACAACAACGTAGTTACCCGCATATGGGTGCTTACGGGTCATAATCACAGTACCATCACCCGTCGACACTACTGGTGTGCCAGTTGGCACAGCAAAGTCAGTACCGTTATGCGGTGCAACACGGCCTGTTACTGGGTGTAAACGATTCGGGTTAAATCCAGAACTGATACGCCAACTACGGCTCACAGGATAACGTTGAAACGCACGCTGTAGGCTTTCACCTTTCGCGTTGTAGAACTGACCATCCGTATGAAGATACGCGGTTATCTCACGACCACGATTGTAGATTTTGATCGCTTCGATTTCATTCTTGCCAGTTGAAACACCGTTGATAGTTTGTGAACGACGAACCACTTCAAATCGGTCACCCGCACGAAGATCACGTCCAAAGTTCACCTGCTCTTTTAGCAAGCTCACCACTTGGCTGATTTCTGCAGAACTCAGACCTAAACGATTCGCAGAAGAAGAGAAACTGCCTTGAATTACGCCAACTAGCGGCTCCTGACGCCAAACACCAGGAATGGAAATATCGGTAAAGTCATAGCCACCATCGCTGTTCAGCTGGTAAACCACTTTATCTGCAATCGAAAATTGCAGTTCCATTTTTTCTAGCTCGCCTGTGGCATCATTGCGCCAAAAACGCAGCGTATTACCAGGCTTTAAGGTATCAAGTGCGAGGTAGTTCAAATCCGTTTCCATTACTTTCATTAATGAACTGTAACCGAAACCGAGTTGGCTAAAGATAGTACTTAAATTATCGCCAGCTTGGATTTGATACTCAAAATTAGGTGGAGTGACGACTTCCGCAGTCGTCGCATCAAGAATTCGTTCAACAACCTGCGATTCTGGCAGGTTTAATGCGATGGTTTTAGTTAAAGATGACTCTTTGAGAGAGTGAGAAACACCTATCGCAACTAAAACTGGCAAGGAGTATAACAGTAGCGCTCTACGACTTGTCAGATTCGGCAACCGTTTTGTAATTTCATTTGTAGACACGGGAATTACTATCTCCTTTCAAACAAGGCTCATAGCTTATGCATTCCCGTATAAGAAATCACTATGAAATTTCGAGATCTAGCGCAGAAAACACTTAATTTTTACAGAAGTCAAAAAAAATTCATCACTGTTGCATATGTAGGTTATTACCTACACGGGTTAGAGTGGCTGAATTTGATTGATTTGGCTCATCTGACATGGATTGACTTTCGCCATGCGTTAGGAATGAAATAGCGATTTTGGTATCCGTTTGCCAATTGATTTGAGCAAATTTAACTCGATCACCAATAAACACGCTGTCTAGCAACACCACTCGGCTCGGGATCGGATCAAACTTAAATAACCCAACATAATAAAATGCCCCTGAGCCTTGAGTCGTAACAATCATCGGCGCCGCAATCCAAAATTCTTTGTTGATTTCACGTTTAGCGATAAACGCGGTCGGTACCAAAATCTGCCCCTTTGTCGCGCCTGCATCATACTGACCAATCAGGTAGCCATTCTCCTTGTCCCACTCTTCTAAAAAAGAGACGGCATTTTGCTCTGGTACTTGAATTGTCCACGGATTCTTCGCTTGCACTCCCAATACTTCGGCAACGATAGGATTAGATTGCACTTCTGATTGCGGAAACTTGGCCATGATTTCATCATCAGACAAGCTAAAGCGATACACACCAGCAATGATAACAATCACTAATAGCACGATAGGAATAAGAAGAATGAGTGGAATTGGCAGAATTCTGCTGCGAGCCATGGCGACTTCCTTGTTTTTGTTCTAAAAATTGTGTTCGGAGTATATACCAATTCGAATAGGATCACCGCATACACTCAAATCTCGATGAACCAAGTATCGTGAAATCACTCGAGCGGATTTAGGTATAAACTGTTTAGTGGGCAATCGATAGGTAATAACGATGACAAACATAATTCACACCGGAGAGTGCGCCTGTGGCTTAGTTCAACTTCGCTGTAAAGATGAACCTCTGCGAACCTCTATTTGTCACTGCTTTGAATGCCAGAAACGAACAGGCAGCGTTTTTGGTGTCCAGGCCAAATTCGATAAGGAGCAGGTCATTTTAGATGGTGACACGACCAACTACACCAGAATCAGCGACGATGGTAATGAAGTGAAATACGAATTTTGCCCTGCTTGTGGCACGACGATGCGACTGTTGTTATCCGCAGCTCCCGAAATCGTTGTTGTTCCCGTTGGAATTTTCAATAACACCGAATTTCATGAACCAAAAGTTTCGATTTATGAGCAAAGGAAACATGGCTGGGTGAGTTTCGAGTGCACAATGGAACACATTCAATAGAGGGGAATCCCCCTTTATTGGCTTGTTGTTATCTGAGCAAAAGCTCTATAAATGAGATTTTTTTGAGAATGATCAACCGAGTTGAACAGGAAAAGGTTTCGTAACTCAGTGTGAGCGTTATAATCTGCTCCTAACATTTGGTGGGGTTTTATTGTGATTTCCAGACTTCCTCGTTGGGTGGAATATGGCGCGTTTCTACTTGCCCTTCTCGCGGGCTGCGTCAATGCCGTTGGTCTTCTCGGCTTTCAACATCAAGCGATAACGCATCTTTCCGGAACCGTAACTCAGCTAGGGAATAGCCTATTAACAGGTATGGATAATTCCATTCACCTGCTCTTTATCGTATTCAGCTTTTTGATTGGCTCTGCGTTTAGCGGCTTCTTTATTGAGAGTAGCGCTTTAAAGCTTGGCCGACGCTATGGTGTGGCACTTTGTATTGAAGGGAGTTTGTTACTGTTAAGTTTAGGCTTCTTGGTCGAGGGCGACTCCTACGGCCAATACTTAGCGTCAGCAGCATGTGGTTTGCAGAATGCGATGATCACCACTTTTAGTGGCGCAGTTGTCCGAACGACACACATGACGGGGATCATTACCGACCTTGGCATTATGATTGGTGAGAGCTTACGAGGACGTCAATTTGACCGCCGTAAAGCTAAGTTGTTTCTATTCATCTTCTTTGGTTTTTTACTAGGCGGGAGCGTCGGCGCTGCCTTATTTATGGCTTATGGCTTGTACGCTCTGGTATTTCCTGCAATTTTAGCCTTTGGTATCGCGCTAATTTACTGGGCTTACCTTTACTCCATCAGTCGCAACCAAAACGCTTAATTTCAAGCAACGGATTCAGCCATCAATGCATGAATCCGTTGCGACTCTGCTTCATTCCAATCCACCTTCGACTGTCTCAACTTTCTTTATATAACACTCAATACAGCCTTCTATAACCCTTAGTACTACTAAGGTTAAGCCTAAAAACCAAGGTAATTTACGTGAGATCGTAATCACATTTGCCCGTCTTTTTATTATTCCAGTCACACTGCACCCCATAAGAATCTGCACAGCACGCCTCTCGTGCTACAATTTTCTAACACGCGCAACATTTTCATATACACAATGGCGTTATTTGGCAATTTATCCGATAAATCGGCTGAATAACTACATGTATTTAATGAATAGTATTGCAATGGATGCAGTTTGCGGGTACCCTCCGCATTACTGTGATTAAATACGGATGTTTAGTGAATATTTATGTCATGGAATATGGCGAGTATTGACTAGTAGTAACACGAGAAAACTATGCATAACAACACCAATGCTACTGAAGCACCTAAGGGCAACTTTTGGATGTTCTTCATTCCATCCCTAATCGGTCTTCTGCTGTTTATGGCGCCTATTTCTTACAATGGCGACCTCACTATCCCTGTTGCAGTCATGGCAAAAGTCATTCCTGCCTTACTTGGCGATGCACTTATTGCTATCGTTACCGCTATTATCGCTTTCATGGCTGTCGCTTCTGTTCTTTGTAAAATTTTCAAGCCAGCAGCGATCCTTCGTAACGGTTTCTTAAACGGACTTTTCAACCCGTCTCCACTTTGGCTTGTTGTTCGCCTAATCGGTGGTGCTGCGGTATTGATGACGTTCTTCCAAGTAGGTCCAAAAGCGATTTGGGAAGAAAACACGGGCGGCCTTGTTTTAACTGGTCTTCTACCAACGCTATTCGCAGTATTCATTTTTGCTGGCCTTCTGCTTCCTCTACTACTTAACTTCGGTCTTCTAGAACTATTTGGCGCGCTATTAAGTAAAGTAATGCGTCCGGTATTTAACCTACCTGGCCGTAGTGCGATCGACTGTATGGCATCATGGTTGGGTGATGGCAGTGTGGGCATCCTACTGACAAGCAAGCAGTACGAAAACAAGTTCTACACTCAACGTGAAGCGGCAGTTGTTGGTACAACGTTCTCAGCGGTATCGATCACATTCAGCTTAGTTGTTATTGCTCAGGTTCAACTTGAACACCTGTTCCTACCTTTCTACGGAGCTATCTGTTTAGCAGGTATCGTGGCTGCGGTTATCATTCCTCGTTTACCGCCTCTAAGCCTGAAAAAAGACCGTTACATTGACGGCAGCAAGCCAGCAGAAGATGTAGATGCAGTGCCAGAAGGTCACACGACATTCTCATGGGGCATGGACTTAGCTCTAAAACGCGCTGCAGAAGTAAAATCTGTTCAGTCTGTATTCAAAGAAGGCGTACACAACGCTATCGATATGGTGTTTGGCGTACTGCCTGTGGTTATGGGTTTGGGTACCGTTGCACTAGTGATTGCTGAATACACGTCAGTGTTTGAGATCCTTGGTCAGCCATTCATTCCTTACTTAGAGTTGCTACAAATTCCTGAAGCAGTACAAGCATCGCAAACTATCGTGGTTGGCTTTGCAGATATGTTTATCCCTGCGATTCTGGCGGCATCTATCGACAACGAAATGACTCGTTTTGTTATCGCAGCAATGTCTGTTACTCAGTTGATTTACATGTCAGAAGTTGGCGCACTACTACTAGGTAGCAAGATTCCAGTTAACATCGTAGAACTGTTTGTTATCTTCATTCTGCGTACGCTGATTACACTTCCTGTGATTGCTGGTGTTGCGCATCTGATTTTCTAAAATCAAAGCATACACAAAGGCTCCGCTCCGTCGGGGCCTTTTTTACAACTAAAATTTGGCTTAGTTCCCCACTTAACTTCGCCCCCCAACGTAAACTCTATAATTTACAAAGAAAAAACCTCAATAAATGCTTATTTATAATACATAAAACTTTACTAAACTCCTCAATCAAACCTGTTAACAACAGTACTCTTTAAGCAGTTCCTTTCATTATGACGCTTTCATTAAGATGGCTCACTAATCAGATCAAACTCACAAGTTTTAACTCAAATCACCGTTTTGTTTAATTTTGGTTAAAAAAGACAACAAATGGATTCATGTTTTTGATAAAGATGTCGATAAGAAAGTAATCAAACACAACAGGTTTCTTTTTCTGCCGAATTCACCCGAACCAAAAAAGAGGTGGAAGCAGAAGAAAACTATCCGGGAGACTTAGAGGAAAACTCATGAAATTCAGACATAAGGTTGTCACCGCCTCTTCAATTTTGCTGCTAATTACTGTGTCGCTACTATCGACGCAACAAGTTATGACGATTCGTTCTCAAACTCAGGAGCACATCAATTCAAGCGTTAAAGAGATTTTGACCAGTGTGAGCAACACCGTTCAATCCGAAATGAACGCGAAGAAAGATCTCGCACGCTCGATCACAGAGATCATAGAACTATCGCCAAACGACCGCACATACGTAAAAGACATTCTTGAGAAGCCAACTCCGAAATCGAGCTTCCTAGCGATTGGTTTTGGTTACGAAAGTAATGGCTTCGTGATTGAAAACGACGACGGTTGGGATGCAGGGCCTGATTATGATCCTCGACAACGCCCTTGGTTTATCGCAGCCAAAAACAAAGGCGATTTGGTGGTTACCGACCCTTATGTTGATGCATCATCTAAGAATGTAATCATCTCTGTTGGTACGCCAGTAAAACAAAACGGCCAGTTCTTGGCGGGCATGTTTTACGACCTAGAGCTAACTACCCTTTCCGACCTAGTTAACCAAGTGAACCTGTTTGATGCTGGTTACTTGTTCTTAGTCACTGACGATGGTACGACGATTGCGCACCCGCAAAGTAAGTACAACGGTGAAAAGCTCAATAGCTACCTACCGCAAGTTGACCTAAATAAGGCGACTCAACACATCGAAGTTGATGACAATCCTTACATGGTTAGCCTTACTCATATCCCAAGTGAGAACTGGTATGTGGGCGCAATCATTGATGAAACGGCAGCTTACTCAGTGGTTGGAGAGCTACGTAATAGCGCGATCATTTACTCAATCATCGCTGTACTAGCTTCAGTTATCGCATTAACACTTCTGATCAGAACCCTAATGCGCCCGCTAGATACACTAAACACAGCAATTAAAGACGTCGCATCTGGCAAAGGTGATTTAACGCAACGCCTAGAAACTGACACCGATCAGGAGTTTTCTGAGCTAGCGAAAAACTTCAACACCTTCATGGAAAATCTTCAGCAGCAGATCATTGAATCGAAATCGATCTCTGATCAGATTCTTACTGGTACTCAAATCACGGCAGAAGGCGCCCGCGACTCCGCTGGTGCCATTCAAACTCAGCTTCAAGAATTGGAGCAACTGGCAACCGCAATGCACGAAATGTCTGTCACCGCGACAGAAGTTGCGAACAACGCACAAGGCGCCGCAAGCGCTGCGAAAGAAGCCGATCAAGCAACCATTGAAGGTTCATCAGTGGTGAGCGAATCAACACAAACCATTAATATGCTCTCAGACAGCATCGATTTGGCTGTTGAAGAAGTTCAAGTGTTAGAGTCAGCAACAGCAAACATCGAAACGATTCTTAAAGTTATCAACGATATTGCAGACCAAACCAACCTACTTGCATTGAATGCTGCAATCGAGGCTGCACGCGCAGGTGAATCTGGTCGTGGTTTTGCTGTAGTGGCAGATGAAGTTCGCACACTGGCACAGCGTACACAGGAATCGACAACAGAAATTCGCAGCATGATTGAGCAGCTACAATCTGGTGCTTCTTCGGTGGCAAGCGCAATGCATCAAAGCAAAGGCAGTGCTGTAGAAGCGGTAGAAAAAGCTGATTTGGCGAATGATGCGCTACAACGCATTCGTGATGCGATTCAACGTATCTCAGACATGAACTTGCAAATCGCCTCTGCGGCAGAAGAGCAAAGCCTTGTTGCGGAAGAAATCAACAACAACACGGTCAATATTAAAGACCTATCCACTCAAGTTGCTGATTCTGCAAACCGCACTAACGAAGCGATGCAATCTCAACACGACAATGTACGCAAGCAGGATGAAATCCTAAATCGCTTTACGGTTTAGACCTTTCATCAACAAAAACAGCGAGCCTAGCTCGCTGTTTTTGTATCTATAGTTTTACATAGATATATCGGTCACTTGAACGACGATAATAATGGTCATCCACTTTTAAATACGTAAAGTTACCAATTTGAATGTAAGTGCTATTACGAGGAATGCGGTCGTAATAGTAGTATTGGTGCCTTGGCGGCCTTGGGTTCACCACAATCACATCATGATGTCGGTGTTTATGCTTGTGCTTACGTTTATGGTGGTGATGGTCATGATGATGCTCGTGTTTATGACCGTGTCTGTGTTTTGGATCTGCCATCGCTTCCGCACTGAACACACCCAAAGACAGCATAACGCCAACCATGGCAACAGATAATTGCTTTGACACAACGACTCCCCTTATCGATACAACTATCACTATATTAGTCAGCATCTGCTTACCACATGTCAGTTGTTCGCTAAGGAGTATCACCTCTCGGTCAGAGCTTATGAACAATTATCAGCACGACGTCAAAGCCGTCATCTCTCGTAAAACTTATGTCATTGCCATTAAAAAAGCCGCTCGTTTCTCAACGGGCGGCTCATGTATTCAATGTGCTTGTATTACACAGCTTGTGCAAATAGTAGGAAGCAGCCAAACAGGAAGATCATACTCATGCCCATCACACCGCCACCAGCTTCGTAAACGCTGTTGTCTTCGACAGGTACACGGCGCACTTTCATTGTCATCGACAATGGAACAAAAACTGCCAAGAACACAAGAATAATGCCTGCGTAGCTTAAAATTGCTAAGAAATGTTCCGGAGCAAATACAGCACCAAGTAGCGGCAGAATAAATGTGGTGACGAATACCACTGGCTTGCTGGTTTTGAGCAAGTCCGCGTTTTGGTCGTAAAGCGCCATTGCCACACCCAAGAATGAAGTTAGCAATGCCAAACCAGTAAACATGGACAGAATAAACTCCAAGCCATTGTACTGTTGACCAAGAACCGAGATAAGTTCAGTGACGTTTGAGTACTGTACCAGCTCATGTGGCGGCAAATTACCCACAACCGCAAACAACCACAATAGGTAACAAACCAAAGGAATCGTAGAGCCGACAACGATCATGTTGCGCAGCTGAGTTTTGCTCGCTTCTTTGTTGTAAGTCACCAACGAAGGAATGACGACCATAAAGCCAAAACTGGTGAATAGCACAGAACTGGTTTTGATCAGTGCCATTTTGTCGCTACTCACGACTTCGTTTAGGCCTTCGAATGAAACACTAGGAGCAAGAGCAAACAGCGTTAAAACAAGCGCAACAATCATACCGATAAACAGACCACGGTTCAGCTTGTCGACCACACCAGTGCCAGCAGAAACAATCAGACCCACTAAGATAGTAAAGCCAACTTGGCTAGAAACAGTGGAAACAGAAAGGCCGACTGATGCCGTGATTTTTTGCACTAAATCGCCAGCGCCAATGATGTAAGCCATCAATAGACAAACAAGCAACGCGTAAAGCAGACCATTGGTCACTAACTGACCGCCTTTACCAAGTGTTTCGCGGGCGATTGCGTTCATACTTACGCCACCACCGACTTTGCAACTCGCTTCAAGTAGAAGCAAAGCGGCATAAGTCGTTCCAGCCCAGATGAACAACATAAGAAGAGTGCCCCAAAGGAGGCCAAATTGAGCAAGCACCATAGGTATGGCAAGCATACCAGCGCCAAGAGCAGTACCTGCAACGATCAGGGAACTGCCGACAAGTTTTAGGTTCACGGTTAATACCTCTAAATTCAATCCGTTTATCTCTCGCCTGCTGTGCAGCATCCAGAGCACAGACACAAAACGACCCTACTTCTCTCTTAGCCAGAAAATGGATACAAGAGCCCCAGTCACAAGAAACATGCAGCAAAAGGTGGTTAGTTCAATTGCACATGAATGAATCGGGAGTCGTTTTGGGCGATGTTAATGGTTGATGAGATGTGACAACTTTGGGTTCGAAGCAAAATCGTTCATCTGGAATCATCAACCCCATTCTTTATGAATGGATTTGGTTCGAAAAAGATTGTAAGGCATAACTAGGACGATTGAAAAGCAAAAGGTCAGTCTTACAGCGATATATTTTAACAACCCTTTGATGGAGCAATAGATATGTTGCTATTTTCATCGCTAGTTAGTCTTTTATCGCTTAATGAGAAAAAGAACGTGCTGGAGCGCTCAATTATTGGCATGTGTACAAATTAATTTACAGTTTAGATTAAGGTATTAGATTCCAAGGACGTAGCCTAGATCAGACAATATCGCTATTATTCGCTGCGTACCGACTCGCTTCGGTTCACATACCTCTAAACACTGATTTACGGTTCGAAAATTTAGGTAAATGAGTGTCCGAATGCTGGGTGTGGTTCCCCAGCATTTGCATCTCTTCTTTGTTTATTATTCCCTTTATTCAACACAATCCAATCGTTGACGATATTGTGCAATGCGTTAGCACGCTCTATCTAGTGCTTCAATGGCATAAGTTAGTTCTGATAGCCCCATATCAGCTATCTGTTTCTCGGTATCACTCATGCTTTCATACGCCAACAGCAGTTCACTTTCGGCTATAGCCTCACGGTGAAGATAAAGCTCTTTATAGCTCATCAGACGATGCTGTGACTGCCGAGTCAATGTCACAACATTCTCTTTTGAAGCGCGGTGTTTCTCATCAATTTCATTCAGCAGCTGAACTAAAATGCGTTGCATTTTGCGAATAGAGACTTTTGCTGTAATTGATTTATATGACTGATGCTTTTCCATTTTTATAAGAACGGACTGAAATAATTGCACATTTAATTAGAACGCCATTCTTATACCCTTTTTAAAATCGGGTAAAGATAGGGTGGTTAAAGTGGTCCACTTCTTGCGTTGATTAGGTCAAAACTGTCCTATCTGGAGAAGCCATGCACGTAGACCCTATCGTTGAAGCGCTCATTATTAGACGAAAAGAGCACGGTTTGTCGCGTGAACAAATGGCAAATATTGCAGGGATGAGCGTCAAAACCTACCAACGCATCGAGCGAGGCGAATCGGATCTCAAACTTTCGCAATACCGCTCTATTTTGCGCTCTCTAAATCTGACTGACCTCGATATCGCGCTCGATATTAGGGGGATAGAACACGTAACCGCAGAAGATTTGGTGACGGTTGCTCGGCTGCTATCACCTGAAGCGCAGTCCCTACTGGTGCGCCTCTTATCTCTAGTACTTGAACAACGCTCAGATCCTAACGCTTCCTAATTGTTTCGCTCTGTTATACTTATGTTTTGAGCACCCTACTCTCCAATATCAAGGGGAGGCGTTTTATGAACTGCATATCAATTTTCAGAGGGCTTGCGACCAGTGTGTTTGTCATGATACTTGGCACAACAGCATTACAGGCAAAACCTCATCCGCAACATTCGGTGAAACCCATTACGCAACCGGGCAATAAGCACCACAGTCACCCTGTAAATCGTCCGGTGCGACCGATTCGGCCGCCGCATCACCATCGCCCTTCACACGACTACAGACCGCCTTACTACCATCGTCCACCCGTCGTAATAAGACCGCCGCGATACCATTCCTCTTTCATTTATGTGCGACCTGGTTATTGGTATCCACCTTATCGTGGTCGTTATTACTATTACCATAACGATCTGGTTGGCATCGCTACGTTTGCGATTTTCGCTGGAGTGACCTACGCCATTGTGCAAGACGCCTATTATCAACAGCGCGGCAGTCGTTACGTGTATGTCCAAAACCCACCAGCCGGAAATTACACAGTCATCAGTGGTAGTGATGTTTTACCTAACTCAGCGTCAACAACAACGAGCTTAAGTACTGTGACAACCTCACCCAACTCTTATTCTGCCTCTCCTAACCAAGTGAGCACTACGACAACAGAGGCAAGCAAAACCATCACTAGGAAAACCCCAAGCCCTTATAAGCTTGGCGAAATTGTTGACTCACTTCCCCACACCAAGCAGACGGTAGTGATAGACGGGCAAAGCTATTTCAAATACCAAGACACATGGTTTGCGCCACTTAGGGCAGATCGTAAATATGTAGTCGTTGAGTCACCTTTGTAAGTAAGCAAGTTTGTACATAACTAATACAAACCCCGCCGATTGGCGGGGTCTACTTTTGATTATTCATGCACATACATCAGTAAAACGCGTCGAACTCAGGAATGCGTGGTTTACCTCTGAGTAGTAAGAACTTCAAGAAACGACGGGTTGAAGTCGTTAGGATTTTGTCCTTCTCCACGCCATGTTTTTCCAGCAATTCGATGGCGAGATCCAGTTTTGAAATCTCTTCGCAAAAGTGCGCATCAGAGCCGGTACTGAAATACACGCCAATCTCTTTTCCTAAGGCAACAATTTGATCACAGCGCGCATCACTGCCCTTTCGGCTCTTGCCTGTGAGAGACGTATTGTTCACCTCAATCGCCACATTTTGGGATTTAGCGCAACGCAACACTTGCTCCATATCAAATGGGTAATTGGGATTACCTAAGTGCCCTAACACGTCCACTCTGCCACTTTTAATGACGTTAATTAGCGCGGCAGTGTGCTCCGCTTCGGTTGCGGGTCTAAAAACGGGCTCATGAAAGCTAGCAATTACCCAATCAAGATGTTGATCAGAGGAAAGCGGAAGATCGATCTCGCCTTTGACGTTTAAAGTGTTGGCTTCAACGCCACGGAGAATACCGACCTCATGCAAAAAGCGGGGCAAAATTCTTTGATTATTGAAGTGCCAGTAGTGAGGGGCTCCTGGCATTTCGGGAGCATGATCGGTGGTACAAAGAAGTTTTAGCCCCTTATTCTTGGCTGCCAATGCGTTCTCTAAAATGGTGCTGTAGGCATGTCCACTGGCAATAGTATGGGTGTGGCTATCAACGACGATATCCATGGTGACCTCCTAAATTGTGGACAAATTATCGAATTTCGAACGAACCGTTTTGATTGAGAAACAGCGTGAGATCCGCGGGAATTGAATGATTTAAAACCTTATCTACATTTACGGCATCTGAGTTTAAATAAAACGCTAATGCGGCTTCTGGTGCGGTGCCACCACGAATCTTACGGTTTACTAAGCGTTCTTGCAGAAACTCAGGCTGTGTATTGACGAAGACGGTAAAGTCTGCCAAACGATGCAGTTCATTCCACACCGGTTCATTAAGCAGTAACCAATTCCCCTCAACGACAACAACATTGCGATTCACTAAAATGGCGTCGTCGACTGGATCATGCAAATTGCGGTCGTAGTAAGGCCATTTCGGATCTTTCACTTTGAGCTGTTTGAGCTTGTCGATAAGCTCCGTCAGATTAAATGTTTGATAGGCCCCCTTAATACTGCGCAGAGACACGAGCTCACCATCTCGTTCAATCGTATTGTTGTCGAGGATCTCATTTGGATAATGGAAACCATCAAACGGCAGCACTTGTAAAGGCTCTTGGCTTTCATCTTGTTCCGACAGGTATTCCCAGAACGCAGCGAGTGTCGACTTACCGCTGCCCGGAGGTGCACACAAGAACACCACTATGCGTTCCTGCTTCTCATGGTAGAGGCGAGTAAATTTTTCGATAAGAGGCTGATGGATTCGTTTTACGTCGGCATCGGGAAAGGTTGCTTCGGTTTCGAAGCCACTGACGTTTAAATTCACTTTCATGGTGAACCCTTACTGATTGATTTCCTCTTCGATTCTTTCTATCAACATTTCACACGACAGCTTGAGCACTGTTTTGATGAGAGATTCGTATCTCATTTGCGAAAAGGACTCAAACGAAGAGAACTTTAGCTGATTGATCGACTCAAGATAAAAGCAGTCTTGCTGAGAAGAGAGTACAGCTTGGTTTTTGATGAAGTCATAAATCACATCATCTGTAAACGCGATCTTTTCAGGCTGAGTAACCACATACTCCAATACCTGATCGTACAAGCCAATGTCTGCATAAGTTTGTAATGAGATTTTCCCCATCGCAAACATCAACTTGGAGACAACATCGGTCGTGACCAATGGCCCATCTTCTCTCAATAAAGGATCCACAGCATACTCCTTCACTAAGTCGTCTTGGACGAACACACTCGGAAGTAATGCTTTTAACTTGAGGTTAATTATTTTGTTAGAAACCTGAAGAAACGCAGTAGCATTTTCACACTCATCCAATTTCTCCAGTAATTCGTCTTCACGTGACAACGTCTTATGACCTCTCCATTATGTGGCAGCGCAAAGGCTACCACACATGTTCGTTGCAACTAAACCGTTAAGCTCACGTCATAAAACTCAAGTAACGCTTTTTCTGCATGCGCGTTCCACACATAGTTGTTCGCGCACAAAATCGCATCGAGCTCCGCAAAGAACGGGTCTTGGTCTGCCAACGATAAAAAGTCATCAATCGCCGTCAATGGCAGGTCAATATGTGGGTAAATCAACTTCTTACCGCCCGGAATATCCAACTGATTCAGAATCGTATGTGGCGCAGCTTGTAAGCCACCAACATGTGTGATCATGAACGATGGATTGATCTTGCCTTGCGAGGAAAGCTCAATAGATTCCACCATGTCACCCTTTGAACCACCAGACGTTCCTACAATATGGGTTGATTCGTAATGCACGTTGTAGAAGTTAAACGGCACTTTGAAATTCTTATCCGTTGGGCCAGCAAAGAAGTTGAGGCAGCCATCATTGCCAAGTAGCTCATCGGCTTGTTCTAGCACTTGAGCAACCGCCGCGTAGACCATTACATCGTCATAACCATTGCCACCGTTGAGTGCTTTGAGATACGCGACCAGATCGTCTATTTGAGCGGTATTCACGTAGTGCAGTTCTATGCCCTGCTCTTTAGCTTTTGCAACCGGAATGAGGCTTTCAGCTCGGTCTAAACGCGCAGCGTCGATGTCCGTCACCACGATCAGTTTTGGCTTTACAGGGCCGTTAATCGCATAGTCAATTGCACCAATCCCCATTGGGCCAGCACACGCCAAAAGCGCTAACGCACCACCTTCTTTGATGCCCATATCGTGCTCGTACACGTATTGCGTGGTGTGGTAGCTCGCATGGTACGCACCAATAATGCAAGACATTGGCTCAGCAAGCGACGCATCAGCAAAGTAATCGCCGTGGTAAGGCAGCACGCAGCCTAGGTCGATAGCGATTTTAGGAATAATGGAATACGTCGCGTTGCCACCAAATGTCTCATAGCTGTAGCCCGCTGAGTAGCCTGTTGGCAAGCCCATGGCAGGTTGCAAAACAAAGTAGTCACCAGCTTTGAATTGATCTTTTAGATTCTCACCGACTTCAACAATCACACCTGCGTATTCATGACCTGTCATCACTGGCACTTCGTCAATGTTTTCAGGAACGCGTTTGTGTTTGCTACCTAACAATGCTGCTTTGTAAGTGGATAGACAAATGCTGTTTGAAATGTTTTTAACCAGAAGTTCGTCGGCTGAAATGTTTGGTAAATCAAAGGTTCTTAATTGAACGTTTTTCTCACCACAGATAACCGCTGCCGTTGTTTGTACCATGATTTCTCTCCTAATTGGGGCGATACCTGCCGCCCCAAACTGCATTGTTAGGCTGGTTGCTCAGTCGCGACCGTTTGTTGCTTAATCTTATCCATCAGCTCGTCAAGCGCTGGGTCGTTGAGGAAGTTCTTGATCGTTACGACTGGTAAACCTGTCGCGTTGACCGCGCGGCTTTCTAAGCTCTCGTGTGTCACGACGATATCGGCTTCACTCGGGACTTTCTCGATGGCGAAGTTCTTCACTTCAATCTCTATCCCAGCTTGTACCAGCTTGCGTTTGAAGGTCGATGCGCCCATTGCACTAGAGCCCATACCCGCATCACATGCGAATGCGACAAATGAAATTGGCTTGCTCGGTTCTTGCGTCGTCGCAGCTGCCGCAACTGGCTTAACTGCGCCTTCCGCTTTCATCTCTTTCATGTCAGAAGCTGATTTCTCAAACTCGCTTTCTTTTTCTTCTGATTTGCTCACTTTCAAAATCGCACTTGCTACTAAGAAAGAGACAATCGTTGCACTTGTCACACCTGCGATGGTCGCGATGAAGCTACCTTTCGGAGTAAGAGCAAGGTAAGAGAAGATAGAGCCTGGACTTGGACCCGCGACCAAACCAGCATCAAGTAGGTTGAAGGTTGCGATACCTGTCGCCGCACCAGCAATCATTGCCACAATCATGATTGGTTTCATGAGTACGTATGGGAAGTACAGCTCATGAATACCACCAAAGAAGTGAATGATGATGGCGCTTGGCGCAGAGCGTTTAGACAAACCCTGGCCAAACTTCGCGTAGGCCAGCAGCATACCAAGACCAGGGCCTGGGTTAGACGCCACCATAAAGAAGATGGACTTGCCCGTCTCTGCGGCCGCTTGCAGGCCTAGTGGGTAATAGATACCTTGGTCAATGGCGTTGTTCAAGAACAACACTTTTGCTGGTTCGTTAATGATCGCTAACAGAGGCAGGAAACCCGTCGCAACTAAGGCTTCGATGCCTGATTTCACAAACAAGTTTGCTGCGGTGACTGAAGGGCCAACAATCTCGTAGGCGAACAAACACAACAACATACCGACAATACCCAACGAGAAGTTGTTGACCACCATCTCAAAACCAGAAGGGATGCGGTGTTGAATACGTTTATCCACTTGCACCACAACCCAAGCACTCAGTGGGCCCATGATCATTGCGCCAACAAACATCGGTATGTCAGCCCCGACAATCACGCCCATCGTACCGATAGCCCCCGCTACCGCGCCGCGTTTTTCACCAACAATCTGACCACCGGTGTAACCAATCAAAAGTGGCAGCAAGTAAGTGATCATTGGCCCCACGAGTTCGCCAAAGGCTTCGTTTGGCATCCAGCCCGTAGGAATAAAGAGTGCAGTAATAAAGCCCCAAGCGATAAAGGCTCCGATATTTGGCAGCACCATGGCGGTCAAATGACCTCCGAAGGCTTGCACATTGGCTCGCATGTTTGCTTTCACGTTATGTTCCTTTTAGTATGCTTTTATTATGTCCAGCACTTGTTCTTTGGAAGAAGCTTGTGCCAGTTTTGCAATGTTCTCTTCATCCACAAACATCTCGCTCAACGCTTGAATCACCTCAATGTGGGTATCAGAGTCTTTCGCAGCTAAGGTAATAAGAATATTGGCCGGACCGAGATCCGATCCAAAATCAACAGGTGATGGGAAAATATGAATGCCTAAGCCTGTTTTTAAAACACCAGTTTCAGGTCGGGCATGAGGCATTGCCAATCCAGGGCATAACACATAGTAAGGACCGTTTTCTTCCGTTGAACGGATGATTGCATCAGCATAGTGCTGGGAGACGTAACCTTTATTTTCTAGGTATTGAGTGGTCTTTTTAACCGCATCTTGCCATTGGTAAGCGCGATCATTAATTACATCTACTAGTTCGTGGTCGATTAACTCGTACAGCATATTTAACCCTATCAACAGTTCGTCATCTGATGGGTTAATTATCAATAACAGAGTCCTAGCCGCGCAACCGCGCTGCTTTTGCGCTTCGAATCACACTTTAAAGCCTGTCAATTTGTTTAAATGGACAGTGCTCAAAAATTTCACACGTAAAAAATCTACAAATTTTATTTGAGCAACAAGTCAATAGACGAATTTTGAATACAATCACTTTCTCGACAATATTCTTAAAGTTACATTATTTAAATCAGATCACATTAGACCTATTGACTCGATATAATTCGTGATTAATTTCAAAGTTCATTTCGAGCTATTTCTTGATGGCTCGCACTCAAACGTAGATAAACATCACATTTGTTGGCTAGAAGAAATAAAAACGTCACTGGCTTTCACCAAATTGCAGACACAAAAAAACCGCCACTCAGGCGGTTTTGATCAGTCCGCAGACCAAACGGATCGTATGTCTGGCCATCCCCAGTTTGTGAGTGCGACATCTTCCAAGACCCCTTGAAAACGTAGCGTCTGAGTATGGTGGAACATCGGTGCAATCCAATATTCGCTGATCAAAGTGGACGCAATCGGCTCTAACGCGCTCAGGTAATCTTCAAGCGGTGAGAATGCGCGGACATTTTCCATTTGAGCATCCAACCACGCCGCATTTTGCGCCCCTAAGGTGTGGTAAAGCACAGCGTTGCTAAAGAAGTTGCTAAACGCAGACGCATGACGGTTATCGTCCAAGTTGATATTGGTGACAACCAGAGTCTCATCTAGCGTGCCGTTTTTGGCTTTCTCGCTCAGTTCTCGGTAGGAGTACATAACGATCTCCACTCGGCTGCCAGCACGCTCTAAACGCGAAGAAATCGCTCGCGCGCACCGGCGTAGCGCCGTGTAATTATACCCTGCGATGGTGATCAGCTTTGGTAACTTGACCGCATCTCCAAAGGGGCGCAACACCGGTTTCCAGTTTGGCAACAAGTTATAAGCAGCGACGCTACCAAAATTGATCTTTTCGCTCTTCATCACTTCGGCTAACTGCTCCGGTCGAATCAAATCACTGATGTATCGGCGCTGAGCCTGAGACAAAGCGTGCTTCGCATGATGGTTAAACAGTGCGAACAAACAACCGTCTTCCGTTCGACTGCGTTTGCTCGCTGGGGACGTTTCACTGTTCGGTGTCGACATGTAGTGACCGCACATGTCATCAACAAGGACTGGCTGTGGTTGCAGAGTATTCGCAGCGAGCGATGGGTTCTCCATCTTTTCATCGTTAACGATCCAGATCGTCACCAAATCCGTTAATACTCGACACGCGTAATAGCCATCAAACGCTTGCAGTTTCAAACGGTTTTCACTGTGCTCAACGACGGAAAATGGACCACTCCCTACCACCAACTTGTTGTTCGCAACGTTCACCTGACTCACGGGCTGAATGCCATATTTCACACCAGAAATAAGCCCAGCAAAACCCAAGTCAGGTCGGTTAAGTGTAAACACCACTTTGAGAGGATTTGGCGCAGTCACGTTTGCCACATGCGCGAGTTCTTTCTCGTAGTATTCTAGTGAGCTCAATTTGGCAAACAAACTCACCACCGTGTCGGCATCGATTGGGTTGCCATTATGGAAGGTAAGCCCGGGGCGAAGGTAAAACGTCCATTCGAATTTTTGCTCATCGTATCGCCAATGGTGCGCCAGCTCTGGTTTTACGCGCCCGTAATAATCACTTGATACCAAACAGCAATAAATTTGGCGTAGCAAAAAGCGCTCACTGCTTCGCTGCAATTGATGAGGAACAACACGCTCGAACATGCGTTTGTAGGTCAGCTGAATATTGAGCCGCCCCTCTTTTACCGATGCGCCCGACGTTGTTTTGAGGAGTCGCCCAAATGCAGCTTCATCTTCATCCAGAATCGACAGCGCTTTCTCGTACTTACCAAGCTTGATCCGCTCTAGTGCAAGGCTTTCTTTTAGCGCGCTGAGTTCAACATTTAACAACAATGTTGAACGTTGGTTCCGTCCCGGTTTTGGTCGCCAACTTAACCACGCTATCTCTTGCATCTGCGCCAGCAAACTGCGCGCATGACGAGGCGAAGTAAACAACAAATCGGCGATTTCTTGCAGCGTAGTTTTTGCTTCATTACCAACACCAAAAGAGAGCAAGCGTTGGTAATAACGAAATAAGTTGAGATCAGACACCGCACGTACCTTAACTCTAGGAGGTCATTGAATAGGCGTATTTTACTGAACTTGGCGGCAATAAAATAAGAAAACTTCCAAACACTTTGTTCCCCTTTTACTAGCATTTCGTCCCTATATTGTAGGAAAAACCCACCTATTTGGTCTTATCAGGAATAAAGCGAAGAAATCTACTCTCTTTTTTACCTCCCCTTTTTTCACCATACTGATTTGGCTCGCAGGAAATATAGAAAATTGCTCACAACCTAACCCCCAAGCAGAACTTAGCTCCTGATACCACACCCCCAATTCGTCGTATCTTTAAGTTCTGCTTCTTTACTTGCTGCCATTTGACCGAATTCTTTGTTAGTCCGCCAAATATTTGCGAGACATCATCCCTTCCCATTTTTTGACGTCGCTTATCTTCAATTCTCCTTTCAACAGTTGCGCCTTAGAAAAAGCACACGTACACTTAATCGCAATTCGACGATTAACTATAAAGGTCTGCTCATGAGCAACAAATGCAACGAAACGTGCCAAATTGCTTTTGAAACCACGCAACAACAACTCGATAAAGAACAAGCACTCGCCGCTCAAGCGAAAGCGCTGTCTCATCCTGCTCGCTTACGCATTCTGCATATTCTTCACACTTTAGACACCATGGGCGGCTGCTTAAATAGCGATTTAGTCTCTGAGTTAGGTTTAGCGCAATCGACTGTATCAGAACACTTACGCATTCTAAAACAGGTCGGGTTTATCAGTGCAGAACCCAACCCGCCAAAGGTTTGTTACCGTATTCAACGTGAAAAACTGAACGCGTTTAACGCTCAGTTTTCCGATTTATTTAGCTAAGACACGTTGCGCGCTTTCCACGCGCGCAAAGATAAACTATAACTTAATACATCGCCTTTCGACGATAAACGAATAGAGACCACTATGACGACTGAAGTTTTAAATAGTGCCAGTGAAAAAATGAGCTTTCTTGACCGCTACTTAACGGTCTGGATTTTTGTCGCAATGGCCATCGGCGTGGGGATAGGCGCAGTCTACCCGCAAGTAGCAGAATGGAACGAAGCAATGTCCGTTGGTAGTACGAACGTACCGCTCGCCATTGGTTTGATTTTGATGATGTACCCACCACTCGCCAAGGTGAACTACGGTCTATTGGGAACGGTAACGAGAGATAAAAAGGCCATCACACTGTCTCTGGTTATGAACTGGATCGTCGGTCCAATCCTGATGTTCGTTCTTGCATTAACCTTCCTTGGTGATCATCCGGGTTACATGGTTGGCATTATTTTGATTGGCCTTGCACGCTGCATCGCTATGGTTTTAGTGTGGAATGATATTGGCGGCGGCAACAAAGAATATGGCGCGGCCTTAGTGGCATTAAATAGCGCATTTCAAATTCTGACTTACAGCGTTATGGCTTGGCTATTCATCACGGTACTTCCACCGTTCTTTGGTTACGAAGGTTTTGTGGTTGATATTTCCATGGGTGACATTGCAGAAAGCGTATTGATTTACCTAGGAGTTCCTTTCCTTGCTGGTTTTCTCAGTCGTAAGTGGTTAGTCGCTGCAAAGGGTGAGAAGTGGTACAACGATGTGTTTATTCCTCGAATTTCACCCATTACTTTGATCGCTTTGCTCGCCACCATCGTGCTGATGTTCAGCCTCAAAGGAGAGATGATTTTACAACTGCCAATGGATGTATTCCGCGTGGCAGTCCCACTAGCGATCTACTTCGTAGTGATGTTTTTTGCCAGCTTCTTTATCGGGAAGAGAATGGGCATCCCCTACGATAAAAATGCCTCCATCGCATTTACGGCAACGGGTAACAACTTTGAGTTGGCAATTGCGGTTTCCATTGCTGTATTTGGCCTGAATTCCGATCAAGCATTCGCTGGCGTAATTGGCCCGTTGATCGAAGTTCCGGTTCTGATTGCTTTGGTTAACGTCGCACTGCGGATGAAAACCAAATACCAAAGCTAAAATGGGAAACATTGAGACCGAGCAAAATAGCAGTGTTAGGTACTAACTGGCAACGGTTTTGATGTACTCGCTGGGCGTTAAACCAAACTTGCCTTTAAAGCGTTGGCTAAAACGCCCTTCCGATTGATAGCCACACAACTGCGCGAGCAACGCAACGTTGTATGAACCATTTTGCATCAGGTAGAGTGCGTGATTTAAGCGCACTTCTGCCAGCACTTCGCGATACTGAGTACCCTCTTGCTTGAGTTTGCGTATCAACGTTGCTCGGCTCATAGCAAAACGCTCAGCCACCCGTTCCAAAGGATGGTCATCGCCCGGAGAGCGTGACAAATAGCGGCTGAGTTTTTCGCTAAATGAGGTATTCGAGCTGGTAAAAAGTCGATGCAACAATCCCCTTTCCGCTAACTGCTGATACAACCCCAAAACCCAATAACGTTGCGTCGCTTCACTCAAGCTTTCTTGCTCAAAAGAAAACAGCGCATTCAGCGTCGCTTGCAATGCTTTATCTGTCTCCACCGCGGGTACATTTTCGCCAAGCGCATTGCTCATACTCAGCTCCAGCATGTCATCACTCGGCACGCAGTGAAAGCTGAACATTCGAGAGAGAAAACGCCCTTGCTGAGGAAGGTTTTCAAAATTCAGCGAAGCGTTTGCTTCACAAAGCATGATATTAGGATGAAGAATATCGAACGCTTCGTCTTTCCAAAACAGACGCTTACTCCCTTTAATGATCTGGATAATACTTGGGGAGTGAATCCGAACGTTACGCAGCTTTTGCTGCTGCTCCGCACGAAATAACGTGACTTGATATTGGTGGCTCATCTTCTCCCCTTTCTTATTCAATTATCGTGTGTAAGTGGCGGTTAACTTCGCTTTGTCCAATGCGACACTATTCAACGTGAATCCCACAACCGCCGCTGGCGTGTTCTCATCCAAGTTCAACTTGTCACTTGGCAAGGCCCAAACGGTAAACTGGTAGCGGTGCATACCATCTTTTTCTGGAGGACATGCGCCGCCAAAACCAGTAGTACCGTAATCGATACGAGACTCCTTACCGCCGAGCTTGCTGATATCAACGCCACGAGGCAATTCGTTAACTGAGGCTGGAATATCAAACACTATCCAATGCCAAAAACCACTACCTGTTGGTGCATCAGGATCGTACGCGGTAATCGCAAAACTTTTTGTACCCTTTGGAACGTCTTTCCACATCAGTTGTGGAGACTGGTTCGCACCATCACATCCCCAACCTGAATATTCAAATGTCTTCGCCATTGGATGACCTTCTTGAATATCTTTGCTCGTTAGTTCAAAAGCATGGGCAGAGCCGATAACCAAAACGCTAAGGGCCAAAACAGACTTGTGAATCGCTTTCATGTGTTTATTCCTTTCAATGAGTTCAATTCAAGTCTATTCATCAACACAGACCAAGGTGCATCAATAAGTATCACAAAATATAAAATCATCGTCCATTTTGACACTTTAAGATTCAAGAATAAATTTCTTATTCTCTGAGTTGCATCTGGTTTATGCTAACTAATTGCTCAAAGAACAAGGAAGACAAAATGGAACTGGATATCTACGTCGTTGACGCATTTACAGACACGCAATTTAAAGGCAACTCAGCCGCAGTCGTACCCTTGCAAGAGTGGTTAGAACCAGAGCTAATGCAAAACATTGCAGCGGAAAACAACCTCTCTGAAACCGCGTTTGTTAAAACGATTGGGACGAATCAATATGAAATACGCTGGTTTTCACCACTTACAGAAATCGACTTTTGTGGACACGCAACGCTCGCCGCGTCCATGGTGTTGTTCGATCAACTCGGCGTTACAGGAAGTATTGAGTTTCACACATTAAAAGTGGGCACCTTAACCGTAATTAAGAACGCACTTGGCAAGATTGAAATGACATTTCCGACAAGAGCGCCACAACCCGTCAACGCCATTCCTACGCAATTAATTGAGGGATTAAACTGCGAAGTAACAAACGTACTGCTTAGCCCGCAAGCTTACTTCGTCATCGTGGAAGATGAGCAAACCGTTTTTGATGTTCAATATCGATCCGACCAACTGAAACAACTCGCCCCTTACGATGTCGTCGTCACATCAAAAGGCAGTCAATACGACTTTGTATCTCGCTACTTTTGGCCAGCGAACGGCGGAAATGAAGACCCTGTCACAGGATCAATCCACGCAGGCTTAGCACCATATTGGGCGCAAGAGCTCGGCAAAGCATCTTTAGTGGCGTATCAAGCATCAGCGCGTGGTGGCGTTCTGTACTGCGAAGTCAAGGAGGATTGCGTCAAAGTATCTGGTGATGGTGTGTTGTATATGAAAGGCAAAATTTACGTCTAACTGTACGTTGAAAATTGGCGTTAACTGTTTTTATCCTGAAAGCCTAGCCGCCCGCTAGGCTTTTCTATTTCCTGCTGCTTCTGCGTTAATCGTTACAAAGGTTGTTCGACAATACACACTGGAGAG
Organism: Vibrio sp. YQ_11; assembly: GCF_043103065.1. Lineage (NCBI taxonomy): Bacteria > Pseudomonadati > Pseudomonadota > Gammaproteobacteria > Vibrionales > Vibrionaceae > Vibrio > Vibrio sp. YQ_11. The sequence continues at coordinate 174,104 of NZ_JBICJM010000050.1, read as the reverse complement.
CCTATCTCACAGTCATAACCCGTTGGGGTAATTTCACCGGTTTGAGGATTGCGACGAAAGCTCACCACATTGTTGGAATGTTGATTGGCAACCAGCAACCACTTTTGATCATGAGACAACACAAAATCTCGTGGAAAAGCCCCTTCACAGTGAATGGCTGCTCGCCTTTTTGGCGTATCGCCAGACACATCAAACACACTGATTTTGTTCTGAGCTCGGCAAGAGACATACAAAAACGTTTCATCTTGCGAAAGACGAATGGCCGCTGCCGCTTGCTGATTCTCTTCCCCTTCTAATAATTCTATTTGATTCGAGATAAGCCATTTATCTTGGTGCTTCACCAGTACAATCAAGGTTTCTGACAGTTCGCAAACCACATACGCTGTCGACTCTTGTTGGTTAAACACCAGATGGCGCGGTCCCGAACCTGCGGGTAAATGAATCACTTGCGACAGTGAAAAATCCGGCGACTGGGCATCGTAATCATAAATAAGGACGCTATCGCTGCCTAAGTCTACGACAACCAATTGATCACTGTGCTTTAAAAACGTGACTTGATGAGCGTGAGGAGAAGTTTGGCGCTCTAAATTCGGCCCGCATCCATCAACGTATAAATCCGCCAATAAACCAAGCGGTTTACCATCGCGATCCAATTGAAATACGCTAACATTTCCAGAGCCATAATTAGCCACCGCCAACAACGGTTCTTTGATATCCAAATGACACGGATAATCACCATTAATCGGCAAAGAGACGGATTCACTACCGCGAAAAAACGCGAGCTCTGCACCTTCATTTCTATCCATTTCGCTAAACGTATACAGCCCGTGTTCGGTGATCGTGAGATAGGATGGATTACGTTGAACTACAACATCGTCAAGCCGAGTCAGTTCACCCGTTTCAGTGTTCAGCGATACACGCGCAATGCCCGTGCTCGAACTCGGTGGGTTGGTGTAAGTGCCAATATAAAAATGCACGTGACCAGTTGTTGTCATGGATGGCCTTATATGAGTGATTCGTATTATTCAACACCTTGCCTATTGTCATGGCAGACCGCAATCCATTTTACAAATCAGCCACTTAAAATGTGAAGCAATTGCTTATTTAAAACCGCAACGACATCGCCGTTTGCAGTTAAAGTGGTTTGGCGTTTTAAACAGTATGTCAGCCTTGAGTATGAAAGCCTCGACTTACGGTTACTTTCAAGTGTTATATTAAAGACGAAGAATGTATTTTATGTTCAACATCTAAGTTTCATTAGTAAACGCTATAATAAGAAACAAAAATCGGGATAAAATAAATAATAATCATGTAACAGTTAATTTTCCTATAAACACCAAATTGAAACACATTATTAATTTCCATTTATTTGCAAATTATAATTAGTTTTATAAATAACAAGGATTTATTTTAATTATGAACATTTAGATTACGACTTAATTTTATTCACGATAAATTTATTTGAGACATTAATCACACTATATTTCAAATCTCAGTAATAGACTCCGAGCCTTTCAAACCCCCATTATCAGTGAGTCTATGAAACTTTCTAATTTAAGTATCAAGTATAAAATCAGTGCGCTGATTTTGATCATTTCGTTATCTGTTATCGCTCTCTCCGTTTTCTTTACATCTGAAATCAAGATGATAGAAGGAAAACTTACCGTATTTTCTGAAACCACCGTACCTAGCGTATTGCTCGTAAAAAATACCGAAATTGAACTCGGAATTTTAAGAAAGGATGAATTCTCTTTATTAACCAATGTGAATCACCCTCAATTCATGGAATGGGTAGCCGGATTAGAAAAATCTGAACAGAAAATTGATAAATATCTAGACCAATATGAGAAAGGACTATGGGATCAACGCGACCGAGACGCTTTCAATAAAGTAAAAAGTGCCTGGGTTAAATACAGTGCGTTTAACAATGAATACGCGAAGTTGCTATTGAACAATAAAATCGATGAAGCAAATGAAACATTGTTAAACGGATTTTCTACATTCACACAATTATCCGATGCGATTCGTGATTTAGTGGAACTAAACCAAACCTACGTACAAGAAGATATTGCCAGCGCTCATGAAGCAGTGCGCAGCGCAATCACCTACAGCGTTATTGCTATCGTCGCGCTATTGGCATTGAGTTTTACGCTAGGCCTATTCCTAACCAAACAGATCTGCACACCACTAAATTACGTGGTAAACATGGCATCAAAAATCGCGTCAGGCGATCTAACTTACCAGCTTCCACGTAACAAAATTGGTCATGATGAGCTTGGCACCTTGGCAGATGCCTGCGTTGATATGCAAGCGAAGTTGCTTACTTTGGTCGACAGTATCTCGTCAACCACAGCTCAAGTAGGCACCGCCATTGAAGAAGTGAGCGCGATTTCCGAACAGACTTCAACAGGCATGGATGAACAACAAGTTCAGCTAAACCTTATCGCAACAGCAATGAACGAGATGCAAGCGACAGTAAATGAAGTCGCCAGCAACACCGAAGCCGCGTCAGAAACAGCAAACAGTGCTTCTCACGATGCGAAAGAAGGCCGCAGCGTCGTTCAAGAATGTATTAACCAAATCCACGAAGCGTCATTGGCGATTCAGTCGGTTGGCAACATGGTGACAGAACTGGAACAAGATGCGTCTAACATTAGCGTTGTGGTTGACGTTATCCAAGACATCGCGGAACAAACCAACTTGCTTGCGCTTAACGCTGCCATTGAAGCTGCGCGCGCTGGCGAACAAGGCCGTGGTTTTGCCGTCGTAGCGGATGAAGTGAGAACGCTAGCAAGCCGCACTCAAGCTTCAACCGAAGAGATCATCACGATCATATCTAAACTGCAAAATTGTTCGAAGAGTGCCGTTTCAGCAACGAACAACAGCAGCGATTTGATTCAAGAGTGCGTTGAGCAAGCACAAAAAGCCGGTGCAACCATCGAACAAATCGAAAAAGGCGCAGATAACATTGCTGAAATGAGTATTCAAATTGCGAGTGCTTGCAGCGAGCAAAGCTCGGTAACAGAAGAGCTGCATCGTAACGTGGAACACATCAACCAGTTCTCTAGTGAAGTGGCGACAGGTTCACGCCAAACAGCAATTGCATGTCGCGATTTAAGTGAGCTGGCGGTAGGTCTACAAGAGATCGTCGGCCAATTCAAAACGGCATAGTCACTAACGTCATTCTTATCTATTCAAGCCCAGCGATCATCGCTGGGCTTTTTTAATGTCATTTGCCGATAAAAACCGGAGCTTGGTCAAGGTTCTTTAAATTGAGGCCTTCATAGCCCACTTCCAACGCTAAGCCTCTCTATTTAAAAAGAATCGCTTGTAGATAAAATGCTAAGCTCTAAAAAGAAATCGTTATGGATGGCGGTTAGCGACGGGTTAGCGGGCTCAATCAACACGCTCCCGTTCGCAAGTTATCTATTCATGCATTACTTCTTCAAAGGAAGCACCGCACTATGAAGCGAATCATTTTTGGCACATTGATTATTGCCCTTTTAAGCGCCTGTTCAAAAGATAACACGCACCAAGCGCTTGGCACTTTAGAGCGTGACCGCGTAACATTTACTGCCACATCTAATGAGATAATTAGAGCCCTTCCTGTCAAAGAAGGCAGCTTGGTCAGTGAAGGGGAAGTGTTGGTTCAGCTCGATACTAAGAATCAACAAGCAGTTCTTGCACACGCCGTCGCCGAGCAAGCCAAAGCGGGAGCGTATTTGCTTAAATTGACCAATGGTGAACGCCCAGAAGACATTGCAGCCGCATCGGCTCGCGTAGCCCGAGCGGAAGCGCAGCTCACCGAAGCGCAGAAAAACTATCAACGCAAAGCAGAACTGGTGCGTAAAAAGCTCATCAGCCAATCCGAAAAAGATTCCGCTCTTGCGGCAAGGGACTCGGCGAGAGCCGAATTAGACTCAGCAAAAGAAGAGTTCAGCAAGCTCACCGCAGGTTCTCGCCTCGAAGACATCGAACAAGCTAAAGCCGCTTTAATGGCGGCAAAAGCCGAAGTGGCACTGCAAGAGCAAAAACTGGCAGAACTCACCATCACGGCTACGCGTGACGGTACGCTCGATAATTTGCCTTACAATCTTGGCGAACGCGTACCAGTGAACGGTGTGGTTGCCGTGATTCAAGCCAACCGCGTACCGTATGCGCGAGTGTATGTTCCTGCCGATTATCGAATCGGGTTTATTCCTGGGAAAACCGTGACGGTAAATGTCGATGGACTTGAGAGTCCATTACAAGGCACCGTTCGTTGGGTGGCTAGTGAGCCTTCATTCACACCCTACTTCGCACTAACCGAAGAAGAACGTTCACGATTGATGTATCTAGCAGAAGTTGATTTACCTGAGTCTGCAAAAACGTTGCCGTCCGGTGTGCCTGCCCAAGTAGATTTGGTGGAGTAAGCCAATGACCGAGTATGCAATTCAAGCTCAAAATGTGGTCAAAAAGTTCGGCGACTTTACTGCTATCAATAACATCACACTCAACGTGCCCAAAGGCAGCATTTACGGATTTTTGGGGCCAAATGGTTGCGGTAAGTCGACCACCATCCGTGTGCTCACCGGCCTTCTCAGCCCAAGCGAAGGCAGTGTGGATGTGCTTGGATTAGAAATCCCAAAGCAATCCGAACAACTGCGGCTCAAAATTGGTTACATGACACAAAAGTTCTCGTTGTACGACGACCTATCCGTTCAAGAGAACCTCGAATTTATTGGGCAAATTTTTGGTTTAAGCAGCAAGTCGCTGAAAGAGCGGATAGAAGAGCAGCTCACCACTTACGGGTTGGATCAATTGCGCAAACAGCGCGTAAGCGGCATGAGTGGCGGTCAAAAGCAGCGCCTTTCACTCGCCGCCGCGACCATGCACAAACCCGAACTGCTATTTTTGGATGAGCCGACATCCGCCGTTGACCCCGAAAATCGACGCGATTTTTGGGAGCAGTTGTTCGACTTGTGCGATCAAGGTACGACGATTTTGGTCACCACGCATTACATGGACGAAGCGGAACGCTGCCACCGTCTGGCGATCATGGAATCGGGCGAAATTCGTGCCGATGGCGAACCCGAACAGTTGATGGAACAGATGGGCGTTAATATCATTGAGGTGAAAGCCGACAAACTTCGTGAACTTAAAGAAAAGCTGATTCAACGTGACGAAGTTCGCTCTGCGGCGCAGTTGGGGATTCGTTTACGCATCCTTATCCACCAGCATGTCGAGCAGCCGATTGAATGGTTAAAGCAGACGTTTCCCGAACTTCAAAACGCTGAAATGAACCACGCTCGCCCAAGCTTAGAAGATGTTTTTGTCAGCGTGACAGGGAAAGGCCGCCAATGATGAAACCTATCGCTCGCATGAAAGCCGTCATGATCAAAGAGATTCGCCAACTTTCCCGTGACCGAATCACATTTGGCATGGTGGTGATGATCCCGCTTATCCAGCTTTTGCTGTTCGGCTTCGCAATCAATACAGACATTCGCAACATTCCGGTAGGTGTTGTCGATCAAAGTGGCAGTACCGCCGGGCGGATCATTACCCAGTCCGTAAAAGTCACTCAAGTGGTGGATATCAAAGAAACCTATGCCACCGCGCAAGAGGCTGAACAAGCGATTCAAGATGGTATTGTGCGCGCCGTGCTGATTTTACCAAGCGATCTCACACAACGCATGATGCAAGGTCGAGAGCTTGGGCAATGGATTGTGGATGGGTCAGATACCATGATCAGCTCGGCAATATTGTCGTTGCAAACCATGCCATTGACCGATTTTGATTTCGAGATTCGCCCAGCGCCAAGCAAAACATTCGAAGTCGCACTCTACTACAACCCAAGTCGACGTTCTGCGGTCAACATCGTACCCGGCTTACTCGGTGTGATTCTCACCATGACGATGATTTTGTTCACCAGTGCCGCGATTGTACGAGAACGTGAACGGGGAAATTTGGAGCTATTGATCACCACGCCCATCCACTCGATAGAGCTAATGGTGGCGAAAATCGTGCCGTATATCTTTGTCGGCTTAATTCAGGTTTTCATCATTCTAGGGTTGGGACATTGGATTTTCGGCGTACCAATTAACGGTGCAATCAGCCAAATTCTGTTTGGAACCTTGTTGTTTATCGCCGCCAGCTTAACTTTAGGATTGGTCATATCCACCATCGCCACAACACAGCTTCAAGCCATGCAAATGACGGTGTTCATTCTTCTGCCTTCGATTCTGCTGTCTGGATTTATGTTCCCTTACGAGGGCATGCCAGTCGCAGCACAGTGGATTTCAGAAGCCCTGCCCGCCACTCACTTTATGCGCATGATTCGAGGCATAGTGTTGCGAGGAGCGGATCTGATGGACTTATGGCGAGATACCCTTTGGTTGCTCGGGTTTACCGTATTTGGATTGGTCGTCGCGTCACTAAGGTTTAAGAAATCGCTCGATTAAAGTTACCCATTTTTTCTCTTTCTCAGAAACAAAAATAGCCTCGACAATGAGGCTATTTTTGTTTGGATATTCAAATTTAGTTTTACCGGACTTAACTAAGCAACTCACCTTAATAATATTCGCCGTACGAGCAGTCTCGTAAGTCTGAAATACTGTAGTTTTTCAAAGAGTTGATTTTAAAGTTAAACACCACCTGTTTACAGACGACACCTTCACGATCAGTATAGGTAATAAAGCCTTCACTGTAAGCACGTTTGCCATCAGAAGACGTAACATCGGCCACGAGCTCTAAATGCCCTTTGTGCGCTTCTACGCGGTTCATCATTTCAAACACATCCATCCACTCTTCGCGATTTGCCATTTGTATCAACATGGATTTGGCCTGTGTTTCCAACTGCTGCGGATACACGTAATAACGGTTGTAACCAAAGTATGCGCACATCAGTAATAGAACGAGTGCAAATGAGGTTGTTCTTGTCATGCAAGCTGCCTCTTGTTGTTATAAAAATCCTGCTTCGTTAGTTCAGTATAGGAAGCAAGCAAAGTTTAGGTTATAGAACTTGCTCAAATAACAGAGAACAGTCAGAGACAGTCAATTCTATGACAAGCTCAGTACCGGTTTTACTTATGAAACATGACAAATTCTAAGAGCTTGAACTATGGAATATGGACACCGATCTGGGTTGTCACCATGCGGTGATCTGAGCCTTGTGGTAAAGCAGACGATTCACGAGCGCAGATGATTCGCTGTCCTTGCTCAGATTTTAGCCACAAATGATCAATGCCTATCATCATCGGCTCTGGCACGTTTATGCCTTTGATGTTAGTTGGCCAGCTCGTCACTGGCGCGGTTTGAAAACTCGGGAACAGCGTAGAAAAACGAGGGCTAACCGAGGAAAGATTGAAATCCCCCACAACCAACACCTCTGGCTCGGGATAAAGCGCGGTCAGAGTTTCTATGGTTCGCACCAGCGCATTTCTTTGATGCCAAAGCTCGCTGGTTCTTGGTGACGGAGGATGAGCCGCAAACAAAGTGATCGGTGCTTGACCTTTAGGCAACCAAACCGCTCTGATGACTTCTTGTCCATTTGGCGCACGATAAACCGAAACCTCCGTGACCGGGTGTCGGCTAAGAATCATCAAATTTGATGGGTACCCTACGTCACGTTGGCCACCATAATAATGCGGATAGACATCATCCAACATGTGCAAGAGGCTGCCAACACGCGGCGTCAGCTCTTGCATCACCACCAAATCAGCAGGATGCCTCAACAGATAGTTGATGAACTGATTGATGTCTGAGTTTTCGTAAAAAAGATTGAATTGAATGACGCTCAAAGACTGCGGGCAAGACGCCACATGGCTGCGCTGCGACGGAACAAGGAGCGAGACAAACAAAATAGCGACAAAGGCAGAAAATGCACTTTGCAACCATCGACGAGTGATGAAAAACGCCGAGGCTAACACAACGTAAGTGAACACAATGAGGGCGGGAATCGAGGTAAGATTCTCCGCCCACCAAATATGTTCAATTTGCCTGACCGCCAGCCAAATAAGAGCGGGTAGAAGCAATATGATCCACTTAAAAACGCTCGGCACACGCACTGCTCGTTTCGCTATTACATATCATAAGCTTAAATGCAATTTCTCAACTCGTCAGTGCGTGAAGCGTTGATGTTAGACGTGGTGTACCGCCTCCTCGACAGGCTCTGGTTGAGCAGCCGTTTCACTGATTTCAATCTTCACCGCTGCGACTTTGAATTCAGGAATTTTCGCATGCGGGTCCGTTGCCGTAGTCGTCAAGCGGTTGACTGGCGACTCAACGAAATGGAACGGAATAAACACGACGCCTTTTTGCATTCGCTTGGTCACAAACGCATCAATTTCGATGCTGCCACGACGAGTCGACACTTTTAGGCGCTGACCATTATGGATACCAATTGCTTTGGCATCTTCAACACTGATCATCGCTCTTGGCCCAGCAAGGTTATCCAACCCTTTCGTTTTGCGTGTCATCGTACCGGTGTGGAACTGTTCTAGCACACGCCCTGTTGTAAGCACCAAAGGGTACTCTTCATCAGGCAACTCGGCTGCATAACGGAACGGCACGCCCACCATTTGCCCTTTCCCTCGGGTAAATTGGGTTTGGTGCATGATACGAGTACCGTTTGGATTGTTCTTGTTACTTGGCCATTGAACACCGTTCGGCGTGATCGCGTCCCAACGCAACCCTGCATATTGCGGCGTTACACGCGCGATCTCGCTAGTGATTTCAGAAACACACTGATAATGCCAATCGCTGCCCATCGCGTTTGCGATCGCTTGAATGATCCACCAATCTTCTTTCGCCTCACCCGGCGCTTTCACTGCCGCATTAACGCGCTGCACGCGTCGCTCAGTATTGGTGAAGTGACCGGATTTTTCCGCAAATGAACAAGAAGGCAATACCACATCGGCGTACTGCGCCGTCTCGGTGAGGAAGATGTCTTGCACGACCAAGAAGTCGAGTGCTTCCAACCCTTCAATCACGTGTGCTTGGTTTGGATCGCTCAGTACTGGGTTTTCGCCCATGATGTACATCCCGCGGACTTCTCGTTTGCACGCCGCATCGATGATTTCCGTTAGGGTAAGCCCTTGCTCAGAAGGTAAGTTCGGCGCATCCCACTCAATCGCGAATTTCTGACGAACAATCGGGTTATACACTTTTTGGTATCCCGGATAACAGTTCGGCAATGCGCCCATATCACACGCACCTTGCACGTTTGACTGACCGCGCAACGGGTTAATGCCACCACCCTCAATACCGATGTTGCCACACAACAATTGCAGGTTAGCAATCGAACGAACGTTGTCGTGACCCGTCGTATGTTGGGTAATGCCCATGGAGTAATACACCGCCGTGCGTTTTGCCGTACCGATCATTCGCGCCATCGCGAAAATATCGTCCGCTTTTACGCCCGTAACCAACTCAACTTTGTCGAGGTTGTACGCTGGCGACATCACCTCTTGAAGCAAGGTATCAAAGCCGTCGACGCGCTCTTCGATGTATTCTTGATCGTACCAACCATTTTTGATTATTTGCTGCATCACGCCATTGAGCAACATAACATCCGTCCCCGGACGATGCGCCAAGTACAGCTCTGCATGTTCGGCCATGTCTACTCGTTTCGGGTCTGCCACAATCAAGCGCGCCCCGTGATGACGAATCGCCTGTTTGATGTGCGAAGCAATGATCGGGTGCGCAGATGTGGTGTCAGAACCGATAATAAAGATCACATCGGAATGCTTAATGCTCGGAATGTCGTTGGTCATCGCACCACTCCCCAACGATGCTTCAAGCCCTGTCACACTTGATGCATGACACAAACGTGCGCAGTGATCAACGTTGTTAGTACCAAGTTCACGACGGATGAATTTTTGAAACGCGTAGTTATCTTCGTTAGTGGTTTTCGCTGAAGAGAATCCGGCCAGTGCGTTGCTACCAAAATCTTGCTTGATGGTCGAAAGCTTCGAAGCCACTAGCTGAATCGCTTCGCCCCAACTTGCTGGCTGCAACCAACCATCTTTACGAATCAGTGGTGTCGTTAAACGCTCTTCGCTGCTAATGAAATCAAAACCAAAACGGCCTTTCACGCACAGCATTCCTTGGTTAACTGGCGAATCCGCCCCTTTTACATAGCGGATTTTGTTTTGTTGCTCATCGACAAACATGGTCAACTTACAACCCACACCACAATAGGTACAAATGGTATCGACGGCTTTTAGATGTTCGGTTCTGCCTTGAGAGCGGTCACGGCTGTCCACCATCGCGCCCGTTGGACATGCCTGAACACACGCCCCACATTGCACGCATTTTGAATCGCCCATGAGCGTCAAACCGCTGCAACCTACGCCTTTTTCATCGGAGCGGAATCGTGGACGATCATCTGGTCGTAAAGCTGGTCGGCCATTTTTATCCGACACAAAACTCAACACACCATGTACCGCTTGCTCACGGCATGCTTGAATACACTGACCACAACTGATGCAACGGTTAGCATCAAATTCAATGAACTCAGAACTGCGGTCTACTTCGTATTTATGACGAAGATCTTTCGCACGTAAATCGAGCCAATCTTGATGACCAATCACGCTAGCAGAGGAAACGTCCACGGAAACATCGAAATGTTGCTCGGCATGATATTCCGTTGAGTAATCTCGCAAGGCACAGTCGGTATTCGCTTGGCAACCACACTCTAAGCAGCGCGCCGCTTCTTTCATGGCCTCTTCGTTATCAAAGCCCAGTTCCACTTCAGCAAAACTCTGCTCACGCTGCGCTGGGGTCAACTCTGGCATGATTGAACGAGCAACTTTTTGGATATTTTCGAAATGAAGTGGGTCTACCTGCGCCAGTTTTTTCTCTTTACGAGAGTTGAACGCAGGTTTCGGCATATCCGCCATATCGCCATTGAGGAACAGATCGATCGCTTTTGCCGCAACTCGCCCATCTCCCACCGCTTCAACCGCTGTTGCAGGACCACGACGAAAATCACCGATACTGAAGATATTGCCCGTACCCGTGTGCATGGTTTGCGCATCGGATTCAGATGTGTTCCAACGCGTTAGAGGAATGGACAGCTCATCGTTTTCTAAGAAGCTGAGATCCGGCTTTTGCGATACCGCTGCAATCACGGTATCAAATGCTTCAGTAAAGAACTCACCCGTTGGTTTCGGGCTACGACGACCAGACAAATCTGGCTCACCTAACGCCATTCGTTCTAATCGAATTGCCTTCACGCGGCCGTTTTCATCCGCGATGTTTTCCGCCGGATTCGTTAAGAAATGGAACTTCACGCCCTCATGTTCAGCTTCGACGATTTCGTAGTCCTCGGCCGGCATTTCGTCGCGAGTTCGACGATAGATCAAAGTGGTATCGGCACCCGCACGACGCGCCGTACGCGCACAGTCGATCGCAGTGTTACCACCACCAATCACGGCAACTTTTTTGCCCGTAACGTAGTTTTGTTCTATAACGTAATCTTTCAGATAATCAACACCGAGATAACAACCGTCCAAGTCGCTACCAGGATAATTCATTTCTACCGCTTGAGACGCCCCCACAGCCAAACAGACAGCATCGTAGTCTTCACTCAATTGAGACAGCGTGAAATCAACACCAAGCTTTTTGTTGGTTTCAACTTGCATGCCGTTGCGGCACATCAGTTCGATTTCTTTGTCTAGAATGTCTTTGGGTAGGCGATATTCAGGAATGCCGTAGCGTAGCCAACCGCCTGCTTTTGGCATGGACTCAAATACGGTGACGTCATAACCTTCATTCGACAAGTAATAACCTGCCGTTAAGCCACCGGGGCCACTACCAACAACGGCGATCTTGCGATGCTTCGCTGGTTTTTTATCTGGGACATACGCTTCATGCGCCGCTAAATCTGCGTCTGCGGCGTGGCGTTTGAGTTGTCGAATGGCAATCGGCTCATCCACCAAAGAACGGCGACACTCACTTTCGCAGAATGCCGGACACACGCGCCCAATCGACAACGGCATTGGCAGTGTGCGTTTAATAACTTCAATCGCTTTTTGATGGTCGTTTTGCGAGATATGGTAGAGATAAGATTGGATGTCTACTCCAGCAGGACACGCCGTTTTGCATGGAGCTTCACAGTCGGCGTAGTGGTCCGTCATGATTCGGTTGAGCGCTTTTCTGCGGTGCTCACTCAGTTGTTCTGATTGTGTGACGACATTGAGACCGCTGTACACTTTGAGATCACAGGCGCGCTTAGTTCCGCCACTTTCCACTTCGACAACACACAAATCACACGGAATTTTCTCGTTACTTTTGTTCATTCCGCACAGTGAAGGGATTTCGACCCCACACACTTTGGCTGCTTCCAGAAGGGTTAGCCCCTCTTCTACAATTCTATATTTTCCATCGATGACAATTTCTATCATACAACCCCCGAAGCAGGCACGTTAAACCTTACATTCTATAAGGATAACCCCTACCATGGAAAGTTCGTGTGACAAAAAACTCAATAAAGAGATATTTATTGGCGATTAATATGTCTAACCTCTCCCAAGATGCACCAAATATCTCACGCTTACTTGGGGGTGAATGCTTGACTTTCCCCCTAGGGTAACCTTTATTATTAAGCGGTTACTCGTTATTTACACTCATTTTGACTGGACTCCGTATGCGCCTTAAATCACTGCATACAATTTGGCTAACGTTATGTACAACGCTGATACTGCTGGTATCTAGCGTGGTTAACAGCGCGCCTTTAATGAGTATCAAAATGATGTCGAGTGGCGCTATGATGCCTGAACACATGACTGAAATGGCAAGCGCGAACGATCACTGCGGCTCCCCGAGCATGAGCATGGAGATGGCCTCATCGTTGAGCTCCGACTCTACAGAAATGACCATGAGCTGTGTTGATGGCTCCGGCATGATCCACAATTGCTGCACAGCATCTTGTTCATTCGTTTTCGTCCCGTTACCAGCCCCTGTCAGCCAGCTATCCCCACTGGCTTATCGCGCATCCATTGCCTCAGAAATCACTGCACCAGTGGTACAAGTCACCCATGATTTGTATCGGCCTCCGATAGTTTAATCCATACAAAGCATTCGACCCTGCATCCCTTTGCAGGCAGTTTCTTTGCGCCCAACTGATAGCGTGCTCACCTCAGCTATTCGCTCGTAACTTCATTTGTTACCTGCTATTTAGCGATAAAAAAGTGCGTCATCCGTTTGGCAAATACCAACGCTCTCCCGCTCGGTTCAATCGTTCCCGAAACGCAAAAGAGCTTGGTATCAATTTGGATGTAAATTATGGAATTCAACCCAAATCGCTTAGTGGCACCAGTATGCTCACTGGCTCTGGTTGCCCTACCGGCTTTCAATGTGGTGGCGCAATCGCCAACCAATACGAAAGCACAACAAGAAGCGCAAGCTCAATCAATCCAAGCCCAATCAACCAATGAGCTAGCAAACCTCATTAGCATTGCGTTGAACAACGATGGCAACCGTAAACAGTTCTATGCTCAATCGGAAGCGATGCGTGAAACAGGCGTAGCCAGCGCAACCTTGATGGACCCGAAACTGAAAGTCGGTTTTGGTGGTTTGCCTGTCGATAGCTTCAAATTTGACGAAGATCCGATGACCAATATCTCCGTCGGTTTGATGCAACAGTTCGAACGTGGCTCGACGCTCAACCTTCAACAAAAGAAAGCCAATCAACAAGCCGATGGTTTGTCTCTGCAAGTTCACGCACGGGAGCTTGAAGTGGCAAACAGCATGACTCAGCTTTGGTTGGAGCTAGGCTATCAGCAGAAGGCAGAGCAAATTTTGCTAGAAAACCGTCGGCTCATGACGGAAATGGAAAACTTCATTCAAACCAATTACTCAATCGGCAAAAGCGAAGCGCAAGATTTACTGAATGCACAGCTTCAAGTGAGTAAGTTGGATGAAAAGCTGCAAGCCAACGCACAAATGCAGCGCCGTTTGGTCTCACAACTCTCAGAATGGTTGGGCTCTGACTGGCTCAATACCTATACCCAAAACGGACGCTCAACACTTCAAGCCAGCAACACACTGACTTGGGCGTCATTAAATCAAAAGTTGTCTGAAAATAGCGAAACGACCAAGCACTACCAACAGTTGAGTGATCACCCGATGGTGAAAATGGCAGACGTAAGTATTTCTGCCAGTGAAACTCAAGTGGACATTGCAGAGCAAGCTTACACGCCTCAATTCGGTGTGGAAGTGATGTACGCCTATCGTCAAGCCAACAATATGAAAGGCGAACCTGCATCGGACTTGGTGAGCGCGTATCTAACAATGGACATTCCCCTGTTCACTGGCAATCGCCAAGACCGCAACTTAGCTGCCGCCCAGTATCAAGTGGGTGCCGCTCGCTCACAAAAAGATACGTTACTGACTCAGATGAACGCGAAGGTCAACACATTGCTGGTTGATCGCGCCAACTTGAGTCAGCGTTTAGAGCGTTATCAATCCACCTTACTTCCCCAAGTTCAAGCTCGTATTCACGCGGTAGAAAGGGGTTATCAAAACAATACCGCACAGTTTAATGACGTGATCATGGCAAGCACAGACGAGCTGGCGCTAAAGCTCGAACAGCAACGTCTTATTACCGATTTAAACATCGTAAACAGCAACTTAGCGGCTTTATTGGGTGGTTTCGAATATCAAGCATCCACACCCAACATCACGCCTGAAGCAAACGCGAACTAAAACAAAAACATGAGAGAACCCAAGTTTGGGGACGATGGCCAATGCACACCAATAAACAATCAACATCGCTGTCATGCCTCATGGGGAAAATAAGGAATTAGGAATGAGTTCAAATTCAATCAAGATAGCAACTATCGCTCTGCTTGTTGGCGGGGCACTAGGGTTTGGCGTTAATCAGTACCTATCTGGTGCAAACCACGACATGAGCGGCACAAGCGGTAGCGCTGCGAGCAGCTCAAACGAGCCACTCTATTGGGTTGCGCCAATGGATCCAAATTATAAGCGCGACAAACCGGGCAAATCGCCAATGGGTATGGACTTGATCCCAGTGTACGCCGAAGACCTCGCAGGTGAACAAGACAAACCCGGCACGGTAAAAATTGACCCATCGGTTGAAAACAACTTAGGTGTAAAAACCGCTCAAGTCTCTTTAGAGCAACTTTCACCTCGGATTGAAACTGTCGGATATATCGCGTTTGACGAAAGTCATTTGTGGCAAACCAACGTTCGCGTGGCGGGTTGGGTTGAAAAGCTTTACATCAATGCCGTGGGTGAAAAGGTCAACAAAGGCGACGTGCTGTTCACGCTGTATTCGCCTGAGCTAGTCAAAGCACAAGAAGAGCTGCTGAACGCCTACCGAACTGGGCGTAATGGCCTAGTGAAAGGCGCGACAGAACGTTTGGTGACACTGGGTGTTGATCGTTCTCAAATCAGAGCCATCACTCAACGCGGGAAAGCATCGCAAACTATTGAAATTAAAGCTCCGGAAGATGGCGTCATCGCGAGTTTGAACGTTCGTGAAGGTGGTTACCTATCCCCTGCTCAAGCGGTGATCAGCGCGGGCCCACTTGAAAACGTATGGGTGGATGCCGAAGTATTTGAACGCCAAGCTCATTGGATGAAAGCCGGCAGCGACGCCACTATGACGTTGGATGCGATTCCCGGTAAAGAGTGGCAAGGCAGCGTCGATTATGTGTATCCAATTTTGGATCCTAAAACGCGCACGCTTCGTGTTCGTCTTAAATTCTCTAATCCCAATGGCGAGCTGAAACCGAACATGTTCGCCAATATTGCCTTGCAACCTGTCAGCGACAACGCGGTGTTAACCATTCCCAAGTCGTCCGTTATCCGCTCGGGGGGTATGACTCGCGTCGTGCTGTCTGAGGGAGACGGCAAATACCGCTCAACGCGCATCGAAGTCGGTCGTGAAGCTGACGACAAAATCGAGGTACTACAAGGCCTGACTCAAGACGATCGCATCGTAACCTCAGCTCACTTTATGTTGGATTCAGAATCGAGCCAAACGGCTGATCTATCGCGCATTTCATCACCGACCGAAGCCACTGCACAAACGGCTTGGACGAAGGGCGAGATCACTGATGTGATGAAAGACCATCGTATGTTGACCATCAACCACCAGCCCGTACCAGAGTGGGATTGGCCGGGGATGGTTATGAACTTTACCCTCGCTGACGGCGTCGATATGGGCTCGCTGCAAAAGGGCCAAGCTATTGAGTTCGAAATTCAAAAAACCGCATCGGGTCAATACGAAATCGTTGATTACAAAGCCGATGACACCGTTCTCGCAACTGACGTTTGGGTAACGGGAGACATCAGCATGCTAATGGCGGATTTTGGCATGATCACGCTCAATCACCTTCCGGTTTCAGAATGGAGCTGGGATGCCGGTGAAATGAACTTCTCTGTGGGTGATGAAGTGGATTTATCCGGTTTCAAAGAAGGTCAGAAAGTCCGATTTCTAGTTGAAAAACAAGGTTCTGACTACGTTTTGAAACAAATTGAAGCGATCGAGGGCTAACTATGATTGGAGCAATTATCCGTTGGTCACTCAATAACCGCTTTATGGTTTTGATCGCGACCTTAATGCTTGTTTTAGCTGGACTTTACAGTGTAAAGAATACGCCTGTTGACGCAATTCCGGATCTTTCTGATGTTCAGGTGATCATCAAAACCAGCTACCCGGGTCAAGCACCGCAAGTGGTGGAAGATCAAGTCACTTATCCGCTAACCACCGCGATGCTCGCCGTACCGGGTGCAGAAACCGTTCGTGGGTATTCGTTCTTCGGGGATTCGTACGTTTACATCATTTTCAACGACGATACCGACATGTACTGGGCACGTTCACGTGTTTTGGAATACCTAAGCCAAGTTGCACCTAAATTACCACCAAGTGCAAAACCAACCTTAGGCCCAGATGCAACGGGTGTGGGCTGGGTCTACAGCTATGTATTGCAAGACAAAACGGGTCAACATGACCTTGCCGAGCTGCGCAGTTTGCAAGATTGGTTCTTAAAGTACGAACTGCAAACCGTCGATGGCGTTTCTGAAGTCGCAACCGTAGGCGGTATGGTTAAGCAGTATCAAGTCCAGATTGATCCGGCGAAGCTACGTGCTTACAACTTAACGCTGCAACAAGTAAACATGGCGATTCAAAACGGTAACCAAGAAACGGGGGCATCCGTAGTGGAAGTTGCTGAAGCTGAGCACATGGTTCGCACCACCGGTTACTTGACCAGCATCGAAGACATTAAATCGCTGCCGCTTAAAGTGACCGACAAAGGAACACCGCTCTTATTGGGCGACATTGCCGACATCAACTTAGGTCCGCAAATGCGTCGCGGTATCTCTGAGCTTAACGGCGAAGGTGAAGCGGTTGGTGGCGTGATCGTGATGCGCTATGGCGAAAACGCGAGTGAGGTGATCAGCAAAGTTAAAGACAAGCTGGAAGATTTACAGCGTAGCTTGCCGGATGGCGTTGAAATCGTCACCACCTACGACCGTTCTACGCTGATCAATGCAGCTGTCGATAACCTTTGGAAGAAATTAGCGGAAGAGTTCATCGTCGTAGCCATCGTCTGTGCACTGTTCTTGTTCCATATTCGCTCTTCATTGGTTATCGCCCTGAGCTTGCCTGTAGGCATCCTTGCAGCGTTCATCGTGATGCATTCTCAAGGCATTAATGCCAACATCATGTCGCTCGGAGGAATTGCCATCGCCATCGGTGCTATGGTGGATGGTGCCATCGTGATGATAGAAAACGTCCACAAGCACATTGAGCGAACGCCACTCACGGATAAGAACCGCTGGCAAGTGATTGGCAAAGCCGCTGAAGAAGTGGGCGCACCTCTATTCTTCTCGCTGCTTATTATCACGTTAAGCTTTGTTCCAGTGTTTGCACTGGAAGGTCAAGAAGGCAAGATGTTCTCTCCTCTCGCCTTTACCAAGACGTATGCCATGGCATCAGCGGCAGCACTTGCGATCACGCTCGTGCCAGTTCTAATGGGTTACTTTATTCGCGGTAAAATACTGCCAGAACATAAGAACCCTGTTAACCGTGGTCTGGTTGCGCTGTATCGTCCATTGCTTAATCTGAGCTTGAAATATCCGAAAGCGATGATCGTACTGGCGCTCGGCCTATTGGCATCGGCGTACTACCCAACTAGCCAACTAGGCAGCGAATTCATCCCACCATTGGATGAAGGCGATTTGATGTACATGCCGACCACCTACCCGGGCATTTCCATCGGTAAAGCACGTGAGTTGGTTCAGCAAACGAACAAGCTGATCAAAACCGTACCGGAAGTTAAAACGGTTTGGGGCAAGATTGGCCGTGCAGAAACCGCCACCGACCCTGCACCACTCACCATGATTGAAACGGTAATTCAGCTCAAACCTCATGACCAATGGCGTGAAGGCGTGACCACAGAGTCATTGCGCAAAGAGTTCGACAATCTCGTGCAGTTCCCGGGGCTAACCAACGCATGGGTAATGCCGATCAAAACGCGTATCGACATGCTTGCGACGGGCATTAAGACGCCAATCGGGATCAAAATCGCAGGCCCAGACCTGAAAGAAATCGAAAAGATTGGCGCGCAGTTAGAACCTATCTTGAACAACGTTCGCGGCACTTCATCGGTTTATGCCGAGCGTGTAGCTGGTGGCCGTTACGTAACAATCGACATTAAACGCCGCGCTGCTGCGAGATATGGATTGAGCATCAAAGACGTTCAGCAAGTCATCTCAACCGCTGTCGGTGGTATGAATGTAGGAGAGACCATTGAAGGCTTGGAACGCTACCCGATTAACGTTCGCTACCCGCAAGACTACCGTGACTCTGTGGTTAAGCTGCAAAACTTACCGCTAGTGACACCAAATGGAGCGCGTATCGCACTCGCTGATGTCGCTGACATTCGTTACGAAGACGGTCCGCCGATGATCAAAACCGAAAACGCTCGTCCTAACGGCTGGGTGTTTGTGGATATCGATGGCCGCGACCTTGGTTCTTACGTGGTAGAAGCGCAGCAAGCAGTGGCTGACCAACTGGTGCTCCCTGCTGGATATTCGCTCGCTTGGTCTGGTCAATACGAATACATGGAACGCGCTAAAGACCGCTTGAGTGTGGTCGTACCGATCACCTTGGTTATCATCATGATGTTGCTTTACTTCAGCTTCCGCCGTGTTGGTGAAGTGTTAATCATCATGCTGACTCTACCTTTAGCGATGGTTGGTGGCTTGTGGTTGATGCACTACCTCAACTACAACTTCTCCATCGCCGTGGGGGTCGGATTTATCGCCCTCGCCGGCGTTGCGGTGGAAATAGGCGTCATCATGCTGGTGTATCTCAACCAAGCGTGGCACCACAAAAAACTTCACGCAGAAGAAAACCAACAAGCTCTGCAAATTGGTGATTTAACCGATGCCATTCGAGAAGGCGCGGGGCTGCGTGTGCGTCCGGTCATGATGACGGTTCTCACGGTCATCATTGGCCTTATCCCTATCATGTATGGCTCAGGTACTGGCTCTCAAGTCATGCAGCGCATTGCTGCACCAATGATTGGCGGCATGGCCTCTGCCCTACTACTGACTCTGCTGGTGTTACCAGCAATCTTCAAGCTGTGGAAGCAGCGAGAAGTCAACAAAACTCAAAACCCAGAGAAATAAACAACAAGCGCCATTGTTCAAACCACAATGGCGCACTACCTCATTGACAGTAAAGGAAATCAACATGAAAAAGACACTTATCACTCTTGCTCTAACTATGGTATCAGCAGGCGCATTCGCACAAATGGATAACTCGAACATGAACCACGACAACATGGATCACGGCAAAATGGACCATGGCTCGATGTCAATGGATAAAATGAACATGGGCGATATGCCGATGGATCATTCAAAAATGGATCACTCCAACATGCAAGGCATGACAGGAATGTCAGCAGTGGGTATGCCAGCGAATGGGGCGAAACCGGATAAAGTCGTCCATGTAATTTTGAGCGATGACATGAAAATCACCTTCAAGAAAGACGTAAAAATCGAACCGAACGACGTTGTGCAGTTTGTGGTGATGAACACGGGCAAAATCGATCATGAGTTCACCATCGGTTCTGCAGCAGAGCAACTTGAGCACCGTGAAATGATGAAAAACATGTCAGGGAATCACATGCACGACTCTGGCAATGCTGTCACCGTAGAACCGGGTAAAGCAAAACAGATTTTGTGGCACTTCCACGGAGACAACAACGTAGAGTTTGCTTGTAACATTCCAGGCCACGCAGAAGCTGGCATGGTCAAAAAAGTGAAGTTGTAAGGTTATAAGCAGGCTTCGGCTTAAACAAGATAATCTAACGATGACAATACGTTAGACATGAATACAACAAGACAAAAGGAGCTGCACTCAGCTCCTTTTTGTTTCGTTCATCCTTGCCACTATCGCATGACAAACAGCTCTTCATGGTAATGACGTTCGGTATCGACGCGATAAGCATTCAACTCTTTTTTCAGTTTTTGCGAAAAAGCTTCTGGCCCGCAAAAATAGAACTCATAACGCGCTAAATCGCCACATTCGCTCGCGATACGCTCTACGTTAAGTCGAGGAGACACCGCCGTATCAATCACGTTCAGCTTCACTTTCGCAAGACGTGCCATTTTCCACAACTCGTCCACTAAATGACTGTCCAAACCTCGCGTGCAGTAAAACAAATGCACAGGAGGATGCGTTTTTAGCGATTTGAGTGACGCTAAGATGGCAAAGAACGATGCGACCCCAACACCACCCGCAATCCAAATCTGCGGCTTATTGACGTCAAATGCCAAGCGTCCGTAAGGGCCTTCAACCATCACTTCTTCACCGATTTTAACCCTGTGGTACAAATCCGTGGTGAAATCACCCAACTCTTTAATCAAAAAGCGTACCTCTGGTTCATGCTCACCTGAAACAATCGTAAACGGATGCGGATCTTCATTACCAAAACGAACATAAGCAAACTGCCCAGCTTTGTGTCCTTGCCAAGGTTTTCCTTGACCGTTATTGCTTGCCGCCAAAACCAGCTCCATCACTCGCGCTTGAGGAAAGTAGCGAGTCGACACCACTTTGGCGGGATGGCGATTCGCTCGTCCGACAAAACCAAGCAAGCTATAAACGGCAGCTGCAGAGCCCATCAAGGCAAAGCCCAAAGCAACGAAATGAATTGGCTCACCCCAGTACGCGTGCTTGATCAACAAAACGGAGTGAACAGCAATCATCAAATACACTGCCGCCATTAAACGATGCGACAACTTAAATGGCTTGTATTTAACAACCGTCCACAGTGACACCACGAGCAATGCTAAGAGCAGGTAAAAACCCCACTCCCCCAAACCAAGCCCCACATCGCGCAACTCTTTGACCCAGAGTTCTAAACCGACAAAGTTGTTCCCAGAAGGCCCACCCCCGGTGTGTTTGATTGGTTTTTCGAGCACTCCTGCCGACACTAGCCATTTTGGCACTTTATACGTCAACCAATGCACGACTCCAAGGCTAACCCCCGCAATGCCGAGCCATTTATGCACACGATAGGCCTTATCCATCCCGTGAACCCATTGCTCGATCACAGGTAAGCGCAGCGCAAGCACCATCGCAATAGACATCAAAGCTAACGACAAAACACCAGAATATTGAATAAGCGCGGAGCGCCATTGGAAAAATTGGGTCGAGGACAGCAGTTGCGGTTCACTCATCCACCACAACACAGACACGGCGGCAATTATCATCCATACAAAATTTCGTACAGTTTTCATGAACATCACTCTCAAATTGACGACAACTCTAGTTTAGTTTTTCTAGCGTAATGCAACGTCAATATTCGTAAAGTTGAGTAAACCCACAATATACCTAAGGTCAATAACAAACTTGGAGGTATTGCGCAGAATCCTACAGAAAATCGACAGGGATTTAACAGTGGTTAGAGTATTCACTCGTTATAGTTTGCTTAACATCGCCAAAGTGCGAATCAAAACCAAAAGAACGAAGAACACACGCATGAAAAAGTTATTCCTGTTGGTTGGGCTGATGGTTTGCTCAACTGTTAGTTACGCCTCCAAATTAAACGAAGACATCTCCCTCATCGAGAAACAAACATCTGGGCGAATTGGAGTGTCAGTCTGGGATACACAAATGGACGAACGTTGGGATTATCGCGGAGACGAACGTTTCCCATTAATGAGCACATTCAAAACGTTAGCGTGTGCCACCATGCTAAGCGACATGGACAGCGGCAAACTCAACAAAAATGCCACAGCGAGAATCGATGAACGCAATATTGTGGTTTGGTCTCCGGTGATGGATAAACTGGCTGGACAAAGCACGCGTATCGAACACGCTTGTGAAGCCGCCATGTTGATGAGCGACAACACCGCCGCAAACTTAGTGCTAAATGAAATTGGTGGTCCTAAAGCGGTCACGCTGTTTTTGCGCTCTGTTGGCGACAAAGCAACGCGACTTGACCGATTGGAGCCCCGTTTGAACGAAGCAAAACCGGGCGACAAGCGAGACACCACAACGCCTAACGCCATGGTAAACACCCTACACACCTTGATGGAAGATAACGCCCTATCTTACGAGTCACGCACACAGCTGAAAATCTGGATGCAAGACAACAAAGTATCGGATTCTCTCATGCGCTCTGTTCTACCAAAAGGCTGGTCGATTGCAGACCGCTCTGGCGCAGGTAACTACGGTTCACGCGGCATTAGCGCGATGATTTGGAAAGACAACTACAAGCCGGTTTACATCAGTATTTACGTCACAGACACTGACCTTTCGCTTCAAGCTCGCGATCAACTGATCGCGCAAATCAGCCAACTGATTTTAGAGCGCTACAAAGAAAGTTAAGCTCGAACTCGAGCAACCAAGCCCTTCTCATTCAGAGGGGCTTTTTCTTACCTGCTCTCTCAAATTCTTAACAAATCTCTCTTATTCTTGCTGTCTTCACTACGCTTTACCGAATGGTCACCTCTTGCTAATTAGGCATAAAAATTATCGGTTTAGACATGAGTTCAAGCTCACATTAAGCAACCTGATACTCACAAGTGGCGAGAAATAAACCATACTCTGTTAAAGGGACGTATTTTTCTTGAAAATAGCTGCGTGTTACTTATTGTTTACATTTAGAGGAATGTCTAGGGAGATGGCTATTGAGACTTGAAAGAACTTTTGACCCAAATGACTTGTCGACGCAAAACATGGAACGCCCAATATGTTTACCGATCGGCTTTGTTCACTTTTTGGCTCAATCACAGACGTTACAGCAGGTGCTCGATACTGTCGCAGAATGGATCAATCGGATTTTTGAATCTGACCGCACCAGCATTACGCTGTACGAAAACAGTGACTACCTCAAGGTCTACTCTTTTTCCGGCAACAAAGCGATTCCTGCCGATTTTCTCGTGCCGATTGACCAAGCCTTCGTCGGACGTGTGTTCAAAAACCAACAACTGATCATTTGTGACGACGTTTCTCAATCCGACGAGCTAGATTGCGTCATGTTGACCTCCAGCGGTATGGGCACGTGTATGGATGCGCCGCTGATGCATGGTCAAATGTGCTTGGGCACGCTTAACGTCGCGCATCATCAAACCCATTTTTACACCAAGGAACAAGCCGCACAATTACAATGCATTGCCAACTGGATAGCATTGAACATTGCGCTGCATATTCAGATCATGAAAATGGAGCACCTCGCCACCACCGACGATCTTACTGGCATTCCAAACCGCAGAGAGTTCATGCGTCAAATTGAGCATCGTCTTTCTGAATTTCGTACGCAAGGGATCAAATTCCACGTCGCGATTTTGGATTTAGATAACTTTAAAAAACTGAATGACAAGTTCGGGCACGACGCTGGCGACAAATCCCTCATCCATGCTGCCAATACCATTAAAGGGCATTTACGAGAATGCGACCTGCTTGCTCGTGTCGGTGGTGAAGAGTTTGCTATCGTCCTGAGAAGCCGCTCTTCTCAAGAAGCAATGGATACGTTAGAAACCATCCGAAATGCCTTAGAAACCACGACGATTCGATATTCAGGGCGTGATATGACATTCACCGCCAGTATTGGGGTAACTCAAGTGTGTGGCTTAGATGATTCTTTTGAGCCGTTAGTGAAACGTGCTGATTTAGCGTTATACAAAGCGAAAGAAACCGGGAGAAATCGCGTAGAAATCAACCACAGCGAGCATCAAGGCGTATCGAATGAACAATGAGTAAGATGATGAATCAACAATAAAAAAGGTAGCGACTGATGCGCTACCTTTGCGATTCCCAAGTAAATTCAAGATGAGGAGTGAATCACCTTGCGCTGACTTGGGATTAAGAAGTCAGCAAATTGAATTATGCTTTCTTAAGATCTTTAGCAGGGTAAGTTAGCGTCTTTTCGCCAGCTTTAACGTGAGCGTAAAAACCGCCGCTGCTTAAACCTGTAACAACCATTTCGCCTTGCTCGACACCTTTAGTCGCTACTACTACGTCACCGATTGAAAACATATTGAATACCTTGTTTGTTTAGATTAAGACACGAAGTCGTTGCGCGGTATTTAATATGAAATCAGCCTCCCTTACTAATCAGCTTTTTTATCGTCTGGATTAACGAGTATTATTAGTGATTTTAGCAACTTACAAAGTTTGACACAGGTCAAATATCCGTTGATACAAATGACAAAGTTGATGAAAATATGCGAGGTGTTTTCCCTGAGATACGTTAAGATTTTCTAGCATCAACCGGGGAGGATTTCCCCTCCCACTCATTGGAGAAGCAGGATGAAAAAAGGCCTAAAAATGCGTGCATTAGAACGCTCTGATTTGCGTTTTATCCACGAACTCAACAACAATCGCAATATCATGGCCTACTGGTTTGAAGAACCTTACGAGTCCTATGACGAGCTCGAAGAACTTTACCGCAAACACATTCACGATGACGCAGAACGACGCTTTGTCGTTGAAGACGCTGACGGCATTTTGATTGGTTTGGTGGAGCTGATTGAAATCAACTACATCCACCGCAGTGCGGAATTTCAAATCATCATCGCGCCAGACCATCAAGGCCGTGGTTATGCGATGGAAATGATTCATCGCGCATTGGATTACTCTTTCTCCATCCTTAACTTACGCAAAATCTACCTATTGGTTGCGGTTGAGAACGAAGTTGCCATCCATCTGTATAAAAAGTGCGGCTTTATTGAGGAAGGCCATCTTATCGAAGAGTACTTCATTAATGGCAGCTATCGTGACGTGAAGCGCATGTACGTTTTGAAACATCAATACCAGAAGAGTATTGAAGAACAATCGTAAGCCGATTGAACGTTATCACTGGCGTGAATTCATGCTGTACTATCTCTCGCATTACTGCTTGAGAATTTCCTCAGTATTCATCGCTGAGCAAGGGCTGAAATAATGTCAGTGACACGCTCGAATCACAGGCTAGCTTGTGTTGACGGACTGGACGTCACAAACGCATTAGCGCTGTGTTTCCATTATTCAAATTGATATTGATACGATACCGCAACACGCTTGTCTGCTTCATCCAGATAGGTGTTGTTGTCCATGACAAACGTCATTACGTTAAAGGAGTGGCGTTTGTTCACAAGGTAACCAAGGCCGATACCACCAAAGAAGCCTTTGTAGTTCTCTCCTTCACTGTTTTCTGAGCCGTAAGTGCCTGCTGCGAAGCTGATTAACGTCAGTTCTTTGGTAAACGATTTCAGCGCAAATGCACCAACGTAACCGCTGCTGCCTGAAGAACTCATCATATTGAAGCCATTCTCTGCACTTGGCGTGCCCGTAAAGTTAGGCTCGCTACAGTGGCTGCCTGCTGCACCGTCACAAACAGGAACATCACCAGTGTTGTACGTATAGCCTGCCATTGGGAAAATTTGGAAGCCTGCTGGCTCAATCCCGAAATAACTTAGCGGCATAAAGGTACCAACGCTGTAGTTGGTTTGATCCGCGCCGTTTACGTATTCATTTTTACCAAAGTTGAAGTTCACGATACCGACCGGAAACAACCACGAGCCACCAATACGCCACTCGCTCGCATCATCATTGATACGCAGGTTGATTTTGCGCGCTTGGTCAAGCGCAAGTGAGCCCGAGAATGAGATGTTTTGATCATCAAAATCGTAGTTGTTTGCGTACGACGCGCCAAATTTCGTGATGACTTTTGTTGGGTCATCCGCCAACTTGTTTTTATTGTCTTTTACTCGATGCTCGGCACCATGAGCCAGCGTACTGACCAACAAAGTCGTACACACTAACGCTAGTTTGTTTTTCATTTTTTAGTCCTTTGAGATGTTGAATACCCGCACTTAGCTGCGCAGATACTTTTTGAATCATCACTCACTGGATGTGACAGAAGCGCCCTAACTACCTTAGATGGCATAACAGAATCCAGTGCAGGTAGTTAGGGTAGAATGGCCTGTAAGGAAGGCGTTTTAGCGATTAGGAATGATTAGTTTTTCCAGTTGTAGCTCATGCTCATGAAGTACAGAGCAGGCTCATCAAAGCCAGCTTGTAAGCGTGGCGTTTCTGTTTCTGAAGACTCCATCAAGACCGCTTCAAACGCGAAACCAATTGAGTTTTCTGAATCCAATTTGTAATCAATGCCTGTACCAATGCGGTACGCCTTGCCAGTAGGAACGGTAATGTCACCGTTTGATTGGCTTTCATACATGCTGGTATCGAATGCAAAGCCTGCATTCCACATCATTTTTTCATTCAGTTTGTACTGAGTACCCAATGCGATTTGGTAAGTGTCTTGTGTCTCTACATCGACCAAATCTGCAGCCTTAAGCGTGGTTGTGTATTCGCTCCAGTCTTGCCAGTTCACGTTCCACATCACCGCTAGGTCATCATTCACTTCGTGGTAAGCACTGAAGATCAGTTGTTGCGGAGCAATGGAGTTACTCTTGTCGAATTCAAATTCGGTTTCAGAAGAGTAAGACAGACCAAGACGCGTGCCTGGTGTTGCCTCATAAAGCACACCTACTCGGCCGTTGAGCTGAGTATCTTGGTCTTCGTCATTGAAGTTCAAGGCTCCCTTCGTTTCCACTTCATACATACCGTACTGAATGCCAAGCGCCGCACCCACAGACCAGTGATCATTGATGCGGTAAGAAGCGGAAGGTTGAATGGTTAAGGCTTGCGTCGTTGCTGTAGGAATATCTAAATGATTATCCAAAAGACCTTCGTACTCTAGGCCAAGGCCGTAGTTGCCATACAAACCAATACCCAGCGTCCATTTGTCGTTCACTTGTTGGCTGTAAAATGCCGACGCCATAGGAACAAAACCAATCACGTTGCCCGCATCGCCAGTCATCGTGTCTAGTTGCGCGTCACCGTAAAGGCCAATCAGGTTACCAGAGAAAGATTTACCAGAAACATTCGCCAGACCAGCCGGGTTTGCTGCCATTACTGAGGCATCTTGCGCACGAGCCGCCATACCAGCGGATGCCAAACCAATATCCGATGCTGTGGTTTCGTAAAGGTATAACCCACCCGCTTGCGCAACAGCACACGTCAGTAGAGAGCTCGCTACGACGATTTTTGAAAGATTTTTCATACTAAACCTATTGTTGTTTGAGAAAACCCACGCTGCGACGGTGGTTGTATATCAATGAAAGGCATTGGCCAATCGCACACAGCGTGGGGGTGTTGTGGAGTCAGTCAGTTGAAATCAGCGTTATTGCTCGCTCACCTCAACTTCAGTGGGTTTGTTTCGCTTAAACTTCTCGCGCAGAGATTGCATCATCACGAAGAACACTGGCGTCAATAACGCGCCTACAAACGTAGAGAGAATCATGCCGCCGAATACCGCAAAGCCCAGTGAGTGACGAGATTCCGCACCGGCACCCGATGCAATCACCAACGGGAATACCCCCCAGATGAAGGCGAACGCAGTCATCTGTACTGCACGGAAACGGATTCGAGCAGCTTCTTTGGCAGCATCAATGATGGATAAGCCCTTTTCTTCTCGCAGAACTTTGGCAAATTCCACGATAAGAATCGCCACTTTGGCGGACATACCAATCAAGATGACCACACCAATCTGCACGTACAAATCGAACGGTTGTCCCACCAGCAGTAGCGTGCCCATTGCGCCGAGAATCGCGACTGGAACCGCCATCATTACCGCAGCAGGAATGGTCCAACTTTCGTACTGAGCCACCAAGAACAAGTAGGTGAACAGCAAAGACAATGCGAACGCGATTGGCGCCATGTTGCCTGCTTTCATCTCTTGGTAAGTCATGCCTGACCACTCGTACGAGTAACCACTTGGCAAAGATTCCGCAGCCAGTTTTTCAATGGCTTTTACAACATCACCCGAGCTGTAACCTGGCGCTGGCGCACCGTTCACGGTTGCAGAACTGAACATGTTGTAGTTCGACAAGGTATCAGGACCGAAGATCGGCTTCACTTTCACTAGCGTTGCCAGTGACACCATTTTTCCAGAGCTTGAGCGAACAAACAGATGGTCGATGTCGTCGATGTTGTCACGGTATTGCTCTTCTGCTTGCACTTTCACTTGGTACGAACGACCAAACAAGTTGAAGTCAGAAATGTAGGCACCGCCCAACTGTGCTTGCAGTGTACTGAAGATTTCATTCAACGGTACGCCCATCGAAATCGCTTTATCGCGATCAATATCGATGTAACGTTGCGGAATGTTCGCACGGAAAATCGAGAACGCACGCGCCACTTCTGGCAGTTGGTTGATTTGGGCAACAAAATCAGCGGTTGTTTTTGCCAACTCTTGTGGAGAGCGGCCCAAGTTGTCTTGCAACACAAGGTTGAAACCATCCACCGCCCCCATGCCTTTGATTGCCGGCGTCGCGAAAACGAACGAAGCGGCATCTGGCGTTGAGTTCAGCATTTGGTTAACTTTATTCATCAATGCGCGTTGGTGTAACTCAGGGTCTTTACGTTTGCTCCAGTTATCCAGTTTGATGATCAACATGCCCGAGTTTGGAATCGACGCCATGTTAATTACCGAGAAGCCCGCAACCGAAACCACGTTCTCCACACCTTCCATCTGTTTTAGCTCATCAACGTACTTCTTCATTAATGGTGCAGTGCGCTGCAATGCTGCTGCGTCTGGCAAACGCATTTCGACCATGAACACGCCTTTATCTTCGTTTGGTACGAAAGAAGAAGGTACGGTCATGAACGCAAATGCCAGCACCGCAATAAGCGCGCCATACACACCGATACTCAGCACAATACGACGGCTCAAGAAGCCAACTAAACCTTGGTATTTGCGCGTTATTGCTTCAAAACCTCGGTTAAACGCACGCAAAGGCGCAATAGGTTGCGAGTGAGTAGATTTCAACATCAGCGCACAAAGCGCTGGCGTTAACGTTAATGCGTTGATTGCAGAGATCAGCACCGACACACAGATGGTGACCGCGAACTGGTTGAACATTCGACCAGAAATACCCGGCAATAGCGCAACCGGTACGAATACCGCCAACAAAATAAGCGTTGTTGCCAATACTGGCCCCGTCACTTCTTTCATAGCTTGGATCGTGGCCGGAATCGGGTCTAAATGCTCTTCATGGATAACCCGCTCCACGTTCTCCACCACGATGATCGCATCGTCCACCACGATACCGATGGCGAGGATCAAGCCAAACAACGAGATCGTGTTAATGGTCATGCCCATCACGCCCATGATTGCGAACGTCGCAATGATGGAAACCGGAATCGCTAAGGTTGGAATGATGGTCGCTCGCCAGTTCTGCAAGAAAACGTACACAACGAAGGTTACAAGAAGTACCGCAATCACCAGTGTCTCGTACACTTCATCAATCGATGTTTCTACGTATTCGGTCGAGTCATACGCGATGTCGTAGACCAAATCTTCTGGGAACGATTTCTCGTACTCTTTCATGGCCTCTTTCACGCGTTCCATCACGTCAAGCGCGTTTGCTGTCGGCAACTGATACAAGGCTAAAACGGCAGCGGGTGCGTTATTCATACGACCATCAGCTTCATAACCTTGCGCACCAACTTCCACGCGAGCCACATCTTTCAAGCGAATCAAAGAACCTTTCTTGCTCGCACGGATGATGATGTTCTCGAACTCTTCAGCAGAAGCAAGTCGGCCTTTGGTTTGCAGAACATATTGATATTGCTGATCACCCGGTGCTGGCATACCACCGATCTTACCTGCCGCTACCTGGATGTTTTGCGTTTTAATCGCGCCGATAACATCACTGGCAGAGAGCTTCAAGGTCGCCAATTTATTTGGGTTCAACCAAATACGCATTGAGTAGTCTTTCTTACCGAGCAGCGTAATGTCACTCATACCTTCAATACGCTTTAGACGTTCAATAATGTTGAGATCCGCGTAGTTAGAGAGGTAGATGCTGTCGTAAGACTGTTTAGGAGAGCGCAGCGTGATAACGCCTAACATGTCGGAAGACTTCTTCTTAACCGTTACGCCGATTTGGTTTACTTCTTGTGGAAGAGAGGATGTTGCCTGTGCAACCAAGTTGTTTACGCGAACCTGCGCCATATCGCCATCTGCGCCCACTCGGAAGTAGACGCGCAGTGTGTATGAACCATCGTTACCAATCACAGAAGACATATATATCATGTCCTCAACGCCGTTTACTTTGGCCTCTATCGGTTGTGCGACCGTCTTTTTAACCACGTCCGCGTTGGCACCCGGATACATGGTGCTCACTGTAATTACCGTTGGAGAGATTTGAGGATACTCAGAAATTGGCAAGACTTTCAGGGCGATCATACCCATCAATGTCATCGCCAGTGAGATCACCAAAGCAAACTTCGGCCGGTGAATGAAAAATTTACTTAACATCAGTACTCACTCAGCCTTGTTCACTCTGCAGTTCAACGTCTTTCACCGTTGCACCCGGACGCACTTTTTGTAGACCATTCACGATGACTTTTTCGTTAGCCGCCAAGCCAGTCAGCATAGCACGTTTCACACCGTAGGTCTGACCGAGTTCAACGTTACGACGAGACACCACGTGATCATCACCAACCACCATGACGTAGTCACCCGCTTGGTCTTGCTGAACAGCCGCCGATGGGATAAGCAAACCATCAATGGTTTTGTTGCGCAGCTTGATGGTCAAGTTGCCATATTCACCCGGCATAAGCGCGTAAGTTGGATTATCGAATTGTGCTTCTGCTCGAATTGAGCCTGTTTCTAAATCGATCTTGTTGCCAACGGCGTAGATCTTGCCATCAAGCGGGTACAATGAACCGTCTGAAAGCGTCAGTGTTAAATCAACATCCAGTTTGTCATCGTTACGATGAGCCACATCAATGGCACTTCTTACTCGGCGGTAGAGCTTCTCATCCACATCAAAGCCAAAGCGAATTGGGTCGATTTGAGTAATCGAAACAAGAGGAACGAGTTGAATTTTCGAAATACGGTCACCCACTCGGAAGTTGCTGAAACCCACGCGGCCAGAGAAAGGAGCACGCACAGAGCTAAATTCAAGATCGAGCCTTGCTGAAACCAGCGTCGCTTTCGCCTCTTCTACCGAAGCAATCGCTGCGGCGTGCGCAGCAATGGCGTCATCGTATTGCTGCTCACTGATGCTTTTATCTTTGATGAGTTTCTTCACACGTTCTGCATCACGCGTAGTTTGAACGAGTTGTGCTTTTGCTTTTTGCAACGATGCTTTTGCATACGCCAGTGCCGCTTTGTAAGGACGGTCGTCGATTTCAAACAGCAATTGGCCTTTTTCGACCATATCGCCATCTTTAAAATGAATCGCGGTTAATTCGCCACCGACTCGAGGCATAATATCAACGTCATTTACCGCTTCAGTTCGACCGATAAAAGTATGATAAGGAGTGATTTTTGTTTCGGTTAGGGTAACGGTTTCAACAGAGGGTGCTTGGGCAGTTTTCGTTGCGATATCGCCAGTTTTGCATCCTGATAGTAATGCAGAAGATATAGCAATAGATACCAACGCAAATTTATATTTGGCTTTCATGACAAACCTACTTTATGTAGAAAGTGCCCTAGCCTAAATATTTAAATATATGGATAAACACACTTTCTATTCTGGAAATAAACGAGGGAGTTAGAATTGGTAGTTAAATTCGATACGGTGATCACCATCACCGAAATTAACGTGCTCATTCCAGTTTGCAAAGTAACGAATATTTGTGCGAGGATTAATTTGATAAGACAACGCAAACTCGTGAGTTAAGATATTATCTTCACCTGCGTAATAAGTATCTTTATATTGACTAGACCCTGACAATGTATGCATATACATTGGGTTGTAGTTAATCCAGATTTTATCGGTTAATTCAATTTTTGAGTACATACCGACAACGGTGAAAGTACCTGGAATTTCATAACCTTTGTCATCACCACTAAAATCATTAGCAATAGTGACACCCGCACCAGCTAAAGGAAATAACTGCAACATGCCAAACTTAGGTAGGCCTTGAATAAAGCTATAAGATGCATCTAATTTATCGTTATCAACATCGTAGTTTACATCCAATTGACGGCCTAGACCTTTTGCGACTTCTACTTGGAAATTACGTAGTCGGAAAGAGTCAATGCTGTCATCAACATTGGCATACATTGGATCGTCATTGTCGCGAATGCCAAATAGCTCACCACCAATGCCTTTCATTTCGATGATGTTCATCGCCATGGTGCCAGGCTGGCTAGATTGGTAAGTTTGACCAATTTTGATGTTCGCGCCTTTATCAGTAATACCAAAGCCCGCTTGGGTGTAAACCGCAAGTGGGTCAGACATATCTTGTAGTTCTTCGTCATTATTTGTCTGAGCATAAGCAGAAGACGCGAGTTGAAGGGCTGCTGCCATGATAACAACAGACGGTTTCACTAAATTCATAAAACTGTATCCATTTTAATGATTATAAAATTATTCACGTCATAAGGTCATCATAAATAGCAAACAATACAACTCGCTTTGGATAATATAAATTATCAAAGCAAATTTAATAATGACGAAACATTAGACGCTTTAATTAAAATAAAATAAAGCGTCGTAAAAGTTCAATCACTGCTACTTATATCTTATATAACTTGAAATTTGGTAAGCTTTACGAAGAAGGGAATATTAAAACTTATGAAAATTCAATTATCATTAGAACAAATGATTAATTAAATTTACCATATAAATAAGGAGTGCAATGGTGTTAGGTGATCGCGATCAAGTTTTATTTTTATCGTATATTACTCTTCAGGTAAAGAAGAGAGTTGTAATAAATTGCAAATACCTTAATTTAATTAGCCTTGCGGTCAATTTAGAATAGTTACTCCACAATAAATTGAAAGGAAATCACACTCTGTGATTCCCTTTTATTTTCGAGTGCAAAAGCACCAATGCATTTCGTTAACTAAAAACGCAAACGATTCGCACTATTGAAGTTTCTCTATCCCCATATTGAACAGTGCAAAGCTATAAATATCTGCATTTGTCTCAATTATTTTACGCGTTGGTGTGCCAGCACCATGCCCTGCATTGGTTTCGATGCGAATCAAGGTCGGATTTGAACCCGCCTGTTTTGACTGCAACTCAGCAGCAAATTTATAAGAGTGAGCAGGAACAACACGATCATCATGATCACCCGTTGTAATCAATGTTGCTGGGTATTCCACCCCCGCTTTTACATTGTGCACTGGCGAATAATCTTTGAGATACTGGAACATCTCTTTACTTTGCTCTGCCGTACCGTAGTCATACGCCCAACCAGCACCTGCGGTAAAAGTATGATAACGCAGCATATCCAGTACGCCGACGGCTGGCAGCGCCACTTTAAACAGCTCTGGACGTTGTGTCATAACTGCCCCCACTAACAAGCCACCATTCGATCCACCGTTAATGGCTAACTTGTTTGATGACGTTACCTTTTCATCGATTAGGAATTCAGCCGCCGCAATAAAGTCATCAAACACATTTTGCTTTTGCATTTGAATGCCAGCGTTGTGCCACTCTTTACCATACTCTCCACCGCCACGAATGTTCGCTACCGCGTAAACACCACCAAGCTCCAGCCAAGCCGCACGTGTCGGGCTAAAAGATGGTGTGAGGCTGATGTTGAAACCACCATAACCATATAGGATGGTTGGTGCACTGCCGTCCATCGGTGTCCCTTTTTTATAGGTGATGATCATCGGCACTTTTGTTCCGTCTTTTGAGGTGTAAAACACTTGGCGAGATTCATACAAAGCTGGATCAAATGGCGCTTTAGATTTGTAGTACACCTCGCTATCACCATCTTTGATGTTCAGACGATACGTAGTGCTTGGCATCTTGTAGTTGGTGAAAGAATAGTAGACTTCGGTTTCTTCTTTTTTACCCGAGAAACCGTATGCACTGCCAATATCAGGCAATTTGATTTCTCGAATGAGTTTGCCGTTCATGTCGTATTGCTTCACCATCGAGATCGCATCAACAATATAACTCGCAAACAAATTGCCACCCGCGGTAGAAACGCGTAACACATTCTTTGTTTCAGGAATCAAATCTTTCCAGTTTTTGGGCTGCGGCTGACTCGCATCCACCGTCACGACGCGTTTGTTCGGCGCGTTAAGGTTCGTAACCAAGTACAGCTTCGTGCCTTGGTTGTCTATCACCCAAGTATCAGAACTGGTGTTATCTAAAATGGTTTTAAGCGGACTGTTTGGCTTACTCAGATCTTTAAAGAACAGTTTGTTACCCGATGTCGATACGCTGGCTGAGATAAACAAGTAGCGTTCATCATCCGACGTATAGCCGCCAACATAACGGTATTTCTCTTCCTCAAAGCCGCCGAAAATCAGCTGGTCTTCACTTTGCTTCGTTCCAAGTTTATGAAAGTAGAGCTTGTGTTGATCTGTCTTCGCGGAGAGTTCACTCCCCTGTGGCTTGTCATAACTTGAGTAATAGAAGCCTTGATTGCCGAGCCAACTGATGCCGCTGAACTTAATATCCACCAGCGTTTCACCGACGGGCTTTTTGGTTTCTGTGTCTAACACAATGACTTTGCGCCAATCGCTACCGCCTTCCGAAATGCTGTATGCAACCAACGAACCGTCTCGTGAAAAACTCACTCCCGCTAACGATGTGGTGCCATCCTCACTAAAAGTATTTGGATCGAGAAAAATTTCTGCTTCACCATCACCTAACTGCCGATAAAGCACATCTTGGTTTTGTAACCCGTCATTTTTGTAGAAATAAGTGAACTTACCCTCTTTGAACGGTTGGCTTTGCTTTTCGTAGTCCATGAGCTTAGTGATGCGCTCTTCAATCTGCTCGCGGTAAGGGATTTTCGACAGATAATCAAACGTCACTGCATTTTGTGCCTTCACCCATTCTGCGGTTTCTGGGCTGAGATCGTCTTCCAACCAGCGATAAGGATCACTCACTTTTGTACCAAAGTAGTCATCGACAACATCCACTTTTTGTGTGATTGGATACGTGATGGCTTTCGGGGTTACTTGTTCAACCGACGACTGCGCCGCTTCATTTGCATGCGCCACAGACAACACACTTCCGAGTGCGAGAACCGTTGCGAATGCTAGGGTGTTCTTTTTCATGAAATTCCTTTTTATTTTTCTGTTGTCTTTTTGTGCAATACATCAGAACTCTACTATATATCGACAAAATGAATCTAATTTCATTAAACGAGTTGTGAAAGCCATCCTAACTCCCTCATTTCCTGCCAGTTCTACAAACCAGTAAGTGGAAGTGTAGAACTTGGGAACAACACTGAAGAGCTACGATGGCGTTTACTCTCTTTCGTCTAAGTCAGCTCGATTTGGCGCAAAACCCCAGACTCAGAAGCGAAATCTTGGTCGTGACTAATCAGAACAAATCCACCTTTGTATACATTTAACGCCTGACTAAGCATTATTTTTGACTCGAGATCGAGATGATTATCTGGTTCATCAAGCAGCAGCAAAGGCTGGGAGTGTTGATGGCTGACGATCAGCATTGCGAGCTTCATCTTCTCGCCACCGCTCAGTAGGCGCCCCAATCGAAACACAGCATCTCGACGAAAACCGATCCCGGCCAATAAGGTCCTCGCTTCACTTTCCGTCATCTCTTGGCAGCTCTCTATTACGTTCTCAAGTAACGAAAGATTTGGATTCACTGCGGCAAAATGTTGGTCGAGATAATACAAAGGCGTATTCACTTGCAGCTCACCACTCAGCAACGACAACTCGCCAAGCAACGTCTTTAACAAGGTTGACTTTCCGCATCCATTTTTCCCTTTGAGATGGACTTTATCGTTCGAAAAAATCTGCAACGTGATAGGAGTAGAATCCCTAAAAGGCAATATACCTTCTTGTATCGACAACACTTTTCTCGAACGGTTCGGATTATCTGCAAGATAAAGCTTTTGCGCTTTGAGCTGCTCATGTCGCGATTGCAACGCCTGTTCTTTGGCTTGTAAATGCGCTTGTCTGAGTTGCTCATTCTTATTGCGATTTGAGGCGCTGGCGGTCGCGCTATCCTTTTTTCCATCCAGCAAAATTTTGGGCTGACTGCCGTCTTTGCGCAGTTTGTTCCCTTGCGCGGCGCGTTGGTCTGCTTTTTCGCGATTTTTCTGGGCTTGCTCAGCTAACCGTTTTTTCTGTTTATCGACCTGCGCTAACTGCCTTTCGACCGCTTGTAGCTCAGTGCGTTTTTGCTCGGCATACACATCGTAATTTCCACCAAAAACTTGTAAGCCTAGGCCCGAGAGTTC
This sequence comes from Vibrio sp. YQ_11, assembly GCF_043103065.1. Classification (NCBI taxonomy): domain Bacteria; kingdom Pseudomonadati; phylum Pseudomonadota; class Gammaproteobacteria; order Vibrionales; family Vibrionaceae; genus Vibrio; species Vibrio sp. YQ_11. The sequence continues at coordinate 137,386 of NZ_JBICJM010000050.1, read as the reverse complement.
CCAAATTTCCTCCATCTCTCGCAGCAGCTCGCGATCGTGACTGATGAGTAAAATCGCGCCACCGAAATGCCTCATAGACTCTATCAGCCATTGTTTCGCCTCGGTATCGAGGTGATTGGATGGCTCATCGAGAATCAAAAGCTCCGTTTCGTTTTCAAACAACTGCCATAACTGCAAACGCGCCAACTGACCACCACTGAGCCGAGCACAAGAGAAATCAGGGTCTTGCGGCAAGCCCATCGCAGCAAGCTGCTGTTTGAGTTTCTGTTCAATATCCCACTGTTCGCCAACCAGTTCGAACCAATGCTCAGAAACATCACCTTGTTCAATCTGCTTTAAAGCATGCAAGACCGAGTCTGTTCCCAGAAACTGGGCGATCGATTGCTGACCTGAAAGCAAATCAGACGGCTGCTGGCGATACATCATGAAAGAAGAGGGAGAAGTCACAACACCGCTGGCAGGCTGAGTTTCGCCCGCCAAAATGGAAGCAAAAAGCGACTTACCGATGCCATTGCGCCCAACCAAACCAACACGTCGTTTAGTCATGGAACAAGAAATAGACTGGAATAGCGTCTCGCCATTATCAAACTGATGGCTAACATTAAAAGCTTGTAAAACTGGCATAATTTGCCTCCTGTATGACAGGGACAACAGCCGTAGCTATGATTTGAGATTGCAACAAAACGCGTGCACAAACGCATTAAGCTTTATGTAAAGCTCGACGATAAACGTCAAATAAAAAATTTGTCTTGTTGCAAAGAAATATCGGAAAGTGAGCTACGCCTACTAACCCTGCAGATCCAAAAAATAAGTAAAAATATGGATGACAGGTTTAGTTCTTCATGTTGGCGTAATCTCCTATAGAAATGATGCGCAGAGTGTAGCGGCTTTTTTGTTCAAAAAGCAAGCTTTCTAACCAAATGAGTACAAAGAGAAAATTTCACAGCAAGTTGTTATATCGTATTAACTTTTTAACAAAACTTTGAACAATTTCGAGATCTTATCAACACAATTTTTGCCCAAGCCATACTATGCTTAGGGTAAAGATAATCCACATAAGGGCGTGGTTATGAAATACAAACATATCCTTGTTGCACTCGAACTGTCAGATGAAAGCACCGTGCTTATCGACAGAGCGGTATCAATGGCAAACTATCTCGACTCCGATATCTCCTTTATCCACATTGATGGTACGCACGGAGAAATCTATCGCGAGCTTGTAGACATTAAAGAGAACCCGGATCAAAGGCCGTTGAATGAGCATTCAATGGAATGTTTAAGAACATTCAGTGATTACATGGACTACCCACTTAAACACTTCTTTGTAGGTACGGGTGATTTAGCTGATAAGTTGGAAGTCACCATTAAAGAGCAAGAAGTAGATCTGCTGATTTGTGGTCACCACCAAGATTTCTGGAGCAAGATCATTTCTTACTCAAGACACCTAATCAACAAATCACCCGTTGATATTTTAGTGGTGCCTATTCACGAATAAATTGGCGTGATCATGAAATAGCCCCACGGGCTCAGAGAACTTGTCTCATTTTATAAAACCACCAAATTGTTTGGTGGTTTTTTATTAATACTTCATCAGTTTATCTATTCCTACATGGTAGATAGGTTAACGTTTATGCGTTACATTTTGTAACTGACCGAGACGGACATAGCGCGTCAGTCTCTTCACCCACCTTCTCCATTCGGATAAGGCCATGCTGAAAGCAAGGATCCCTATGACAAATAAAAAAGTACTGATTCTCTTTGCTCATCCTTCCCAGCATCGTTCAGAAGTGAATACTCCACTTTTCAAAGAAGCTCAAAAAATCGAAGGCGTGACATGCGTTGACTTGTACGGTGAGTACCCTCGTTTCAACATCAATATCGACCGAGAACAACAACGCCTTCGTGAACATGATGTGGTGATTTTCCAATTCCCGCTTTACTGGTACTCAACACCAGCGATTTTGAAAGAATGGCAAGATTTGGTGTTGGAATACGGCTTTGCATACGGCACCGAAGGAACCGAACTGCAAGGCAAAACCATGCTGTGCGTGCTTTCTGCTGGCGGCAAAGAAGAAGCCTACAAAGCCGAAGGCTACAACCATTTTACGATTCGGGAACTGCTCGCTCCTATCGAGCAAATGTCCGCACTCACGGGCATGCACTATATTGCGCCTCTTGCTTTGTTTGGTTCGCGTACCGCAGCCGAAGAAGGTCGTATCCCGCGCCATATTGAACGCTATAAAAAGCTCTTAACGGCGCTGGTCGAAGACCGATTGGATGTCGAGGCCGCCGCTTCGCTCATTAAACTTAACAGTGCATTGCCGGAGCTCATCAAGGGGGCGTCATGACAGGAATATTCTTACAAGCCTTTGTGTACCTTGTAGCCGCCGTTATCGCGGTTCCGTTAGCAAAACGCTTAGGTTTAGGCTCTGTGCTGGGCTACCTAATTGCCGGCGTGGTGATTGGCCCAATCATCGGCCTAGTAGGCGAAGAGACCACAACCATCCAACATTTTGCGGAATTTGGCGTTGTAATGATGCTGTTCCTTGTTGGTTTAGAACTCGAACCTAAAATGCTGTGGGCGATGCGTAATCGCTTGATGGGGTTAGGTGGCTTGCAAGTTGGCGGCACTGTCGCCGCGATTATGGGTATCGCCTTGTATTTTGAGCAGCCTTGGACGATTGCTCTGGCGATTGGCCTAATTTTCGCGCTGTCATCAACCGCCATTGTGCTGCAAACCTTTAGCGAAAAAGGGCTAACCAAAACAGAAGGTGGTAAAAACGCGTTTTCTGTTCTGCTCTTTCAAGATATCGCCGTTATCCCGATGTTGGCCTTTATTCCACTGTTGGCCCTGCCGGAGTTAGTCGAACAAGCACAAAATGCCGTTCAAACTGCTGCGCAGCATCACGACGATTTAAACCTCGTGGCCGATTTGCCGGGCTGGGCATACGGAATTGTCATCACAGCATCGATTGCGATTGTTGTGGTTGGCGGACACTTTTTAAGCCGCCCGTTACTTAAGTACGTGGCGAGCTCTGGTTTGCGCGAAATCTTTACGGCGACCGCGCTCATGCTGGTGATTGGCATCGCTGCACTGATGAGTTTAGTGGGCTTGTCTCCTGCGCTTGGAACCTTCTTGGCTGGCGTTGTATTGGCGAACAGTGAATTCCGCCACGAGTTAGAGTCCAACATCGAACCATTTAAAGGTTTATTGCTGGGACTGTTCTTTATTACCGTTGGCGCGGGAATCAACTTCTCGGTTCTATTTGGTGATTTCTGGCTGATCATGGCGCTGACCATTGGCGTGATGGTATTGAAAGCCTTGGTGCTGTTTATTCTCGCGCTGATATTTAGAGTGAAAGGCAGCAACCGCTGGCTGTTTACCCTAAGCTTGGCTCAAGCGGGTGAATTTGGTTTTGTGTTGCTAAGCTTCTCTGTTCAAAACCACGTCATTCCGTTTGAACTCTCGCAAACTCTTGCACTGGTGGTTGCGATTTCAATGTTCCTGACCCCGGGTTTGTTCATTCTGTTTGATCGTGTGATTTTGCCTCGCTTTGAAATCCAATCGAATGAACGCGAAAGCGATACGATTGAAGAAACAGGCACAGTCATCATTGCTGGTATTGGCCGCTTTGGTCAGATTGTGAATCGCCTATTAGTATCGAACGGCGTAACAACTGTAGTGCTTGACCATCAAGCCAACCAAGTCGATAACATGCGCCAGATTGGCACTCGTGCCTATTTTGGTGACGCAACCCGACCAGATATGCTGCACACGGCAGGTATCGAGCATGCGGCTGCGTTGGTCGTCGCGATTGATAACCAAGAATCGAGTGTGGAACTGGTGAAATACGTGAAGCACACGTACCCGAAAGTGAAAATCATCGCACGCGCTTTCGACCGCGGTCATGGTTACTTGTTGCGTCAAGCTGGCGCCGATGTGATTGAATCGGAAACTTATCACTCGGCACTGGAAATGGGTGGACACGCCATGAAAGCGTTAGGCATTCACCCATTCTTTGTTGAACAGCAAAAAGACACTTACAAGCGCGTAGAAGCTCGTAAATCTGAAATGTTATACCAAGCGTGGGAAGACGATTCGGAAGGTGAGCGCTTCGATAACAACTTCCGTGAGCTATTCATCCAGCTCGAAGAGAAAATGGCGGAAGAGATGCGCAAAGATCGTCACGATAAGTTATCGCGTTCTGAACGTGGCTGGACGCCACCGCCAAAAGGTTACGCTGAAAACTTTGACGGTGAAAACGTGCAAGATATTACGCCACCAAAAGAAGAAGCGATTTAACGCCAAAACAGAAATACAAAAACCTCCCACCATTGGGAGGTTTTTTGTCGGTTGTACGTCAGCACGCCGCCCTAAATCACCACAGTGACTTTCATCCATAATGAAAGCTACATGAGGTCATTCATCAAAATCTCATACTCTTCATTCGCTTCTTCAACTAAATGAGAAAGCTCTAACGCGTCGGTAACTGCAAGATTGAACTGCCACGGGGTTGCGTCTTCTTTGCCACAAATTCGAGTTTCACACCCACGACTTTCAAAAGATAAATCATCAAACTCGGTCGTATGACGCTCTTCAAGTTCGATAATTTCAACTTCCAATCTTCCAACAGGGTTTACTTTAACGTGCGCGTGTAACTCTGAACTGCTAGACAAACAATAATCTCGATGAACTGCAATCATGGCCGCCTCCTTGTTCTGCCAACTGACAACTCATCAAAGAGTGTAGGAGAGGAAGTTTAAACGTGGGGTGAAATAATAATGAAGATTGATCTGTCTCATTGGAGGAGACAATTTTTGTCATCACAGTATGAGTCGGTATGAAACTCGCCTGAAATCACACAGAGTCAAACCAGAAAAGTTGGCATTCAAGGCGAGTTTCCCTATTATCGAAACACATTTAACGTTGGTCAGTTTAGAGGTCAGTATGGAGCTAGAAGCCGTCGCTAAAGCATTAAAAGAATTAGGGCACCCTACCCGTCTATGCATTTATAAAGAAGTCGTTAAAGCGGGCTACAAAGGCATTGCGGTAGGCGGTGTGCAAGAAAAACTCGGTATTCCTGCATCCACACTTTCTCATCATATTTCCAGTTTAGCCTCTGCAGGACTCATTACTCAGCGCCGTGAAGGCCGTATTCTTTTTTGTGTTGCTGAATACGAATGTTTGGACGATGTCATCGACTTTCTTCGTGCCGAATGTTGCGTGAATGAATGCCAATAACGGCTTTGACGATCCAAATAAAAACGAGCTCCTATTGAGCTCATTTTTATTGTCTTCTGCCGCCGGTTTTATTTTTGCACCAATAACATGAACGACTTTGCCGGAACCTTCAGTTCTATCCCGGCTTTAACGCTTTGATCTGACATCAAATCGAACCAATCACACTCTGTCTTTAGCGATAGCGATTGTGCGCGCGTGGATTTGTTTAGCACTACAATACCTTTCTCTCCGCGTTTTAGCACTAGCATATCGTCATTCCCTTCCAGTACCGTCATTGATTCGCCATGAGTCACATTATGGAACGCGATCATCTTCGCCATGCGCGGATCATTCCAAGCGTCTTTCCATCTTGGCTTTCCGTTTTTGTTCTTAATGCCGCTGGTATCCAAATCGGTATAAACCAAAGGCACGCCGCCATCGCGACCAAGAATGTAGGCATAAGCGATCCACTCATCCTCTTCATCCATTATCAAATCGAGAAAGACGTCGTTGTTGGGAATATCATGCGTCACCACAAAAGTGATGGCTCGACCGTTTGAAAGCGCTTGGCCAAAACAGTAAGGGTCAATCAGAGACTTGAAACTGCCTTTTTTTGAAAATGCTTTAAAGATGGTCGAAAACAGCGGGAAATCATACGCACCTAAACGGGTTTCTTGTAAATACGGCTCAAGAAACAGTTGATACTCTTCTTCTGTTGCACCGCCATCGGTAATGATTTCCCCAAAAATATGCACATCTTGGGTTATGTCGTCTGTCCATACGCGTTTTAGGTGTTCAAGCGTCATGTGCTTCGCGGCATCAATGCGGAAGCCTTTCACACCTATCGCTTTCAATGCTTTTAAGTAAGCTCGCTGCTGCTCGACAACATGTTCACAAACGCGAAGGGTTGGTAAACCAGGATCGGTTGGCCCACCTGTAATTCGGCCATTTTGGACCTGCCATTTATCTTTCCAGTCTTTGATACCAAACGCTTCAACAAAATCTTCTTCGCTAAATAGCGGTTTGGATAAATCGCCGAAAAGCTTTAAAGACTGGTATTTATGTTCGTCTTGTCGGTATTGATCTAACACGTCCTGACGAGGGTATTGCAGATCACGGCGTAAATGTGCTTCGTTAGCCATGTGGTTAAACACCACGTCGGCGTACACCAAAACGCCTACGCGTTCGAGCTCACGAACCATATAGATGAAGTCTTGGGTGTCACCGAGCGCGTTGTCGATAACACGGTAATCTTGTGGTTGATAGCGCTGCCACCAACGTTCATCGTGGGCGCTTTTCATTGGTGGCGAAACCAGCACCGAGCCATAACCTAGCTGGTGGATTTCATTTGCTCGTTGGGCAATGTCAGCGTACTTCCAATCAAAGGCGTGCAAAATCACGTTTGCACCTGCTGATTGCGTTTCCTGTAAGCCACTCATGTTGTTCTCCTACTCGTTTCCACTCACGATTACTTGTTTGGTTGTTTTGTGTGAATGAACTCAATAGTCGAAATTATAAAAGCTATTCGCGATACGCCCTCACCCTTTTGCGCTTAACTCAAGGCTGAAAATCAAGGCGTAGATACGCCCTGCCTAGCACAATGAGAGTCTGTGAATCTCCTCCAGTCGATGACAGCTCTTGCCATCCGCAAATCAAATGCAACTAAGCCATTGTTTTTATTTACATAAAATCCAAAAACAAATTCCAAGCAACAAATCCTTATGTACGCCCTAACCCACTCGCTGTAAATGAGTAGGTTATAAAATGAGTTGACGTAACAAATAGTTAAGAAAGGCAAACTGGCAACTAGATCACGTTTGGTGAGAAGGGATTGGCGTCGAAAAGTGTGTTGAGGAAACGCAGAAACAAAAACGGCCCTTGGGGTATTGGGCCGTGATAAAGACAACGAAGTAGATTAGCGTTCTGGTGTTTCCAGAAGTTTAACGGCGCAATCCACAGCGTTGTTGATACCTTGACTACTCTCAAGCTTACCTGAACTCGCAGGCCCAAGGGCACAAGAGTACAAAGCCAGTTGCTTATCGAACGGCAGATCCAACTGTTCATATAGGTTTTGTCGGATACGTGCATGTTGTTCTGGTTCTTGGCTTGCAAGGCTAATCAACGTGTCATAAATAAGCGTTTTCATGTCATTCCCTTTAATTTTATTGCACGGGGTGCATATATATTGTATCCGTTTAGAAACCACAAATCAGAAGCTAGGTCACAGAACGCGGCGCTAAAAAAGATTATGTGAGAAGGATATGCCAACACAAAATTGAGACGCTTTCGACAAAAATTGACAGATACATCTCGAAATCATGCAAACGTTTGGCATTTAACACTGTTTGAATACAACCAAAAGCAGGAAAAACGAACACGCCGCCAAAAATGGCGGCGTGTTTTTTTGTGTTACGAAACTAACTTAACGTCGATTAGAAGAAATAAACCAGCATCTCTACATCATCACCTTGTTGAGGAGCTTGAAGAGAAAAGTGCACATAGCCCGCTTCAGTCACTGGGATAGCAAGGTATTCATTGCTGCCCGCGTAGTTTGACGCGTACTCATGTTGCTCTGCTGTAGGCCAGTGTTTGCGGCTTGCGTACAAGTCCACATTACCTGCGCCGTAAGGGTCGTTCGCATTTGATTGGCTCGACATCCAAACGCGTACTTCTTTCACGCCTTCAGGCACATAAACAGCGGCATAACGCTGCTGATGAACCGTTAGCACTTTCGCTTCTCCTGATTCCAAAACCACAGGAGCTAAATCGTCTTGCACTTGTGTTGGTGGCGTTTGCGCTTCAACTTCTAACGCTGCCACAAGGTTTACGGAGTCGTAGCTATCACGCCCTGTTAAACTGATGTAGTAACGGCCAGCTTTAACGTAACCGTTTTGCTCTGGCGCAAATTGAATCTCTTCATTGCTACCGTCCGCGTACTGGCTCATTTCGAAGTCGTAGTAATGCGCCACTTTGTTGTAGCTCACGTAAAGGTCGGCATCACCCGCTCCTTCAATAGAGACATTAAAGCGAACGGTGTTAGCAGGCACGTCAACGTAGAACAGTTTTTCGCTGTATGCTTCGCCACTCAGTTGAAGACTTTGGTTCGCCGCCAGCTCCGTCACTTGCACTTCAGGATCGGTTGGTTCGCTTGGCTCTTCTGGATCCGTTCCTGGTTGCTCCGGTTCAACTACCACTTCTAACGTATCTAACCAACGATCAAATTCCGCATCATATTGTTGACCAAGCACAGTAACCTGCTGCGCCCATTGTGCAAACTGACCTGAACGAGACAACGCCAATAAGCTCTCTACATCTTGAGGGTGGTTTTCTAGCATGAAGCGAACTGCCAGGTAACCCCAACGGTAAATGCGGTTGCTATCGTGCGAGTATGTGGTGTCAAACACGGTTGAAAGACTCAGTTTGCCACTTGGGATCAGATCGATCGCGGCCTTGTAACCTTGTTTGTAATGCATGTATTCCGCAAAGCCTTCCAGCCACCAAACGATATGACCATGAGCTAAGTTGTCGCTGAATGAACCGTATTGGTTGAAACGTGCATCCAAGTAGTGAGTGTACTCGTGCTCAAGGTTCAAAATAGATAGATCTTCGCCATTCGCGTAGCGATAAGCCACGAAACGCGCCGTATTATCGGCTCTTGACGGGGTCCCCTCTAAGTACTGACCACCGTTATCCGTTGTATTGCCAAACAGGAATGAAGAGTAATCAACGTAGCTGTCGTTGCTTGCAAACACCGCGACTTCAACACGATCGTTCAAGTCATCCGCCACTGGTTGATTGCCAGTATTCGCAACTTGATGGAAGTCTGCTTCTTTCGCAGCAAGCACTTCACACGCTTTCGCAGCTTGAGCATCGGTGAGATCTTCAGAGCGAATGATGGCAGGTCCCTGACATTCAAAACGATTTGGCATCACACGTGCTGCTAGATCTTGCTTCGCTTGTTCTAGGTTTAGACCATTCAAACCCTCAGGTGCGTAGTAACTCATCATCTCAACGGCGGCAAGCCACAGTTTGTCGTGCTCACTGCCCAATGGGTAACGCTGCATCACTTGTTGCATGACAGCCAATGCTTTGCGTTTGGTTTCTTGATCTGGGCTCGCAAGTAGACGACCAGTTTCACGTAATGCATTGAAAACGATAAAGTTTGCATCTGTATCTAACGCCCATGCATTGTCAGAAGCGAATCGCGCTAACGTATCAATATGGTGAGTGTTGTTTGCCATGTAGCGGTAGAACGCATCGTTCGCCGCGTGACCTGCCATAGATCGGAACAAGTTGTTCAGGCCATCAACCCATTGGGTGTCTTTCGCGGTGTCACGGTTAAAGTGCATCAACGCGGCCATCATGCTATCCATGGTCAGCGGCAACTGCTTCACGTTATCAACCATCAAAGTCAGGCTCTTCATTGCGCCAACTTGCTCGCGACCTTGCTCCAAAGCATGAGGGTTGTTGAGGAACAGGTTCGTTGACTGAGCAAAACGCTGACTCAATGCTTCTGAAAACTCAGGCGTACCAGTACCAGCGTTGTAACGAACGTAATACGCCGCACGAATAAATTCGCCTAGATTTTCTAGAACACGAGCTTGTTCTGCTTCACCACGATAGCGTGCAATTTCTTGATCCAACGCGACTTGAATACGGCTTAAACTTGCTTCGCTATAAATATCATTCAGCGTTGCTGAAGGCGCAGAGAACCAAGCGTGGTAGCAATCATATTCAGCGCCAGAAACGGCAGCGGCCAAATCACGCGATTGTTGTAAATCAGCAACAGCACACTGATTTTGGGCAAAAGAGAAGCTAGAAACACTCGCTAGCATGCAAGCAAGCGCCAAACGATGACGCGGGAAAAAACGGATATGAGACATAACAACACTCATTGATTATAAAAATAAATTGAGTGGGGTTTATATTCCTTACAGCTCAAACAGTGAAATCAGTATCATAAAATTTATGAAATCGATCCCAAAAATAGACTTATTACTCTAATTTAATGGGACCAATCCCACACAGGAAGATTCAATAATTATTAATAAAAACATTAATTTACCTTTTTCTAAATAAGTCAATATGAGTCAAAAGTGACTCATAAAATGAAATTTATCGCACCAGACCAAAAAGTTAGTTATTAGCTCAACTGAGAACCATTGAAAACGAGTTTTCATTATGAGACATGAACCAAATAAGCATCAAAACACATATCTGAAAGCAATAGATGATGGTAAATTCTCGCCACACGCCGTGCCTAATACTCTATTGCATAATGACATCATCCTTTTTTGTCGAAACGTAATATCAATGAGAGTAAAACCTGCATCGAGCAAATCACGGCACTGAACTAGGACTACATATCCCCTTCCATCACACCAGAAAGAAGTGGGACTTAAAAGGATCAGAAACCATGTCACTTTGGGGATTTTTAGGAGCGGGGCTTGCTTACTTATTAATGACGTTTGCCTTTGTTTTTGGCAGCATTTTTTGGTTATGTGCGGAAGGTCATACATTAAGAGAAACAAAACGCCAATCATCGATAATGTCAGGGATTATTATTTGCTCTATTGGAACTTGGGTGATTGCATTTAGTATTTATATTTACGGTTACTTTTGGGATAACTCTTCTCACTATTATTTTTACTTGCTCGCTCCATGGCCTCTTGCCATTGTAGGCATAACACTTCGTAACCATTGGGTTAGCCAATACGCAAGTGTAAAACAAGAAAAAAATGAAAAGTGGCAAAGGCACTGGAGAGAAATATTAGGCGAAGATACTGAAGATCTTCCACCGTATCGATATGACTACGGGCTCTACTCAGGCATTTGGCAAGCCAATGAAACACTCAGAGAGCAGTGCTTTGCAGCGCTTACTCACGGGAATTCAGTCTATGAGAGAGTAAAGGCTTTTCAAAAAATGACTACTCACGAGCACAACAACGATGATCAAATTTTGCTGAGTAAACTCGCCCAATTAGAGAATGAAATTATCCAAGCACTGGAACAACACTCGCAAAAAAACGTAAGTATTGAAAAAGGCTCTGGTACTTTATGCAAAGAGTCAAAACGCAATGTTTATCGCCATGAGAATGGCCCAACAGAAGAACAACTGTACGACTCAATCAATCTCCAACATGATTTGGATCGAGAGCTACGTAACATTATCTATGACAGGCTTGGTGACGATGGCTTGGATGAATACTTTTTCCTCCGAGCGCCACTCGAAGAGCTTACCGAGAATGAAACCGCAATCAACTGGATGCTCTGGGGTTTAATAAGCAACCATTTTGACGTTGACCCATACCAAACGGCGTTGGAGCTCAATTTAATGAATGCGGAACCAAGATGGGGACAAGATGAGCGGTTTGTGGTGGTAACAACGGCAGCTTGAACGACTTTACGCGTTGATTACTAGACGCCCTCAAGCTGAAAACATTGCTCTGCCCGATAAACAACCAACTTATTGACTACAAGCTCATTTATCATAATCGAGATAAGCATAACGTTGCTCATCAAGCACTTAGGAGGCGCATTCGTCACGATCTCATCCAGAGCTTTCATCGGCTTCATGAGACATCGTAAAGAACTGTGCTTCCCATTTCTGCGTATATACTTTCTATCAACAGATGCCTTTTCAGAGAGTAGTTATGTTAGAAGAACGACTTTATGAACGTTATCTGCCTGGGTACTTAGAAAGTAATAGTGAAGAAGAAAAGCAGCGCCTATGGCAGCAAGCTGACCCTAACACGATTTATCAGCTCAATAGCGAATTACAAAAACTGCACGGTGAGGGGAACGACCTCATATCGTTTAGTGACCCCAATCGTTCGCACCTCCCGATCACCGCTTGGCCGGACATGCTATCGGCCGACATTGCCTTTTGGCGCAAGCACCAACACTGGTTATTGCAAAGTAATGACCCAGTCACTCCAACTAACGAAGACGACTTGAGCGTGAATTATAAAATTCCGCTCAATTACATCAATCAATACAATGGTGAACATTTACGCCTGTTCTACGGGTCTCGCCTCGTTTATGCGAGATTGTTCAGCGCCCTGCACTACATTTTGAATCACGTTAAATCGGTGATCGAAGATTGGAGCCACGATCGCTACCCCTATCAATTACCCATAGAACTGTACATACCAACGACAAGTGAGCCGCAATCGGCAGTACGAAGTACATATCACCATTTCAATAGTGCTAACTATCAATCACTTAAAAACTATTTCCAGCAGCACTATTCAAGTTGGATTGAAGAGCAATATCTCAATTGGATGTTCGAGCTCAACACACAACTTAATCACCAAACCGCCGCCACTTACATCGTTGAATATGAGGACAAGTTTGGCATTCCGCGTGTCGACTTTATTTGCAAAAACGAAAACACTTTGCGGATGATTCGCCCCGCTCATTTTGTTGAAGACATGCGACAAATGGTGAGTTCGACCGATTATCTTGATCACCAAGTACAGCAAGTCGCGCTCAGAATCGAACGGCAATGCCGAGCGAAAGGATGGTAAATAAAGGCAGGTACAACGTTAGGGAAATTCGAATAACAAAAAGCCATCTTCTAAGCTTGATCATTAGAACGAGAAGTTTGAACGACGAGAAGACTCAACGGATGGATAAACGCTATGCTATCGATAAAACAATTATCTTATGCCTTGGCTGTCTCAAAAACGCTGCATTTTCGTAAAGCAGCAGATTTGTGTCATGTTCGCCAATCAACGTTGAGTACAGGCGTCAGTGAACTGGAGCGTCAGCTAGGCATTAAGATTTTTGAACGGGACAATAAAAAAGTGCTCGTCACGCCACTTGGTCGTGAAGTTTTAGACAAAGCCAGCAACATTATGCTTCAACTGGAAGACATGGCACACCTCGACCACAGTTGCGGCGAACCTTTTTGCTTTCCGTTGTCCATTGGCATGATCCCGACCATTGCACCTTATCTTCTGCCAAAGTTGTTACTCACCTTAAAAGAGCAGTACCCCAACGCGAAAATAGACATCGTCGAAGAACAGTCGCATGTCCTTGTCGACATGGTTCACAGCGGTGAGATTGACGCGGCCGTGCTGGCCATCCCCTACCCTTGTGACGGCTTGTTAACGTTAGAGTTTTGGCAAGAAGACTTTTACTGGGTCGCGCTCGATGGGCAAATGCACACAGACAAAAGCAGCATTACGTCCGAAGAACTACAAGAAACCAACCTCATGCTGCTTAAAGAAGGCCACTGCCTCAAAGATCATATTTTGGATGCCTGCCGCCTCTCTGAACAAACCTCCAATCAGGAATACCGTGCCACCAGCCTAAACACGTTAATTCAAATGGTAATGAGTGGAATGGGCACAACCTTGATCCCGGAAATGGCACTGGAACAGCTCGTCACGCACTACCCAGTATTATCGGCAGTGCATTTAAATGAGCCCGGCCCTCACCGCAGAATAGCCCTCGCGTTTCGCCCAAACTATGTGGACGTTTCCAGTCTCGAAGCGCTTTCCCGTATCGCGAAGCAATCTCTCAAATAATCTCGAAATCAAAATCGTTTAAACCCAGCAGCGCGCCGTTACCTCGGTGTGCTTTGTGGGCGTTGGTATTTGCTATAGACAACGCCTTCCATTCAGTAATCAAAATTTCCGAACGTTACATTCATTTTTATCATTTTTACAAATCAGAACATCTATCCAATACTTTTTTTAGTTGTTTGCTGACGGCTTATAAAAAGTCGTGAAACCAGATGGAATGAGAGGAAGCTAGCATGACGCACATCGATATCGGCATTGATAGAGAGCACCGATTAAGCACCGCAGAGGGCTTGAAGCAGCTCTTGGCAGATTCTTACACGCTCTATCTGCAAACGCACAACTTCCACTGGAATGTGGAAGGCCCGAACTTCAGAGAACTGCATCTCATGTTCGAAGAACACTATACCGAACTTGCGACGGCTGTAGACGAGATTGCCGAGCGCATACGCACACTGGACGTTCCCGCACCCGGCACGTTTAAAGAGTTCGCCAAACTCAGTGTGATTGAAGAGGTTGAAGGCGTTCCGAGCGCGACGGAAATGGTCGACATACTCACGCACAATCACGAACAAGTCGTAAAAACCGCACGTAAAGTGTTAAAGCTAGCCCAACAAGCGGATGACGAATCTAGCGTGGCGTTGGTATCGGACAGAATGCGCATCCATGAAAAAACAGCATGGATGTTACGATCGCTGCAGAAATAACGCCGAGCGAAACGACCTAAGGATAATGCTCTGTATTAAAACATCAGTAATTAATAACGGATGCCCGTGTTTGTTCACCAGCTGTAACGACTAGCACTCGCAAAACGCAAGAATGGAAGAATTAACATGACACAACAAAATGCGCATTCCGCAGGCAAATGCCCCGTAATGCATGGCTCCATGACCACCAATGACAGAACAGAAAAGAACTGGTGGCCGAAGTCGCTCAACCTCGACATTTTGCATCAACACGACGCTAAAACAAATCCAATGTCGAGTGATTTTGATTACCAAGAAGAAGTCAAAAAACTCGATTTCGCTGCACTCAAACAAGACCTCATCGCACTAATGACCGATAGCCAAGAATGGTGGCCTGCTGACTGGGGACATTATGGCGGCTTGATGATTCGTATGTCATGGCATGCGGCAGGGACTTATCGAATCGCAGATGGTCGCGGTGGTGCGGGCACCGGAAATTTACGTTTTGCCCCGCTAAATTCATGGCCAGATAACGCTAATCTCGACAAAGCAAGACGTATCCTTTGGCCGATTAAGAAAAAATATGGCAACCAACTGAGCTGGGCCGATCTCATTGCGTATGCCGGTACGATGGCTTATGAATCCATGGGGTTGAAAACGTTCGGCTTCGGATTCGGGCGCGAAGACATCTGGCACCCAGAAAAGGACATTTATTGGGGCTCAGAAAAAGAATGGCTGGCACCTACCAACAACCCTAACAGCCGCTATTCAGGTGAACGGGATTTAGAGAATCCACTCGCCGCTGTGATGATGGGCTTAATTTATGTCAACCCAGAAGGCGTCGATGGACAGCCGGATCCACTCAAAACCGCGCACGACGTACGAGTTACGTTCGCTCGAATGGCAATGAATGATGAAGAAACCGTTGCCCTAACCGCTGGTGGCCACACCGTAGGTAAAGCGCATGGTAACGGTGATGCAGCCAATTTAGGCCCAGAGCCAGAAGGTGCCGACATTCACGACCAAGGATTAGGTTGGTTAAACAAGACAACCCGCGGCGTAGGCAACAACGCGGTCACCAGTGGGATTGAAGGCGCATGGACAAGCCAGCCAACGCAATGGGATAACGGCTATTTTCATCTGCTGTTAAATTACGATTGGGAACTGAAAAAAAGCCCAGCCGGCGCATGGCAATGGGAACCTATCGACATTAAAGAGGAAGACAAACCGGTCGATCCTGAAAACCCTAACGTTCGGCATAACCCAATCATGACAGACGCCGATATGGCGATGAAGATGGATCCGGAGTATCGCAAAATCTCAGAACGCTTCCATAGCGACCCGGCCTATTTCGCCGACACCTTTGCTCGGGCTTGGTTTAAATTAACGCACAGAGACATGGGGCCTAAGGCTCGCTACATCGGCCCTGATGTCCCGCAAGAAGACCTCATCTGGCAAGATCCGGTTCCTCACGGCAATGCAAACTACGATGTAGACGCGGTAAAAGCCAAAATCGCAGCCAGTGGGTTATCGGTTAGTGACATGGTCACAACCGCTTGGGACAGTGCACGCACGTTCCGTCAGTCTGACAAACGTGGTGGCGCAAACGGCGCTCGTATTCGCTTAGCACCACAAAAAGACTGGCAAGGTAACGAGCCAGAGCGGCTAGCCCGAGTATTACCGGTGTTGGAAAGCATCGCGAAAGATACGGGAGCCAGCGTCGCTGATGTGATCGTATTAGCAGGTAACGTCGGTATTGAGCAAGCCGCCAGCGCGGCGGGTGTTAACGTCACTGTGCCGTTCCTTCCAGGACGTGGCGACGCAACACAGGATATGACGGATGTTGAGTCTTTCGAGGTGTTAGAACCGTTGCACGATGGATATCGAAACTGGCTCAAACAAAACTACGTTGTAACACCAGAAGAAATGCTGTTGGATCGCACCCAGTTGATGGGGTTAACTGCCGCTGAAATGACGGTGCTCGTCGGAGGGATGCGCGTTCTTGGCACAAATCATGGCGGTAGCAAACACGGTGTGTTCACAGACCGAGTCGGCCAACTTACCAACGATTTTTTCATTAACCTAACCGACATGAAGTACACGTGGGAACCCGTTGGCGAAAACCTTTACGAAATCCGCAGCCGTCGCTCCAAAGATGTAAAATGGACAGCGACCCGCGTCGATCTTGTCTTCGGCTCAAACTCAATACTCAGAGCCTATGCCGAACTGTATGCACAAGATGACAACGCAGGAAAATTCGTTGAAGACTTTGTCGCCGCGTGGACCAAAGTGATGAACGCCGACCGATTTTGATGTCATCCAAAGCGAAGCCTAATCTAACAATTAGGCATCCTTTCGCTTATATAAAAATGGTAGGTATCACTTACCTGCCATTTTGTTGCTCAGAAACCTTCGAAGCACATTCTTGTTTTGTCTTATCAAGTTTTGTCTTATCAAGCTTTGCCCAACATTCTCAGCAACGTTCCGTCCTGCTTAATAAAGTGGTGCATAAAGCTGGCACCAAGGTGCAAAACCAATAGGAATGGCAACAACGCTTCACCACTAAACTCGTGGATCCCCTCTCCCAGCTCTTTCAGCATGTGTATTTCTCTGCCAGAATTCACTAATTCAAAACCAAACAGGCTCAGACCGTATCCTTCTCCTACAGAAACCGCGATACCAGACAAAGGCAACACCACAGTTAAGGCCAAAAGAGAGTACATAACCACAGCCGCCGCGATAGACTCAAATTTACTTCTTTCCGTCATAGGTTTTGGCATACCCGCAATGAGTCTCCCAACTAACCTAGGCACGCTCAAGGCTAAGACTAAAAGTCCGAATGACATGTGAGCATTAAAAAGTAAGTTGTTTGATTCATCATCCATAACTAGACCAGAAATGAGTACCGCAATCATTCCAAGCCCGATAACCCAATGGAAAAACATCATTGATTTTGAGATTGCATTGTTCGTTTTCGCGTCCATCTTCTTTCTCCATGTAAAAGACATGGTTATTCTTCACATGAGCCATGAATAAAAGATGAATACTTTATTCAGACAAACCACTCTCAGACGAACTAAACAGGTCGCCGCCCTCTAGTTGTGGTCCGTGTTGATACGATAAAAATAAAAACTTACGCCCATACTCAATATCCTTCCACACCCTCACTCTTATACTCTTTCCCAAAATGAGTAATAACCATAATAAATTTTTAGATTGAGGGGAAAACAATGGATATCTACCAAGAAAGCATCAGTTTTTTAGGTAACGACGCAAACTTCGATGCAAACGGATTATTTCAATGCGAACTGTCATCGAATACAAATGACCATGATGAAGCGCTTTTCTTAACCATATTTAAGAACGAAACCACCATCAATTTGCACATGTCGTTGACCAGCCCTGTTGAGTTGCCAACACCTTTGCCAGAAGCCATCGCAATTGCAATCGGTGAACACGCGCTAGAACCATTTCGAGGTGGTTTCGGTGTTGGTTTAATGCCGGACAGCCGCAGACTGACCGTTTATAAGGTTATTTCGTTAGCTAATAAGCCTCAAAGTTATGTTCAAAACACATTCCAACAACTGCTAGAAAAAATTGAGCAGTGGCACCTCTTCATTGAACAAACCGATAACGAAGCAGCAATTCCAGAACAATTACCTGCTGGGATTTTCATTTAATCCCGCTAAAAACGACCATGTTTAGAAATGAGTTTATTTTATGTCGACAATTCAAATTAATAGTCAACATCGAGGTAATTTAGACCTCGCAGATATTCAAAATATCAAAACCAATGCCAAAGAAGGCGATACCGTTAAATTTGGCTCTGTATTTGGTAAAGAATACAGCGTTACTAAAAGCAATGATGGTGAAATTAGCCTCAAACAAAAAGAAAATCGCAGCTTTTTTAATCGCTTTTTTAGCAAAACCGATTCATCGAAAAACAGCGACTTAAAACTAAACTTGATGAACCAACAACTGCACAAAAAAGAGAACAACGGCAACGTTAAGGTCCTGACGTTAACGTACAACCAAGCCAACCAAAAGATGCCTGAAGAGACGAAGAACTACTTCCAAAACCTTATCCAAAAGGGTGACTATGATGTAGTCTTATTTGCCGAACAAGAATCGAAATTGCTTGCTAACGACCTAGAACTCGATGGCATGAATCTGCTTAGCCAAAACAAAATGAAAGTCATGACTAAAGGGCTTGGTGAAGGTATCAGCTACACTTCGATGTCTGTTTTTGCGAAAGATGGCGTCGATATCAACGTGAAAAATGAGTCTGAATATCGTCACGGCATCGGTGGACGAAACATGGAATTCTTCATGGGTATCACGGGTAATAAAGGCGGCGTGAAAACGGCTTTGGAGATCAATGGACAACCTTTAAACGTCATTTCTGCACACTTGGATTCCAACAAAGAAGTCAAACGTGAGTTCGAAGGCAACAAGTTGATGGAAGGCATTAATCCAAATGAGGAAGTTCTGATCACTGGCGATCTCAATGAACGTGAGAAGCGCGTTGCTGAAGGCTCTGATGTGCTGTACGACCCAATTGCCCACGATGATACGCACTTAGCGAAACATGGCTTTAAGTTCAAACCACTCGATAGCCATACTTACATGCAGCTAGATAAGCACACTGGCAATATTAAGCAGAAAGAAGGCCGAGATCGCCCTGACTTCGGTGAGCTGGATAATACTGGTTTAACCAACAAAACGGGCAACTTACAGAACCACCAAACCAGTGTTATAACAGAGGGTTTTGAGAATGTCAGCGACCATAAGCCAGTGCAGTCGACGTTCGAAGTCAGAAGCTTTTCTCAAAAGTTGATTGAAAACGCGTTTACTCAAAATGCCAATGACTTTAAAAATGATGCCGCCTATCTGAAGCCTGGCACGAACCCAGCTAACGCAACGTTTGATGATGTGACCTCTGCTAACCAAGCACGTCTGGGTTTAGAAAACTTAAACCCGAATGAACAAGCATTCGTGAAAGAGAATTTTGCGAGCTTTATTATCGGTAAAGACGCGATCTTCAGCCAGCTAACTAGCGGCTTTATGGAGGAGATGGGCCAACTTCATGCCTCTGATCTTGCTAAGAACCCAACTCATCTACAAGCACAGCAAATTGCGTTGAGCGAAAAATACGAACAGCTAAGCGATAAAGTAAACGCTGAGTTTAATAAACAATTCGTGGCAAATCTTTAGCCACAGAGCCGTATTTATCTCTGTTCGATATGGAAAACATAGAAAGTTAAAAACACAAAAAGGCCCTCTTCTCGGGCCTTTTTCATGGCGATCATTTGTTCGGCTTACCTCCACCTTTTCCGCCGCCCTTACCACCACCAGAACCAGCAACCGTGATGTTATCGCTCCATCCACTCCAGAACAAAGAACCATCGCTTTGCTGAATGGTGCCAACACGATAATGCACTTCGCCATTGGCACTGGAATCTTCAAACACCGTGGCCGTTGGGTCGAGAACATCCCAACTGCTTAGGCTTTGCCATCGATTACGTTTTGCATTCCAACTCTCGCGTTCGACTCTAAAGCCTGCAATGGCATCTTTATCCCCCAAGTAGCTCCAATTGAGAAAGACAATACTATTGTTGATCGAGATGGAAAGAGCTTCTGGTGCCTTAACGACTAGAGGAGGAGCTGGTGGCGGTTCCGAAGGTGTTGCAGTCAGAGCTCCCACCAAATTAAGTCGTCCGTATTGAGAGATGCTCTGTAAATCTTGCCCATCAGCACCTATTGGATCCGCTCCCTGTTCCAACATCATACGAATCATCTGGTTACAAGGTACGCCAGAGGCATCTTGGCAAGTTGCAGGATCGGATAACTGATCTGCATATTTATATGCCCAAAGTAACGCAGCTGCGCCAGCAACATGAGGGCTGGCCATGGATGTACCCGACTGCCAATGCAGACAGGCGTCATTATCGTAATCGAAGGTACCACACTGCTCATTTGGCATCGTCGAGAGAATACTGTCACCGGGTGCCATTAGCGACACCCAATCGCTACCGAAAGTAGAAAAACTGGCACGATTGTCATCGTCATCCGTCGCACCTACGGCAATCACGTTGTCATAAGCTGCGGGATAGTTCTTCATCGGATCTCCGGCGTTCCCTGCTGCGCTCACTAACAACACGCCTTTCCCCCAAGCGTAGTTAACGGCATCATTTTCCGCTTGGTTATAGCCGACTAAGCTAATCGGGTTACCCTCTTCATCGATTTCATCAGAGCCATAACTCATGTTAATCACGTGGTAGCCGTTATCGGCAGCATAGGTGATCGCATCAATGGAGGAAGATAGCGGGCATACCCCCGTCGCAGCGATAAGGAAGCAGCCAAAAAATGGGTCGCAGCTATAAATCAGATATTCGTAGCACGTCTTCAGGTTGCAAACAGAACTGTTAAAACCGACTCCAGCAATACCAATACCGTTATCTGTCTGAGCCGCCGCAATACCTGCGACATGAGTACCGTGTCCAACCACATCCTCTAACGTATCGCTTTGATAATCTGAGACAAATTTCTGTTGCTCAACACATTTGCCGTTCCCGAACTCAATGCTACTCACGCTATCCCCTGCCATACGACAATCAATACCGGAATCGAGAATTGCTATCTTGACGGCAGAATTACCTTTCGTCATATCCCAAGCTTCGGTGGCATTGATATCTGCACCAGGCAAGCCAGAGGCCCCATCCAGATACGGACCAAATAGTGGGTCATTCACCACGGTAGAATGTACTTGCCCAGTATTATTGAGCGCCCACTGCTCAGAAAAGTAGTCACTAGCATAGATACTTCCATCGAGACCTTCATTGGGAACATACTGAAGGATGTGGTTGATATCAGGTTCTGCATACAACACATTCGGGTTCTGGTTAAAACGGGCTAACTGCGCTTCCACTGTTCCAACAGGTACTTGCAAGACATGCACATCAATGCCGGAAATGACTTTGAGCGATTTGGCTCTGCTCTCACGCATCAACTCCCCTACGTCAGACGCCGCTGCACCGGGACGGAATTTCACGAGAATACGATCCACGGCATAAGCCGGAGGTGGAGCTGTATGAACGGGATGAGGATGACTATCGAGGTAAGCCTGCGGTATAGCAAGGCTTTCTGGAACCGCCGCTTGCACAATCGCAGACGACAACAATAAAATCGGCAAGGATAATGAATGATGCATGGCACTATACTCCGTGTTGGATAAGTCCCTTCCTTGACTGAGGAACTCCATTTGCCAGATGAAACGGCAGCGGGTACGGCTCAGCCCCCATCAAAACCTTTTAACTTAGAATAGAAGTCTAATGATAATTTTACCAATAAGAGGAATATCTAAGGCATGCAATAGACCGATAGCAACGGTGAGAAAATGAGCGGGAGCTAACTATTTTCTTTGAAAAAAACTGAAAAATGTTTCTGGTCGGTAAAACACTGTAACCACATAAATTTGGGAAGAGAAGAGCGTTCTAAACGCATTTTTGGACAATTTCGTGTCAGTTATATTACTAAATTAGAATATAACGGATTAGTTGAGGTATGGAAAAGTAACGCTGACATAACCGGCAGCCGGAGCGCAGCGTAGGCTGTCCGCGTTTACGGCTTTGTTATACCTTATTGTTGTGCTGATAATTCTTGGTATATCTGGTCGAGCGATTTCCACCTCAGTGCCTCGGGCTTGCCTTGGATATATAATTCGTAACGCCCTCCTTGAGTGGTTAGGCCTAACTCTAGCAACAGATCTTGAGGTAACTGAACCAGAATATTGGAGCTATTTGGATCATCTAGCATTGACTTCACCCCTACTTCTACAGAGCTTCCATTAGCGGGGTTTTCCAAGATCAATCTATCTCCAATTTTAAAGTTCTTTCCTCGTGAGTGCTGCTTATTAATGGACACTTGAGTTGGATCTGGTGACTCGTAAGTAGCGTAATTAGCCAAGGCTCTAAATTTATCGAGTCTTGACTTCTTGATTAAGACGTCCCCCTGTTGAGTCCAGCGATTGATAGCCTCAACTTTCCTTTGGATATCGCTCATATCTTTAGATGTCGAAGTAAAGCCACTGCCAAGCGTCGTGACCCTTTCTTCAAACTTTTCTGAAATGCCGCCGATGGTTTTTTCTAAATCTTCAACTCGCTTTAGGTCATTGGATCTGGCCCTTTCGGTCCAATTTGGTCCATGGTGGATTGAAATCGCAGTGTCAAAGGAGACGATTTTCTTTTCCATTTCGGCTATATCTTCATTGATTCCGTTGATGGCTAGTTCAATGCGAGTTGCATACCCACCAACTGTAAATATGAGGCCAACAATGGCTAGATCCGTCACCCATTTTGGTAATTGAGGTGTCATGCTGTTTCTCCTATAGGCATAACATTCTTAATAACAGGCCGGCTCGTTTTTTCGCCTGCCTGACTTTTAATCAAAAGTCATAACTCTATAAAAAATAAAGCATACTAACCGTATTTATTACTTCACCATCACATGAAAACGAGCCGGCCTGTTATCATTTTTTAACATCGCACGTTATATTGAATTTCTTCAACATAAATCCATTTATTAACAATAATCTTACTGGTTTCCCTAGACGCAAAGCGAGCTATCACTTCCGACAAAACAAGCCATTTTCCATACCCAAACCACATTTAAACTTAATAAACTGTATAGATACAAAGAAAAAGGAAGTAAAGGTGGCAAGCAAGTTTTCGGAGGAAATTCGATAAGGTTCTCTACCCTGTTGTTATGAATAGGCTCATTATGTCGCGTTAGGCAACCTGAATATGCATGCTGTTTTATTTTTACTTATTTGCCTATATCACAGAGCTTAACTAACTTTAATCATGTCAGTGGTTAAGGAGTGCATAGCGATGAGTAGGTTCTATGTAGACTATTGGTCTCGTGAGTGGGTCGATGAGAATGATTTCCCTGAGGCTGAATTGGTGAGCTTTAAGGAAGATTATGCCAATAGAGATTTAGGTGTCGCTTTTTCCGGCGGGGGTACACGCTCAGCGGCATGCACGGTGGGACAGCTCAAGGCATTAGACGAGTTAGGTTTATTGCCTAGGGTTAAATATATCTCGGCAGTCTCTGGGGGCGGTTGGGCGGCGACACCATTTACATACACCAAAAATACAGAACAGTATTTTGGTGAAATACGCGATCCTGAAAATATTACCTGCTCTAACAGCAAATCTGTACATCCCAAATCAATGCAAAGTGCGATTACAAACTCTCCGCTCATTAGCAACCTTATTACTGGTGGACTAAAGCTAAAAGGAGATGAGAGCTTTGCTTACTCGCTTGGTGAGGTATTCTTAAAACCCTATGGTCTACACGACTCGAGTCGCTATTTTACTTTCAATGAAGAGACCGAAGCCTTAACACGCCAAGGCTTTCCTCCTAACACTAAGACGGATTTTTATCTAGTTCGCAAAGGGGCTCCCTATCTCATTCTTGGGGCGACTCTATTAAACGAAGATGGCTTAGCTTCAGACAAGAAATACCACGTGGAATATACCCCCTTTTATTCAGGAGTGAGGGTTGGTCATATAGATAAAGACCTTTGGAGTAGTAATGACTACTTTGGCGGGGGTTATGTCACGAGTTGTGGTTATGACTGTATAGGCCCCTACAATAAGCGGACCTTGGAAGGACGCGAACAGCTACTGGTGAAGCAGGCTCCCGTACTTAGCTTCGATATTACCAATGAAAAAGCTTTTTCTCTAAATGACATCATTGCCAGTACTGGCGCAGCACCTCAGGAAATAACGAACAACATAAGATTAGGAGCACTTGGCTTCCCCGAGTTTAATCACATACCATTGAATACATTAGAGGGGGATAACTCCGTATCTGAAGAGTATCCTCATTCAGATGGTGGTCATCTGGAAAACCTTGGCATCATGCCATTGCTGGCACGCAAAATGACCAAGATTGTGGTTTTTGTGAATACCAAGAAACCATTTACTCCAAATAAGAAAAAGCCCTTGGATAGCGGGTTTAACAAATCGGTAAAAGCCTTGTTCGTACCTATCGATAACCTATTTAAGAAAGGAGATTTTGCCACCAATGTGGTATTTGACAATGGTGAAGAAGAGCTGACAAAACTTATAGGGCAGTTCTCTCAACTAGTAAAAAAGGAATCCAGTAGCGATGAATACATTGCCAAAACTGCCTTGTTTGCAAAAACCAAGCTAGTAACCACGAGCAATGAGCACTATGGAATAAATGCAGGCCATGAGGTCGAGATCACCTGGGTATATAACTGCCGAAGTTCTGCCTGGGAGAAAAAGTTGAAAGACAAAGATCTTGGCAAGTTGATTGCGAATAAGAAGCGCCTGATTGGCGATCAGAAAGGGCTAGAAGATTTCCCTCACTACGGCACTTTCTTTGAAAACTTTAGGGGAGTGGTAGAACTTACTAAGGTGCAGACCAATCTTTTGACTAACCTTTCTTATTGGGTGGCTAAAAAAGCTCTAAATGGGGTTTAACAAAGTAAAGGATATAAACGGAGCAGTTGTGACTTTCGCAACCTCTCTGTATTGTAAAGAACTGCTGAAAACCCGAAAAGCTATGTTCAATAAGTAAATAAATTGATTGCAATAGAAAGATAGAAAGAAAGAGTGATGCACTCCCGATGTAGTAGACACGCCCTGCTATGATAAAAAGCATTGTCAATTTTGATTGCAACCACTGATTTCCTTGTTGGGCAAACAAGGAATGGGGCACTTTCGTGCTAGAAGGTGCCGAATGAAACAATTCTGTCGGATAGGCAACACCTGTTACCAGATGCCGCTCTCCTAAAAACCTTTGCATTCTGGAGTTAAGCGTTAGCAGTTCCTATCATTTACACCAAGCAAGTAATTCCTATAACAACCTAGCTCTACAGGGCATCCAGAAATGTCAGCAACTGACTAAGCTCACTTTCATCCACTCTAATCCAGCGTAGCATGTCACTGCGTCTGTCCAGCGATTCATTATTATCGAGAATCATTTGATCGGAGACTGTCGGATCCCGATAGTAGAAAATGGGACTGATATGATGCTTAACCACCCCTTTCAATGTAGGAAAAATACCATTATGTCCATATGGAGCCGTTTTAGATACCGCTACCAATGAAGGCGTTCTAAACGCATATCTATCACTGTTGTCCAGAGTCACCAGTGCTCGACCAAAATCTTGTCCAAACATGTGGGGGCCTTGATTTCCCTGAGGAACACCAATTGAATGAAACGACATATCACTCATTAAGTCCCCAGAATGACAAGAAGCACAACGCGCCTTACCATAAAAAAGTATGGCACCGCGTTTTTGCACTTCTGACAATGCAGACGTATCGCCATTTATGTATTGTTCCCAAGCTGAAGGCGTACACTCCTCACTGACCTTCTGCCTTATGAAGCTTGCCAATGCATTACCAACCAAAGGTAACGTCAGGTCTGCCTGAGGTATGTTGGCAGATTCCATTGCGGCCAGCAGCATTCGAACATCAGGATCATTTTTTTCGAGTAGCCTTTCTTGAATGAAGGTATTTTGAGCAGGCACCTTGTCAGCATAGTATTGTGACTCAACTAGGTCGACATGCCGATTGGTATTGAATCGTTTACTGGTCCCGAGAAACTCGTCACGAGCCAACAGTGGTAAAACTGCCGCAACAGCGAGCGCAGAATCAAAGCCCAACGAGCTCCCCTCGCCAACGGGTGAAAAAATCTTTCCGTCAATAGCTTGAACCTTACCATCCCAAAAGAACGTATTGAATCGGCTATCACCCCGAGCAAAAAGAGTAAAAGCGTTACGCGGCACAACTGCGCCATCACTAGCTAACCTCTCCTCACCTTCACCTATCCCTCCAACACCAATCGCTAAAGGTAGCCCATCAGTGAGTGCCTTGTTATCAAGATGGCAATTAGCACAAGCAGTGTCCTTATCCCCACTCAACACAGGGCGTTCAAAAACCACTTTGCCCACATCTGCCAAATACGAAGGTTCTTTCACCAACGGCTTTGAACAAACATTCCCTTCAAGCTCAAACGCTTGAATAGCCACCCTTAATGTCTCATCCAGAGACATGGCGCTAACCTGGAATGACGCAAACATAACAAGAAGCCAGGCTTTCACATTTACCTCTCCCTAAACCTATGTTGCTCTATCAATGGTTCAATAGAGCGTTGGTGCAGCTCTATTGCCTCCAGTCCAAGGTAACCAAGTACAGACTCTGGTACTCGCATTGCAAGCATGATCTTCCGAGTTTTGTCATATTCGTGGCACGCCAATAAATGTACTTTTGCTGTTTGGTTCAATGTGTTTGATTCCAATTGCTCAATATACCAAGTCTCATCCATCGCCAGAGAACACTCAGCGGTTTGCTCCATAAACTGATTTTTATAATAGAAGTATGCAAACACGGGTGAAACCACATAGATTCCTATCCAGGCGATACAACACAGTGAAATAATGAAGTAAAAAACACGCTTCATCGCGCAATAATCCCTAGTGAATTCAATGTCACCGTATCAAGGGTTTGCGAAACAGGTATATTGTTGTCCACTCGATAGGCATTTAATGCTTTACGAGTTTGCTTGCCCATAATCCCATCTATGATTCCCTTGTAGTAACCACTTGTATAGAGTGCGAACTGAACGCGGATGATAAGCTCCTTACGTTTTTCTAATTCCTCTGCAGTAGATACTGGTCGTTTGGTTGCAGGCGCTGTATAACTCGGGGTAGAAGGTTGAGTAAGAGGTTGGGATTTTTGCTTTTTAACTGGAGCACTATAGGTCGACCCCGCGGACGACCGATGGGAACTATGACTTCTGTGGCTACTGTGGCTCCGATGCGCAGCGATGTATAGGGGAATAGCCTCATTTAGTGGCGCTAACACAACCTTGTCGAGTAACAATTCATCTTTAACATCGAGCTCCTCCGGTGCTGCAGTACCTGCGTTGGCACCTGAGTTTAACGCGAAGAAACCTGGTAGTAAGGCAGCTAGATTGAAATTCCTTTTCATATTATTCTCCTTGGTGATGCATGATACTTTCCACGAGACGATGAAAAATAACCTCCACAACTGTCTTTTAACTGGCAATCTGAACACTCACTAGGGTAGTAGTTCTTCCAGTCTGATATAGATTTGACAGCGTACGACCTGATTGAAGAAGGTAAATGACAAAGTGGAAAATTAAACAGCGTCGGATTTAACCCGGCCATTTCAGCAGTCAACAGGCCCTTTATCAGGGCGTCTTCATAATCTTCTGGAGCACACTTTAGCGCTGACCAGTTTCTTTTAGCCCAACCAGTCGCTTCCAGGTTCATTATCGACAACTGCACAACACCAGAAAAAACACGAGCAACGTATTCGGCAACTTGTGGTAACTCGCTAGCGTTGTGTTGAGTCGGAATGAAGCGCACTTCCATCTTAATGCCTGAGTTTCCAGCGTTGATCATCCCAACGACCGTTTGTGAAAACGCGCCATCTCTTCCAACTAGATGATCATGAATTCGGCCTCTCACCGAATAGAGAGGAATACCGAAGGTGATATCGAGGCGACTAGCCATCAAAGCCAGCTGTCCAGTAAATTCTGAATCTGAAAATGCCCGCCCATTGGTCAGGACATGTAAACGAGTGTTGGGAGCATGGTCTGAGACAAACTCCAGAAATTTGATAAAAGCATCACCGTACAATAGTGGCTCCCCACCACTAATACCAACATCACCATCAAACCCAAATGCGGCTAGAGCGAGCGCTCCGTATGACAACAACCAGTCATCCCTTTCCTCTCGTGGAGGTTGCGAACAAAATAAGCAAAGGTTATTGCAGCGCTCGGTTACAAGCAGTGTGTTGTGATTGGCTCTTCGCGACAAAATAACCCGCAACTGTCCAAACTGGTTTATGTTAACCACATCGCCATCATCTACAGAATTATGTAATGTCGCATGAGTGATAACACCAACAAAATCGTCACTAGCAGAATTCAGGTGCGCTTGTTGCTCCTTTGCAAGGAAGACCTGTTCTAAGTAACGACTGTCGCTCGTTCCTTTATCTTTGCGGATTTGATAAAAACCAGAGGTCGAAAATCCGTCTTCTTCCAACGAGAATGTATCGGGTCGAATGACGTTACTCAAGTAACCACTCCTTAAGCATCTCACCAATGCCGTCTTCTGCGTATAGATGCTTAAGAATTAATGTGAACATTGCTTTGTGATACTGACAAAATCGAGAAAGGCTCTTATCGCCGATTGGCTCTCCAAAAACACTAATGTTTTGACAAGGGTCTGAGCCACAAAACGGTTGGTATGCACAGGAGGCACATCCCGGATGAACAGAAATAAAAGACTGAGACAATATTGATTTGTACAGACTGTTTGACTCGATGACTGGCTCTTGAATGGTTCCAAGTGAAAAATCGATATCGGGGTTGGTCTTTTGAAGCATCCGAGCCTCATCGCTTCCATATATACGACCATCATAATTGAACATGATACAGTTTAGGATTAGACCGCTCGGGGATTTTAGGTCTGCGTATCCACTGTAATCCGCATTAAATATTCTTCTAAGGTGAATCAATGCAGAATGTTCGATGATTCTTTCCCCCGCGAGTCGCTTTCGGTTTAAGACCTTCAAGAGTTGTTCATAAAAAGCCATGAACGCCTTAATATCGTACGTCTTTGCATTCCCTTTATTGGCAAAACCGTAAGGGCTTATCGGGCGAACAAACATGTCGGAAAATCCAAGATCACTATGCGCATCGACGATATCTTCAGGCTTTTGCAACAACGCCTCGGTTACGGTGGTAACGGTAGCAACTCTATCCGGACCTAACCTACGTCTAATTTTTTCAACGCCTTGTTTCACCAGTTCAAAGGAATTTCCACCCTTCAATACTCGATTGGAGTTATGTGTGAACGCCCCTCCATCGAGTGAAGTTGAGAAATTAATAGGTTTGTCTTCACTCCATGTCAAAACGTCATCGTTCAGTAGAGAAAGGCTCGTTGCAATTACTATCTCAAACTGGTCGACACCCAGGTTAGAAACCGCCTCCTGATAGATCTTTTGAACGAGATCAAACCTTAAAAGAGGCTCGCCCCCCTGAACTTCCAGCTTGTATGGAGCATTTCCGAGGGAACGGATTCTTTGGAGCAAAAGGGGAATCAAGTCTGGCTCTAGATCGTAGTTACTTGCTTTGACAGAGGCTCTGCTCACCTGGCAATAATGGCATGTGTGATCACATCTTAGCGTTGGCACAATCATAAATATGGGATTGAAGTTGAGCGCCGACATTAAGCGTTTTGACATACCCGAAGCGAGAGAGCCAACCGAAGCAGATTTGTATTCGTCATCACAAATAAAGAGCTTTCTTTCAAGCAACTCATCGATGACAGCATCATCGGTGGAGTTTTTATCTATCAGCGAATTGAGTTCCATTCTGCTTAAGTACGCATGAAACCCGGCCTGATTCGTTAATAACGCAATATCAGAGTCAAGAAACTCGAAGTTAAAAGGGAGTACGTTCATTTCGATAGCTTCTTCTCAACGGAGCTAAGAACAGCTGCGGAAATACCCTCCAGATAACTACTGGTTTTTTTTGATAATTTTTCTCGAAGCAGATAGTCATTCAACAGGCGTTCGAATTCCAGAATGATATCCTCATCTTGGGAAGAAAAATGGACGGTCCACCGTATGTCTTCATCTGCTAGCTTCCAGGTGGTTAAAGGCGACATCCAATACAAAGCATGCCGGACAACCGACTCTGAGAAAGTACTTTTTTCTAATTGATGAATTAACATGTACACACCTTTTAATTGGATTTGCTCCCACAAAAGGCACGTTGAGTTTGTCGCTAAAGGAGTGCAAAACTATTATGTAAAGTGAAAATATAGCACCATATGCATTTTGTGGTTATGATGGTGGTCGCATTTGAGAGGGGGGGCGTTATTTAGTTTTGAGGCATAAGTACATTGATTTGATTCAAAAGAAATAGTTGCAATGCTTTTTGTAAGAAAAACAACAGCTCTCTACTCATCACCTTACTTCGCCACGGTTTAGATGCCTGATTGAAAGTCGTCCCCGAGCCTAGAGATCTAAAGATTGCTTCCATGATGGAGGTCGACATCACTCCTTACAAAACATTTGCCGACATTAAGAGCCGCCAATATTGTGAGCTTATTACCACCATCGAACGAAAATATATGTCTTTCAGAGCCCTTACTTGGCATTCCGTATACCCCATCTACTTTGCTTAGAACATGTTAATGTTAGCCATTAGGAAAAATAGGTCAGTCTGTCGACAATACTTCGCTGATGCTCCTAGCTCAAAATCATTTTGGGGCATAAACCAGTTACATCAACTTCAAGTCACCAATTCCTAATAACTATGGCACTGAAGTGAAAATTGGCTTCCCCCTCTTTATCGAGTTTAACTCAGCACTAAAGAAGTGAACCAATAGTCTTATCTAATATCAGATGGACTTTGGACAAGAGTAGAGTGGGAACGAGAGAAGGCATAGATAGTTACCATCTATGCCTTTAGAACGAGCGTCTATTAGCTAATTAGAGCGGGAATACCCGGAAGCTGACCAACGACAGCAAGGGAACCTGCGCAAATGATAAAGGCTACGCCAGGGATCAGGTATTTATCTTTACCTGATAGTTCGTTAGCGCGCTCATGGTCACCGATAAGTCCGAGGTTATCCAGCAGCATAGTTATAGCCCAGCCGAACACTGGGTTAACGAATGCACAAGCAAAAATACAGATACCCGCACTGAGTGAATCTTTATGCTTATGGATCATCTGCATACCCGCTTCAAGAAGTGGTAAGAACACACCGACAATCAGCGCAACGCGTAACACAGGCTCCCACATCGCGAGATCCATTGGGTAACCAATTACCGCTGCGGCAATACACATTAAGCCAGTTAACAACGCGCCGCCAGGAATAGGACGTTTGGCAATTGCGGCTGGAATCATGTACGTACCCCAAGAAGAAGCTAGGTTGCCGCCACCTAATAGTGAACCAACCCCCTGACGAATAGACGCGCCGACCATCGTATCGTCGACATCCATTAGTACGCCTTTCGCTTCTTTTGGGTAGTTAAGTTCTTGAAAAACTCGATGCCCAAGGTAATCAGGAGACCACATAGCGACGGCTAACAGAGCAAATGGCGTAACAGCAATAAAGTGCTCTAACGTTGGCCAACCTAGTTGCCAGCCGGTATTTTCACCCCACCAGTAGAATGGACTGAAATTAGGCAGGCCCGGCTCCGTGGTAAAAACAAACTCAGCACCCATCGCGTAAGCGACAATACCCGCTAGCGCAGAACACAATGGGATAGCCAACCAACGTTTGTTGATCTTGGCTAAGTAGGCATAAACCATAACCGTTAGACCAATGACCACAAACGAGATGTAACCTTGGTCGGTACTTGCAGCCCACGCTTCTGTCTTATTGATTTGTCCGATCAATCCCACTGCGCCGAGGTAGATCAGTAACCCACCTCTAACCCCAATGCCAGTTAGGGTCATGAGCTTTGATCCGCCTTTAGTAAAAGCGAGAATTAAACCAAACGCACAAACCATCAAGCCGAGAGCCAGAGGATGCCCGCCAGCGGCGGCAATCATAGGAATCAGCGGTATCATTGGGCCATGAGTACCGGCCAAGTTTGCGTTCGGGTTTAGGATGGCGGAAAACAGGATAACGAACAGAGCACCTGCAATAAGCAGTTCGTAACGCACGTTTTCTGCAACGAACTCCGGAGATAAGCCGAATTGAGCAGCAAAGGCCGCAACCATGGCGGTCACCATAACCACTTTTCCTATGGTGGCGGCTAACGCTGGTACCCAATCTTCGATTTCAATACTGTAATCACGCGATGGCAAATGAATACCCCAGCGACGAAAGCTCATGACGGTTAAATCATGGTTTAGAAAGTCTTCTCGGCTTTCAAATTCATGCGGTTTCTTGCGCACATCCCTGTAAAAAGTCTTACTTGAGTCAGACATTGAGTTATCCTTTTTTACGTTTCAAAGCTGAACCATCTCAACTAGAGTTTCGCGAGGTACACAAACCTTCGACCAATACGAGACCACACCCTAGCTGCTATCGAGCACCTTTATTGATTTGCACTTATTAAGCATGTGTTGCTACCGGTAGGAATATTAGACATTAGTAAAAGAGCAACAAAACTCTCACTTATTAAACATTAATTTAACAATGCATTAGTGTGCGTTGATCTTGTATGAGTTGTTTTCTCAAGGTAAGTCAAAGGGAGAACGGTCGTCGCTCCAACTTATATTTGTTAAAGACTAAGTTTTTGGGGAACGTAAGGGTTGCTATTGAGGTACGTTGTCTATTTTGCAGTCAGCTTGAAGCCATTAGAACTAATAGTGTGAAAGGAATTAAATAGAGTTTCTGACTCTGAATGATTTTGGGCAAGAATAAATGAATCATGGCAAGCCAATTCGTGCTTACCATGATTTCTGCTCGTATGTACTGGCGTTCGAGAAACTCGAAAGTCAGCTCATGAGCTCTGGGTAGAGGCTATGTTCTGTAGAGAACCTTGACCACATGCCAGCCAAATTTTGTTTTGACTAAGTGCGGAGTTAACACTTCACCAGAAAAACAAACTTTGTCGAATTGAGGCACCATTTGACCGCGACGGAACTCACCAAGGTCACCACCACGTTTGCCAGACGGGCAAGTTGAATATTTTTTCGCTAGTGTTTGGAATTTAGCGCCTTTTTTCAATTGCTTGATGATGTCTTCAGCTTGTTCTTTGTGCTTAACAAGAATGTGCAATGCGGCTGCTGTGTTTGCCATGTGTTTATCTCTCACTATTCTGGTGGCGCAAGTTTACCGAATACACCGGTTTGCGCCAAACATTTCTCCACCTTACCCATTTTAGGCCATGGCTTCCCCCAAAAACACTTGGCTAGGTGATGAAAACCTGTGCAACACGGGTAATATTGACCTCGATTTATAAAGAGATTGCTTAAAAAGCTCACATTTACTTCCTATACGGTTGAAGCTGTCGCTTTATAAGATATGATTAGACACAAATCGGTGGCATTTATAAGGTTATTTCATGGCAAAAGTCGTTAGTAAGGCGAATCAATCTCAGGGTATGTTGATGTTTAAGCTCACCCTGCAACAAAACTTCGCAATAGGGACACTTAAAGTTCGTGAAATTGTACCCTACATGCCAACCACAAAAATCCCGTACTCCCATCACCATGTGATTGGTACGGTGACCATTCGTGATCTCACCGTTCCTGTTATCGACATGTCCGCTGCGGTTGGCTTTCGTCCAATTACGCAAGAAGAATACAAAAACTGCTACCTCATCGTGACCGACTGTTTACGCACTGTGGTTGCGTTTATGGTTCGTAGTATAGAGAAGATCATCGAATGTGATTGGAAAGCCATTGAAACGCCACCAGCAAGTGCTGGAAAAAACATCTTCGTGACAGGTATCACTCGTTATGGCGATCAAACAGTTCAAATGCTCGATGTCGAGCTACTGCTTTCTAAAATTTATCCGCAGTATGAAAACGCGAATATCCCGATGCTGACGGATGTAGAGCGTGAACGTCTCAAAGCACTGAATATCTTGTTGGTGGATGACTCGTCGATCGCGCGTAAGCAATTAAGTGACGCGCTAGATAGCATCAATATCTCCTATCAAATTTGTAAAAATGGCTCAGATGCACTGCAGTTGATGAAAAATGAAGCAGAAGCAAATCGCCCAATAGATATTCTGGTCAGTGATATTGAAATGCCGGGGTTGGATGGTTACGAGTTAGCGTTTGAAGTGCAAAATGACTCAGCTCTTAATCACTCGTACCGCATTCTGCATACTTCACTGTCGAGTGAGATTTGTGTCGATAGAGCGCATCAAGTTGGCGCTCACGAAGCGTTAGAAAAGTTTAATGCTGGTGAGCTCATCGAAGCTATGCTCCGCGGGGCAAAAGAGCTAGAAGCCAATGCCATGGCTTCTTAACGTTTAACTGAACATAATATGTGGCTTTGTGTTCACTCGAATTCGTTATCACTTTGTCGTCATTTCAACGATTTATCGCTGACGATTGATGACACTGCGACGCTTAAGGCACGTGTACTAAAGCGACTTGTTTACAGCGTTTACTTCTTTGGCATAGCGTAGCTGCGAGACACAAACTCAGTTTCTTCCACTTGGTAAACATGATTAATGTAGGAAGCCAAGCTGTAAATGACATTGGCCATTAAGTTGGCGTAACGGAACAGAATCGGCGCTGGTTGCTTTTTCCCAGCATGCTCTATCGCGACGAGTGCTCGAACGGTTTTCTTTGCTTGGCAGCGGCACAAATGGAGTTGACTAGACGTAGCATGGCCACCGGGCAGCACAAAACCTTTAAAACCACCGTCTATGCGCGCTTTTACGGCCTCATAGTCTGCTTTAAGCTCTTCAACTTCCGATTCTGTAATCGCTAACTTGCCACGCACCGAACCATTGAGATGGTAAACATTAGGCTGAAGGCGCGTGAGAATATCTCGACTGAAGTCGTCCAATTCCATCGACAGCACCAACCCAATCCGGCTGCACAACTCGTCTGCGGTGATCTCGAAATCGCACACAGGGCTGTCTTCGTAAATAAAGGGATAACAAATCTCGCTCAGTTCCTTGCTTACAGGTCTCATGCTGTTGTTCCAATGTAAAAAAGGGAGCCAGTATAACCTAACTCCCTCTTAGTAATCATAAAAACGACGTCCGCATTAGGCGTTTTCGATTTTCTTGTGGCCTTCTTGTAGATGCACAAAATCAACCAAGTCATCGCCTGAGACTTGATACGCTTGACCGAACCCTTTTACGAACAAACCTTTCTCAGCTTTTAGGTTGAACAGTACAAAGTCTTCAAGCTGGCTTAGACCGTCGATGATGTCACCGAAACGCGCTTTCATCTGACCAACGACCAATTGCCACATTTCAGTATCACGCTCAACAACCGTTGCGACCGCATCAAACGTCAGACGCTTACGTGCAAAAAGCTGTTTGGATGAATCTTCATCTTCGATCATCATCAGTGAAACGTTTGGATTTTCTAGCAGATTTCGAGCATGGCGAGCAATCTGAGAGATCAAAACGAAGTAACCTTCCTGATTCTGAACATAAGGCGCGTAACTTACGTTCGGACGGCCTTCGCTGTCTACCGTTGCAAGCTGTAAAGTACGGCGCTCCTGACGAAATTCCTTTATCTCTGGCCCTAGACGGCCTTGCAAACGCTCTTGTTTAACTTGTTGATCCATATTGATACCTGACTTTATTTCTATTTATTTGTCCCGAATTCTAGTTCGGTTATGTATGTTCGTGGTCGCGACTTCTCACACCCTTGAATGTAAAAGCCGCGACGACTGGCTGTCTTTGTTACTGATTTAACTCAGCTTGCATGGCACGAAACGCCGTTACCTGCTCAGCAATAAGTTCGCGTTTTTCATCACGCCCTAAGTACACTTTGAAGATATTGCTGCCGCATTCAGAGAAAAAGCCAAAGTAGTGACTTTCACGTCCCATAAACGGTTTGCTGACCAGCGCGATATTTTTCACGTTATCCAATTTGAGGTGACCATGCAGCTCACCTTCTCGCCCCATTAGATTGTAATAACCACGCGCAACTTTGCCTTTCGGAAAAGGCGCTTTCACTTCGAAAATGGAGCCGAAGGAGTGTACGATCGTCGTCACTGGGCCAAAGCCAACTAGGCTTTCAAGGATTGTTTGCGCTTGTTCGCCCGGAGCAATCGCAACCATCTCTTGCGGCAGTGCAGCGACAACATCAAATTCTGTCACACCTAAACGCTCTGCCATTGCGGCAGGCAGAAGTTGAGGTTCTTGTTCCAATAGAACTTCTACCTGTTGCTTGATTGATTCCATTTTGTTTTCCATCTTTTCTTCAATTTGTCTTCATTAATTATTGGATACTTTTGGCACGCTTTCGTTCATCTGTGATGTCAGTACCTGAATACAGGCTTGCGCTAACGAAACGGCCCAAAAACTGCCCGCTAAAGTAAGCACTAAGCTTCGCTCTTGAAGCTCAACTAAGCCTTTGTCTTGCCATACTTTAAACAGCGGCATGAGAAAATCGAACGTATCGCAACCCATAAACACCGGCAATTTACTTGCCTGAACAATGCCGCGGTCAAACCCGGATTTTAGCGCTGCAAATAATGGCTCTAATCGGCTGTGCTTCATCATCATCGCAATCGTACTTTGCCCTTCATTCACCGCTTTGATGTAGGTGTCTAAAGTACGGTGCAGCATCATCCCGTAGCCGCCAATGTTGCCACCAGCACCGCATCCAATCGGTAACACTTCTGCGTACGTCTTGGCTAAGCTGTTGTATAGGCTACGCTCACGGTTATCGACGGCCCAGTGGTTCACGCTCAACTGCTTCATGTGGTGCTTCGCCATAAAGTTCACACCTAGCTCATACATGCCCGCTTTCTCTGGCGTCGTCGCTGGTGGTGGGATCTTGCCTTTTTCAACGAGATTGAGCATTGGCGCAGTTCCACCCACGACCAACTGATACAAATCCAAGCCATGCGCGCCTGTCGACATAAAATCGTTAAGATCTTGTTCAAGTATTTCTTTGGTTTGATAAGGCAAGCCGTACAACAAGTCGATGATGACTGGGATTTTGTCTTCCTTCGCCAGTTCCGAAACGCGTTTAAGTACGTCTTCTCTATCATCAAGACGCTTTGCACTGCGACGAACTTGAGTGTTGAAGCTCTGCACACCAAAAGAGAAGCGATTAAAGCCGCCATCT
This sequence comes from Vibrio sp. YQ_11, assembly GCF_043103065.1. NCBI lineage: Bacteria > Pseudomonadati > Pseudomonadota > Gammaproteobacteria > Vibrionales > Vibrionaceae > Vibrio > Vibrio sp. YQ_11. The sequence continues at coordinate 100,139 of NZ_JBICJM010000050.1, read as the reverse complement.
AACGCACCTTGATACAACTCATCGGAAAAACGATTGATGCGCCCTTCTAAAGTAATTTCGCAATCAGACGCGAGAGGGAAATAATCATGAATGGCCTGCCCCAGCACGCGAACTTGTTCGGGAGAAAGATCGGTCGGCGTTCCACCACCAATGTATACCGCATGGAAGATGCCGCTTTGCGTCCAAGGAAGTGCAGCTTTCTCCTTCAACTCCTGCATTAAGGCAGCGAAGTACTCATCGACAAGTTTGCGACTGGCCGCATTCTGAAAGAAGTTACAAAAAGTGCAGCGAACACGGCAAAACGGTACGTGAATGTACAAACAGCGTTTGTTGTTTCTCACGTTTTGTTCAGAAGTAATGCTCGACAAAACCCCTGCTTGTTGAGGTGGCGGTACTGGCACACTCGCTCCGCCAGCATGAGCCGAGTGCTTCTTCACAAAAGCAAATCTCAGGGGGTCAGGGCTATCGCTGCCCAGAACTGATTCGTCAAATTTATCAATATCGACGCTCATATATACTCACTTAAACCCCACCACACAAGGGATAGAGGCTAATCTCAAAAAAACTGCAAGGATCATAATTTGACCGTAATGATAATGCAATTGATAATTGATCTTATTTCGATTGTAAGTAATAATCGCCTCAAGTTTTCATAGTTATACCGAGAATAACCCGTGAACGTACAAAGATATGTCATTGCAGGAGGCGCCTCTCTCGTCATTCATGCCGCACTTCTTTTTGTCTCGCAAGAGAACAAAGTGTTCGCAATGCCTGCTGGAAACCCAGCAAGCTCGGTAAGCCTCAACCTTGTATCTGCACCACCACCAACGCTCGAAAAGCCCACACCAGAGAATGTGGAACCACCAAAAGAGCCACGGCCTCAAAAACAGCCTGAGCCAGAAAAGAAGGTCGTTAAGAAGCAGGTTGTCAAAAAAGAGGCGGTGAAGAAAAAGGTGGTCGAGAAAAAGCCAGAGCCAATTAAGCAACCTAAGAAAGTGGAACCAACCAAAACGGTTGCCAAGCAAGAAACTCAGCCCAAAGCCGAACCGAAGAAAAAAATAGAACCGGTGAAGAAAGATACGGTTACTCAGCTAACTGCATCAGCGAGCCAATCCAAAGGGGCAACGTCTCAGCCTATTTTGGTCGACAAACCAACGTTTGTGAGTCAACCAACGCAGCCCCGCTATCCAAGATCTGCGCAAAGACGCGGTATCGAAGGCGCAGCCTTGTATGAGGTATGGCTCGATGAGAATGGCAACCAAATCAAACATGTTTTGCTTGAATCATCTGGCACTGAGTCGCTGGATGCCTCAGCGCTGCGAGCTATTAAACAATGGCAATTTACACCACATATTTTAGGCGGGCTAAAAGTAGCTCACCGAGTACAAATACCAGTTCGTTTTAAGTTGGAAGGATAATGGAACAACTACAAGAATTACAAACTCAGTTCGGTCTTATGACATGGCCTTTGATCATTTGCTCGGCACTCACCGTCATGATCATTGCAGAGCGACTCTTCCAAGTATTCATCAGTCTTGGCGTTGGCAAAAGTGCCATTCGTCGACATTTGGCTAGTCTAGACCCAACCAACCGCCGAGATATTGAAGCGCTGGCCGATGAGTTGTCGGGCAAGCGTCCCTTGCTTTATCGCGGTGTAGCAATGCTATTGGCTCACCACTCATTCGCTAAATCGCTGCGTGAAGACGCGGCGGGCATGTGGCTGCAAGAAAAGCGTCATCAATTGCATTCTGGTCTTCGCCTTCTGACGTTGATCGGCGTGATCAGCCCGTTAATTGGTCTTCTCGGCACAGTATTGGGATTGATTGAGATGTTTAAAGGCATCGCGGTTTCAACTGGGAACATCACACCTAACGATTTGGCTGACGGCTTGGGTTTAGCCATGCGCACAACGGCCGCTGGTTTGATCATCGCCCTACCCGCTATTTCTGGCGCACAAATCATCGGTTTGTGGGCTGACCGCGTACTCGCCAAACTTGAGCATACTCTCAACTACGTGAATTTGTGGCTTGAAGGCATTTCCCTGCAGCACGTGTCTCCAGAAAAAACAAAAACAACGGTAAGTGTCACCAAAACGGCTGAGGCAAAAGCTTCATGATCAAAGTACCACAGGACAATAACCGCAACGGCTTAACACCAGATTTAACACCGCTGTTAGACATCATTTTTATTGTGATGGTTTTCTTGATGCTTACCGCCGCAGTCAAACTCGATTCATTAGATGTCGCGCTGCCAAGCACCGACTCTCAGGCCGTTGCAGAGGTCGATAAGCAGTCGATTACCGTTAATATCCTCAAGGATGAGCCTTATTGGGCGATCAACGGACAAACGTACATCGATTGGGAAAACTTCACTCTCGCGCTGCTAGAAGAGAGTAAATCAACCGATAAACCTATTGTGATTGGTGCAGAAAAAACAGCCAATATTCAATCACTTGTTCAGCTTCTTGGCTTTTTGCAAGAAAACGGAATTCAGGCGACTCAATTGCTCACTGAAGAGTCGCCATAACAAGAACATAAAACTGAGAACATTTTCATGAAGAACACATTATCACCAGTGCGCACTGCGTTGACTGCTGCCGCTCTGTTACTTGCAAGCACGAACCTTTTTGCCAACAACGCCCCGACCTCAGAACGCGTCGTCAGTGCGGGCAGCGCCGTTACCGAACTATTACTTGCGCTCGATGCGAAAGACAGCTTGGTCGCCGTTGATGTAACCAGTACTTTGCTGCAAGGCATGGAGTTACCCGACGTTGGGTATCATCGCCGACTTTCAGCAGAGGGGTTGTTGGCACTGAGCCCAACCAAGTTAATTGGCTCTGATGAGATGGGCCCAACAACCACCTTAAATCAACTAAAGTCGGCAGGTGTGGATGTCGAGATAGTCAATACAGAAGCCAACGTTGACGGGCTTTTGCATCGTATCGACCAGATTGCAACAATCATGAACCGTGAGTCTCAAGCAGCAAACTTGAAGCAAGAGGTAAAAACGCAAGTCGAATCTTTGCAAGCGAATCAGCCTGCACCTTCTGCTAAAAAGAAAGTGCTGTTTTTGCTTATTCACGAAGGTCGCCCAGCCAATGTTGCAGGCTTGGATACCACGCCAAACGCAATCATCGCGTTAGCAGGCGGTGATAATCCTGCGGCGAAAAAACTAACCTCTTACAAACCACTGTCAACCGAAGCGATGGTAGAGATGCAACCCGATGTCATTTTAGTTAGTGGCCGCAGCTATGAGACCATGGGCGGTGCAGACGCCATTTTAAAGGCGATGCCGTTACTTGCAGCAACACCAGCAGGCCAGGCAAAGAACATCATCACCATTGATGGACACGCTTTGGTTGGCGGTTTGGGACTAAAAAGCCTGTCAGAGGCTAAACGTCTCAATACCTTGCTTTACCCATAGAGATTTTCGATGCTGTTACGACGTATTCCTTTATCAACCACGCTGATTACGCTGTCTGGATTTTTAGCGTTTATCGCCATCGCTTCTATAACCGTCGGCCCGATGAACATCAGTTTCACAGACAGTCTGCGCGGCTTAATTGGCGCACATTCAGAGCTGGCACCGCACATTCAACTCGTTATCAATGAGATTCGCCTGCCTCGTACGATTTTGTGTATGTTCATCGGCGCAATCCTCTCCATTTGTGGGGTGGTCATGCAAGGGCTTTTCCGAAACCCATTGGCAGAACCCGGCATTATTGGGGTTTCTGCTGGTGCGGCGCTGGGCGGCGCTTTTGCCATCGTCGTTTTTGCTGAGTTTAGCCAAAACCATCCTCAACTCATGAACTTAGCAGCGTTGCCATTATTTGCTTTTCTGGGCGGTGCTCTGACAACGGTGCTGGTGTACTGGCTCGGTACGAATAAGTTTGGTACGTCCGTCACGATCATGCTGCTCGCTGGCGTGGCGATCAGTGCACTTTCAGGTGCCGCGATCGGCTTTCTCAACTTTTCTGCGGATGACCAAATGCTGCGCGATTTAACGTTGTGGTCGATGGGTTCGCTTGCGGGCGCAAACTGGGCGGGCATTGGCTTAGCTTCTGTGACTCTCGTGGTGCTACTTTTCTGGTTTCACAAAAAAGCCATGTCTTTAAACGCATTATTACTTGGTGAATCAGAAGCCCGCCACTTGGGCGTTCCGGTACAAAAATTGAAGCGTCAGCTCATTCTGCTTTCCGCCGTAGGCGTTGGTGTCACAGTAAGTATCTGCGGGGCAATCGGCTTTATCGGTTTGGTTATCCCACATCTCGGACGCATGCTAGCAGGCCCAGATCATCGCACACTGTTACCTATTTCAGCGTTGTTGGGAGCTTTATTGTTGACCTGTGCAGACATGATCGCACGAGTGTTATTGGCACCAGCCGAATTACCTGTCGGAATCGTAACTGCGCTCATCGGTGCGCCATTTTTCATCTACTTACTGTTCCAGCAAAGAGGGAAGATTCTGTAATGAATCACGTGGTTTTATCTGGCCGGAATATTTCAATGAAATACGGCCATCGAGTAGTACTTGATGACATCAGCATCGATATTCGTGCCGGCGAAGTGACGGCATTATTGGGGCCAAACGGCGCGGGGAAAAGTACACTACTTAAACTTCTGTGTGGTGAGATTCCATCACACAACGAGATTGACTATTTTGGCGAGCCTAAAGAAGCCTGGAAACCTGAAGACATAGCAAAGCACCTCGCCATGCTGCCACAGCACAGCACGCTCACTTTTCCATTTTTGGCACGAGAGGTGGTCGAACTCGGTGCGATCCCTTTGTCACTTTCAAACAAAGAAACGACTGAGCTTGCCCTACACTACATGCAAAAAACCGATGTTCTGCACTTAGCGGAAAGCTTGTACCCTGCCCTCTCAGGCGGAGAGAAGCAACGTTTGCACTTGGCTCGAGTGCTAACGCAACTGCATCAATCTGGTGACAAAAAGATTCTGATGTTGGACGAGCCTACGTCGGCACTGGATCTCGCCCACCAGCACAACACGCTTAAAATTGCTCGTGAGGCGGCAAAAGCGCAGAACGCTGCGGTGGTTGTCGTATTGCATGACTTGAACTTAGCCTCACAATACGCAGACCGACTGGTGTTGCTCCACAACGGCAAACTCGTCTGCGATGACAACCCTTGGCAGGCTCTAACGCCCGAACGTATTGAACAAGTTTATGGGTATCGCTCTATCGTGACAAAACACCCGACTCTGGACTTTCCTCAAGTCCACGCTGCGGCATAGCTTAAGAGGCGCAGAGCCTCTTTAAGAAGCGATGTACGAGCGATTTCACGCACTAGCCAGCTCTGCCACTCACTTGTTTAAATTTCCCCTCAGAAATGCAAAAGCCCCGCTAATAATTAGCGGGGCTTTTTGTAATTTTTGATTATTTGCTCATTTGAATCAGCGAGCGTCCAATCAACCATTCCAGTTCTTTATCTCCACCTGAGCCAAACTGGCTTTCTACCATCTTGTACAGACGATCAATGCCATTTGCTGCAAATTCGTGAGCGCTTTCAGACGTAACAATGTGATGGAATAGTAGTCGTAAAATCGCTAAGAATTCAGAGTCTTCTAAAGCTTTAATCCAGCTCTGTGAAAACGCATCTAAACCTTTTTCGAACTCTAGATGTTCGATAAACATTTTAAAGATACGACCATCTAGTGCTGCGGTGAAGTCCGTTTTCTTAGGAAAATGGTGGCTAATACCTGTACGCGATACACCTGTCTGCTGACTCAACGTCGTATACGACATTTTGTCGTAACCAAGTCTTAGCAATTGATCAACAACGGCATCCATGATCTTCTGGATAGTGATTTCGGTATCTTCTTTACTACGCTTTGGCATACTTAAGCTCTTCTCTTTGTAAATCCATCTAACTCACAATTAAATGAGGCCAGAATGAAATCATCCTCAGCATTATGTACTGTGCTTTCCTAACGTAACGTTAGGCCCTCAATCATAACGAAATTACACTGCGTAACGTGCAATTTACGGTGATATTTGTGTCAATACACGTCGCTTAAAATCAGGCGAAAAGTGAATTGCATCAAAACCTTGCGCCAAATTATTCATTGAAACTATTCAAAGACCAAGAATGATAATTATGTAGAAATAATCAATCAAGAAATAGTCTTATAAATTTACCCCTAGTTCAACTGGCCTGACCCAAATCTCGTTAGTATGTTGGTTAATTGCTCTTAAATGTTGATACATATCACATTAACGTTATTGTTGACTTACTCACCCAATCGTTAACCGGCAATTAACAAAACAACATACTGTTGTATTTTTATACGAAACTGCTCATTTTTGTAGATACAGATCAAATACCTGCTAGAATACCCTTAGTTTTTACAAGAGGATTCGTTATGAGTGTCGAATTAGAAGAAAGCCAAGTATGTGAAGCTTGTGGCTGTGCTGGTGAGATTGGTTTCATCATCAAAGAAGGCGACGAGGTTGCTGACGTAACGATTTTCGCAGAGACTAAAGATGCATTAGAGTCTGAGTTAGCGAAATACATCGAACTAGCTAAATCAGTCTGCGCTGGCGTTGAATACAATGTGTCAGAGCTGACAGAAGAATCTAAAGAGCTAACCGCTCGATTCAAGTTTGAAGTAAGTGCAGAAAAGCTTATTTTTGAACTGAAAACTCGCTCTCTAGCGCGTTAATTCAATTTAAAGCGAGCAACGAGCTCGCTTTATTCTTATCTAAATCACTTCTTTTGCTTCAACACAACCCACTTTAACGACCCATTGGTTTCGTAGTCGTTTTCATCAGAGCACACCAAAAGCACATCATCGACCTTGATTACCGCACCAGCGGTATAGGCTTTATCTTCGTAGTAACAAATTCGCTGGCCTATTTTACCATCAGCAACCACCAAAGCCTTTGACTCCGGCGTACTGTAAGATTTGGCAAAAACTGAACCAGACAATAGCGCGACCATGGCGCTCAGAGTAAAAATAGAAACTCTTTTAAACTTCATGAATATCCCCTTATGCCCGAACAATACTAGCAAGGAAGTATTTCAGGTTCTTGGCAGAATCTCATATTCTAGCAATTTGTTCTTACTTCTAATTCTCAGATATTCCTCCACGTCGTTACGAACAACGGCAAGTTAAGCTCAGGCCGATATAGCCGTCACGGACTCTTTAGGTTATGCTTTTGTCGTTTTTATTGGAAAGTAATCGTTATGCGTTTCATCCCTTTCGCCCTCGCGTTAATTGCATTTAGCTCGTCTCCTAGTGCTTACGAGCTCGATTACTATTCCAAATTTGGCCATATCGACAACTATGGCAATCTAGATCTTCGAAACAAACCATACACTGAACTCCCATCTGGCTTGGTCATAAAAGGGAATGTGGACATTTCCCAAACGCCAATTACTCAGCTGCCTAAGGGCTTAGACGTTGGTGGCAGCTTAGACGCGAAAAATAGCGCCCTGAAAACAATCAAGTCGGGCGTAAAAATCAAAGGTTACGCTAACTTACTTGGTAGTAAGATTGAAAGCTGGCCCAAAGGGGTAACGCTGGGTGGGTATTTGAACCTGACCGATACTCCGTTAAAAACACTTCCGGCAAAACTTCGAGTAAAAGGCGATTTGAGTGTGATCCGAACGCCACTGAAAGCGCTACCAGAAGGGTTAGTGGTCGATGGCAACCTCTACATAGGTGGTTCGGCCCTGACCGAGTTTCCCGACACGATGACGGTAAAAGGCAACATCTTTTTGGGTGGCAATAAGATAACCAAGTGGCCTAAGAATCTGACCTTAGGTGGCGCAGTCGCGCGTTAATTGGATAGACAAAAAGAGATACGCAGAGACAAAAACACCTCGTTCAATACGAGGTGTTTTTCATTGGATTAGTTGGATGCGCCTAAATCATTTGGGCAGCATACACAGCGACTAATCTTGGTTATTTACTGGGTTAGCGTAGCTCGCAACAAGATACGGTCTTGCGCCTTCTGGTAACTGTTCTAGCTTATCAGCAAGCTGACGTTTCACCGCTTCTGTGATAATGCTTGAATCTTCACGACCTGCAGCGAGCAAGTTGATCGGATACAACTTATAGTTCTCGTGTATCTGACGGTCGATTTCATTAGCTAACGATTCTGGCGTTTCAAACTCTTGCTCAATCACGTCACCAAATGCCACATGAACACGGCCTTTGTAACCAACAATGCCCTGGATGATGCTTTCGATATCTTCAAACTCGCCTTTTTCATAACGGCCGTTTTCTGCTTTCTCAAATAGCTCTTTTGCCTTAGCGATGTCACATGGATCGTTCTCGTAAGCAATCGAGACCGGCACAATTTTTAACGAGCGCATGTACTCGCCAAACGCGACCTTTTGCTTGCGACCTTCAACGTGGAACATTTTTAAGATCGCAGGATCTGTAAAGTCGTTACCGTCTTTTGCGCGCCCTTCTTTTTGAGCAATCCAAATAGAGTTACCCGTATCCAGCGAGTGTTTGATGTAGCCAGACAACTGTCCAAGCGCTTTCATCATCTCTCGTGGAGCTTTTGCAGAACGCTTAACAATAAAGCTCTTGTTCAAACGCATCAGCTCTGTCGCACACGGTTTTTTCAGCAAATTATCGCCGATTGCAATACGCACAGTGCGGTGACCACTTTGGTACAAACCGTAGTTAACTAAAGCGGGATCCATTGCGATATCGCGATGGTTAGACACGAATAAGTAGGAGGTGTTTTTATCCAGTTTGTCTAAACCAGAGAACGTGACGCCATCCGTTGTCTTATTCAACGTATCTTGAAGGTATTTTTTCACCTCGATTTGGATCGCTTCTACGGAGTCAAGTTTGCTCCACTTCGCTTTTAGGTAAATGCGAAGGAACGGACTCATGAGCGTTTTGAACCATTTCGCTTTGTTTTCAAAACGGTGATCGAGAATCGCAGTGATAAATTCATCATCTTGGATTAGACGATCCAGCGCTGCTGGAATTTCTTCGTCATTGTAAGGACGAATTTCAATATAAGGATCGGTATTGGCAGTCATTATTCATTACATATCAAAAAAAGCTGGCACATTTTACGCATAGTTTTGCTGCCTCGCAGCATTTCAACCCATACTTTTAACATGGTCATACCAGTTAGGCTACAATTTCTCATGCTAAAAATTACGGTTAGCTGGTTGGAATCGTTTAGGTTTAGCGTTACCCTTAGCGCCCCAAAAACACTGGTGATCATAATGAACTACGCTATTGAATTTCACGACGCTAATTACCCTTTTCTGAACGTTGCCGCGCGTAAAAAATCGCTAAAGCACAGTTTACTGTCTGTCGTAAGCGGATTAGCGATCATCAAATTGGGTAAGCAAGAGTATGCCATTGAACCCGGCCAGTATTTTTGGATTCCTCAAGGATGTTTGAGCTCACTCACTTTTTTACCTAACACTCATGTCCATCGTTGTGATTTTTCTGTGCGTTTGAATGATGCATTTGCTCAACAGGCCGGTTTTATCAAACCATCAATTTTGCTGAAAGCCTTAATTGAAAAGTTGGCGAAGACGGAGACGCGTTCTGATATCCAGTTAGATTTGCTCGCTGTGGTTAAACACGAAGTACTGGCGATTTCACCAAATCTATCAAACTCGGCACTCAGCCAAGCAATCAATCAGTGGAAGCCAGGATGCGAAGCTCGCATTTCGAGAGAGCTTTGTTTGGTGCTTACGCTGCGCGAAGCAAGAAAAATGAAGTTGTCTGGGAAAAAGGAATCTCAAATTGTTGAGCACTTGTTTGCTGGCAACACAGAAGAATACGAACAGCTTTGCTTTTTAGTGTTTGGTGAAGCGCTATAAGTTAACGGTGTATAGCGTTTTCTCACACGAGACTCACACAAGATCAAAAAGGGCGTACTTTGCGGTACGCCCTTTTCTTATTCTTTGCCTCACGTAGGGTCACATATTTCCCCAAGTAATCCCAAGCACAACACACATCGAACGCTCGGTGAAAAACGATGAACTAAAATGGCACTTCAATTTGCATCATCCAGTCGGCGTCGTAATACTCGTGCCAACGATAGTCGAAGCGCATTCTTGGCTCTCCATCAGCTTTATTACCAAAACCGATACTGAACATGAGACCATGGCTGCGAAGCCACTCTTCTGTGGTCATTTTGTTTTCTTCTTCACGTAGCTCTTCTGGCATCCAAATACCAAGACCAAAATAGTTTTTGTCTACGTTTTGAGTAAGAAACGGAATGTCTTGCGATTTGATTGCCCACTCTTCCCAGTAGTTTTCTGTTGGTCCTTCTGCTGTCGCTTCAGCAGCATACCAATCTAAGGTATCGGTACTAAGCACACCAACAGTATCAAAAATTTCTTCACAGATGGGCATGGTGTTGTCTTCAAACACCACGGAGCGATCAGAAAGATAGTTACATGCGGAGTTAGCTTGCGTCACCACAAGCAGCGCACATGCACTAAATACGGCTACTCTGACCATGAAAACCGACCTCTTATTTACCAGATAATGTTTCTCTATATAAGCCTTCGTTGAGCAACAGTTCACTGACAGTTGGTGTCGTATAGGTGCTGATATCTTTGCCTTCTATGAGTGCATTACGGATATCCGTGCTTCTGATTTTAACTTTTTCTGGGCACGCCATGACAGTCCAACGTTCCGTAATTTCTTCCGCCTTATAAAATTTAGCAAATTTGAAGAAATTATCCGGACCAATGACAAAAGTTATATCGGCAGTTGGGTAGATTTCTTGAATTTTTTCTAATAACGCATAGGTCGTCACACTTTGTCCAGGCTGGTACAAAGCTTGCTCTAGGTCTGAGCGTTGAACATTAGAAAGCCCCATGTCCTTGATAAAGGCATCAACCAGTTTGCACCGAATTGGGTAATCCAACATATTCTTGCCCCATGCATGTGCAATGCTGGGCTCGAGTAGCACGAGATCGAAGTGGCTCAGAGACTCGATAACGCTCTTGTGACCTAAACTAGGAGGGTTAAATGCGCTACCAAAAATGGCGATTTTTTTCATATCCGGTGATTACCTGGTTGAAGAGAGTTTTCTAATCTGATGAATTCGGTATGATACTACTAATCTTTAGAGCTTTTGACACTAAAGCGACGTTTACGAGCCTTAATTGAATGGTTTATCACCATTTTAGCTCGATAACGACGTCACACTGTTTGATCTTTGGTGAATGACCACTCGAAGCAGTTTTTGTGTCTAAGATATTTGCAGGAAAAGGAACCCTAAATGGAACAATCCATCCGTGACGAAATGCGTGTATTGCCGTCAATTGACCCGCATTTCGAAATTGAACGCCGTATTGCTTTTATTAAGCGTAAGCTACAAGAAGCAGGTTGTAAGTCACTTGTGCTTGGCATCAGTGGCGGTGTTGACTCAACCACGTTAGGTCGCCTTGCCCAACTTGCTGTAGACCAACTTAACGAAGAAACTGGCAGCAACGATTACCAGTTTATAGCAGTACGTCTGCCTTACGGTGAGCAAAAAGACGAAGATGAAGCGCAATTGGCGTTGTCATTCATTAAACCTACGCATTCTGTCTCTGTGAACATCAAACAAGGTGTTGATGGTATGCATGCCGCTTCTAATGTTGCACTAGAAGGCACAGGGCTAATGCCAGAAGACGCGGCAAAAGTAGACTTTGTAAAAGGTAACGTAAAAGCACGTGCTCGCATGATCGCTCAATACGAGATCGCCGGTTACGTCGGTGGCTTGGTGTTAGGTACTGATCACTCTGCAGAAAACATCACTGGTTTCTACACCAAATTTGGTGATGGCGCGTGTGACCTTGCCCCTCTGTTTGGTTTGAACAAACGTCAAGTGCGCGAAGTAGCCGCAACGTTGGGCGCGCCAGAGGTGTTAGTGAAGAAAGTGCCAACCGCAGACCTAGAAGAACTGGCACCGCAGAAAGCAGATGAAGATGCACTAAACCTAACTTATGAGCAGATTGACGACTTCTTAGAAGGTAAGCCAGTTTCTCAACAAGTTGTCGATCGTTTGGTTTCGATTTACAAGGCAACTCAGCACAAGCGTCAGCCAATCCCAACGATTTACGACTAAGTGATCTTTTTTGCTCGCTTTTAAAACTCAAAACGCTGCTAAAATTAGCAGCGTTTTTTGTGGTTAGAGGCCGCACTTTCTCGGTTATTCCGTTACCGTGATATCCGTTTCTGGAATCGCGCAACACGCCAATACCGTTCCCATTGCGCGTTCTTCATCCGTCAAGGCTGGTACATTTGGGTGATGAACTTGTCCTGATGTGAGGTGTACCTTACACGCACCGCACAAGCCAGCACGACAGCTATTGCTCACTACTTTCCCTGCATCTTCAATCTGATCCAAAAGCGTTTTTTGATTGTTGCCTTGGATCTTCAAGCCATTGAATTCAATCTCAACCTCTTTTTCTGGTCTTGCTTCTACAGTAGAAACACCAAAGGCTTCTTGATGATAATGTGCCTCTGGCAAACCTTTCTTCAACAATAAGTTTTTGGCTTTTTGCATGAAACCATCAGGCCCACAAACAAACACTTGTCGTTGTTCAACGTCTTTGATTTGCTTGATATGAGACAGACTTAAACGCCCTTTAAGACCAAACCAATCCACCGCTGGTTGCGTTAAACAGATTTTCACTTCCAGCCCTGAATGTTCGCGTTTTAATTGCTCTAACTCTGAGCGACATGGAATATCCTGCTCAGTACGGCATTGATGATAAAACACCACGTCATTCAGTTGATTGTGGTCTGCAAGATAGCGCACCATCGACAGCATTGGAGTAACACCACTGCCCGCCGACAGCAATAGTAGCGGCTGCGCATCATGCGTTTTAAGGTGGAACTGACCATCTGGGTTTTCTGCCTCTAATACATCACCGACTTGTAGGTTGTCTAACAAGGCATTCGACACGCGGCCACCCGCAATACGCTTAACGGAGATAGCATAGCGACCAGGGCGAGATGGGCTAGACGATAAGGTATATCGACGACCAATTTTCTTACCATTGATGTCCACCTCAATCGGCAAATGTTGGCCCGGTAAGTAGTTTGGTAAAGAGCCTTTGCTCGGTTCTAACCATAAGGTCACGAAATCTTGAGCAATCTCTTCACGCTCAACACACGTCAGCGTCATGCGCACAGGTGAGTTGTCCGGATAAAACTCCGGCTCCTTATATTCGAGCACTTCAACTTTATCGCCTTGGTGAATAATGCCCTCATTGCGCGCCACAAGGTTTTGTCCAAAGAACACACCACCTCGTTCATTGGCGCGGAACTGTTGCAACGTTTTGAGCGGCTCTTTGCTTTCACGGAAAGTGCCACGTTGAGTATTGATCGTGGTAAGAATACAACGCTCACAAGGTTTGAGAGATTCGAATTCCACTTCCCCTATTCGGATGCGCTTCCAAGAATCTTCTTCAAATGGCTTGGTATCAGATACGACTAAGTTTGTGCGGAACTGATCCATGGAGTGTTGCTCAGAACTTCTTTTGTTCAATTCCTCTAGCGAAGCTTGGCTGATCACCAACACTGGATAGCCGTCAGCAAAACTCACATTTTGTCCCAGGCTTTCACGGACACGATTGGATTGTTCACCGCTAAAAAGCAACTCTACGCGCTGTCCCAATACCTGACTAAACCAATCATCCGCATCATCGGTAGTCGTGTAAGCGGTGAAGGTATCTTTCCAAACCGTTGCGGGTGTTTCCTGCATTTTGAAATCTTGATAACGGATTTTAAGTGGTTCCATTCCCAAGCTACTGAACACCACCCCATCGGCAAGCAACGCTGATTTCACGGTTACCATTTGAGGGTACTTTCGCGCAGTGATCATCGAACCATCGGCTTTGGCAATCATAAAACGACGGTCAAAACTCAACCCTTGTTTTTCTACCCATGCGGACGAAAGCGACACACCTCCGACTGATTTAACCGGAAAAACATTGATTTGGGATAAAACGAGTTGCGACATAGCCTTCTTCCTACGGGTGATCTTTAATTGTTGCAGTATTGTATACCTAAATGACATTAAGATGCAGATTCACGAATTAGCATTTATCCCAAAATCAAACCTTTAAGAGAGAAAACGGTTTGGATTTACTGAGATGCCTTTACTACACTCAGAATTCACATTTTTTAACACTGCTCTGACCAAATACCATTTGATAAAGTGTGATACGAAACACATAATGCGCCATATTTTTGACGACATCCATTCATTGACTTGGAGCTTTACCCATGGATACAAAAAAACTGATTCTAATTTTGCTGTGTATCTTTCTTCCACCGGTAGCGGTTTACATGGAAAAAGGTCTGAATAAAGACTTCTTCATCAACTTGATCCTAACTTTCTTCTTCTTCCTACCAGGTACGATTCACGCACTTTGGTTAACGATGAAGTAACCACTTACACTCCTACTCTGTAGAAAAGTGAAAAATGGGATGAAATGTGAAGGCAATTCCTCTATCATCCTGTCGCCTAAGCGCAAGCGTTTGCTCCAAAAGGCAAATGCAGCGTTTAGGCTCCAATCAGACAACTTTTCAATGGTGGGAGCAATTAATGACAACACTGACTATTACTCGTCCTGACGACTGGCACGTTCACTTACGCGATGGTGAAGTTCTAAAAGACACCGTTCGCGATATCAGCCGCTACAATGGCCGCGCACTGATCATGCCAAACACCGTCCCACCTGTTACCAATACCGAAATGGCACTTGCCTACCGCGATCGAATTCTGAAAGAGCAGCACGGCGAACAATTCGAACCACTGATGGCGCTTTACCTAACCGATAACACCACGCCAGAAGAGATTCGCGCAGCAAAAGCAACCGGTAAAATTGTCGCAGCGAAGCTTTACCCTGCAGGTGCAACGACTAACTCAGATTCTGGTGTGACCGATGCGAAGAACATTTACCACGTTCTCGAAGCCATGGAAGAAGTCGGGATGTTGCTTTTGGTTCATGGAGAAGTCACTCATCACCACGTTGATATCTTCGACCGAGAAAAAGAATTCCTTGATACCGTCCTCGCTCCTATCGTTAATGACTTCCCTAATCTTAAAATCGTTCTAGAACATATCACCACCGCCGACGCAGCACAGTTCGTTAACAACGCGTCTGATAATGTTGCCGCTACCATTACTGCTCACCACCTTCTTTTCAACCGCAATCACATGCTTGTCGGTGGCATTAAGCCTCATTTCTACTGCTTACCGATTCTAAAGCGCAACACCCACCAGCAAGCGCTAATCGAAGCCGCAACCAGTGGTAGCAAAAAGTTTTTCCTAGGTACCGACTCCGCCCCGCATGCAAAAGGCGCGAAAGAATCGGCTTGCGGTTGTGCAGGTTCTTACACTGCGCACGCGGCGCTAGAACTTTATGCAGAAGTCTTTGAAACAGAAGGCAAGCTGGAAAACTTGGAAGCGTTCGCGAGCTTCAACGGTCCTGATTTTTACGGTATTGCGCGCAATGCAGATACGGTGACGCTAGAAAAATCGGCTTGGGATGTTCCTGAATCTATGCCATTTGGAAACGACATCGTTGTGCCTATTCGTGCAAACGAACAAATTGAGTGGAAAGTGAGGTAATCGCTTCACGTAAATAACATGCATAAAAAAGGGCCTGACGTTCTCCGCATTAGAGACAGCATGGCCCTTTTTCATTTTATATGTGGATTATTTACCGCGAAGCTTTTCTACTACCGTCCATACAGCAACCACAATCAAACCCGCTACAAAACCGATAATGCCGTTAAGCAAAATAGGCAGAATCGCTGTAGCAACCGAATGACCACTAAAGTTCATAATAATCGGTTCTACAAAGTGGTGAATGGCGGGCACGTTGTGCACTACAATCCCGCCACCGACTAAAAACATCGCAGCAGTTCCCACAATCGTTAACAACTTCATCAGCTTTGGTGCGAAAGCAACTAAAGCACTGCCAACTTTCGCCATCCAGCCCTTACCTTTTGAGCGAATTTCAAGGTAGAAGCCCAAGTCATCCAATTTCACGATGCCTGCTACTAAGCCATAAACACCAATGGTCATGATGACTGCAATTAAGCTCACCACTAAGATTTGCGTCACAAGACTCACACCAGTCACAGTACCCAACGCAATCACAATAATTTCCGCTGAGAGAATAAAATCGGTTCGAATCGCACCTGCAACTTTTCGCTTTTCGTATTCCTCTAACGACTCGCCCATGTCCACCAACTCTTCTTTTTCTTCATGGGGATGTGAGTGTGGAAACAGTTTTTCGAGTACTTTTTCAGCCCCTTCAAAACAGAGAAACAAACCGCCGATTAGCAGCAATGGCATGATCAACCAAGGAATAATTACGCTAATCAATAATGCAGAAGGCACCAAAATCAGTTTGTTTTTAAATGAACCTTTGGCCACCGCCCAAACTACTGGAATTTCTCGCTCAGATGCGACACCCGAGACCTGCTGAGCGTTCAACGCTAAATCATCACCCAATACACCTGCGGTTTTTTTTGCCGCCATTTTTGACATCAACGCAACATCATCCAATACCGCGGCAATATCATCCAACAGTGTGAGTAAACTTGCTCCAGCCATTTTTTATCTCTTATATGAATATATGAAATTGAGTAAGTAACAAAATGTAACACTATTAAATCCCTTGGCAAAGTGATGATTTTGCAAAGAATACCGTCACAATTGGTGTTTTGTATTGCCGATAAGATAAGACAGGTCTAGTCTTGTCATACCTTTCAGCACACAAAAGAAAAAGTATAGATGAAAAGCGGATACTCTTACCCAATCGGTACCCCAGGCCAACCTTGGGGAGAAGCAGAACGTAAAACGTGGCTCGCACAGTGCGAAGTAAAACGCAGCTACCAAGAAGAAGTAGTCAGCAAAATTGATGCGCTACGCGACCGTTTCGATGTAGAACAATATGGTGCGCTTTCTTACGACCAAGCTCGCTTCCCACTATTTTGCATAAAAACACGTAACTGGGACTCAGCAAAACCGATTGTTCTTGTAACTGGCGGTGTGCATGGCTACGAGACCAGCGGCGTACACGGCGCGCTAAAATTCGTAGCAAAAGAAGCAGAGCGTTACGCAGAGCACTTCAATATTGTAGTGGCACCCTGCGTGAGCCCTTGGGGTTACGAAGTGATCAACCGTTGGAATCCAAACGCGATTGATCCAAACCGCTCTTTCTATGCAGATAGCCCAGCGGAAGAGTCAGCCAACTTGATCAAGCTCGTATCGACATTGAGCGACGTGTTAATGCACATTGATTTGCACGAGACGACAGATTCTGACGAAACTGAGTTCCGTCCTGCCTTAGCTGCTCGTGATGGTATTGAGTACATTGAAGGTATGATCCCAGATGGCTTTTACACCGTGGGAGATACTGAAAACCCTCAACCTGACTTCCAAAAAGCAGTCATTGAATCGGTAGCAAAAGTGACTCACATTGCACCAGCAGATGAACACGGCGAGATCATTGGTTCACCAGTCGTACAATTTGGCGTTATCAACTACCCAATGGTGAAACTGGGTCTGTGTGGCGGCGTAACAAATTGCGTTTACGGCACCACCACAGAAGTTTACCCAGACAGCCCGAAAGTAACGGACGAAGAGTGCAATGATGCACAAGTCGCTGCTGTTGTGGGTGGTCTGGATTACGTCCTCGCTCAGCTATAACAAGCGATTCTTATATTGCTCCGGTGTCATGCCGGAGTATTTCTTAAACATCGCGATAAAAGGGCTGGCTTGGTTGTAACCTAACGTCAGCGCGACTTCTTTTACGGTTTGCCCTTTGCGTAGCAACTCCATCGAGTGCAAATACCGCACACGTAAACGCCACTCAGTAAAGCTCATTCCTAACTCACTCTGGCAATGTCTCGCTAACGTGCGCTCTGTGGTATGCACTTTTGCCGCCCACTCCGCCAAGCTGATTTCATCGGTTGGCGATTCTTCTACCGCTTTTAAGATTGGCTGAAGATATTTGTTGTCGGTTGTCGGTAAAAAGTGATGTTCCACTTCTTGTTT
This sequence comes from Vibrio sp. YQ_11, assembly GCF_043103065.1. Lineage (NCBI taxonomy): Bacteria > Pseudomonadati > Pseudomonadota > Gammaproteobacteria > Vibrionales > Vibrionaceae > Vibrio > Vibrio sp. YQ_11. The sequence goes on along the minus strand of NZ_JBICJM010000050.1, from coordinate 82,109 downwards.
CGCCAGTTGATCCAACAACACTCGCACCAAGCGTTTGTCTTCATCGCTCTGCGCTACGTTAATGTCACGCTGACGAAAGTCCTCAATGATGGCAGAAACGATGGGGGTGACTTTGATTAAACTGGTTTTGGTTGGAAAATGTGCCGTCAGCTCTGGATCAATATTCAATGAGCAATATTCGATTGGTTTTCGGTTGTAGCTGGTATGACGAATGCCCGCTGGCACCCAAATTGCCAAATGAGGTGGCGCTAAAAATCGTGTGTCCTCCGCATCCATTTCTAAAATCCCACCGCTGATCAGCTGCACTTGCCCCCAAGGATGGCTATGAATCCGGGTTTCCGTGTTGGAAAGAAACGCTTCAAAATTCATAAAAACATCCGATGGCGCACGATCAATTGATAATGAAGGATGAAGATTTCTCGCACTCTTTTTCAAAATTGTCTTCCTATCGCTTACGATGTCTTTTAAGAGATACTTTTCATTATAAAGACCTGTCAGACTAGCGCCATCAATTATTGTGCGATGAGGTTCTCATGGTTTATTTGCTTCCGTTTTTTACTGTCATGATTTGGGGTGGAAATTCTATCGTAAACAAAATGGCGGCAAGCACGATTGAACCTAGCGCAATGAGCTTCTATCGTTGGTTTGTTGCGATGGTTCTCCTAACGCCATTTTGCTTGCCAGCCGTAATCAAACAGCGTCATGTGATTCGCCCATACCTGACTAAACTGGCATTTTTAGCCCTACTCGGCATGGTACTTAACCAGTCGTTAGGCTACTACGCAGGCTTAACTACAACGGCTTCAAACATGGCGTTGATTACGTCATTAGTGCCTTTGATCAGCGTGTTTTTAAGCGTTCCTCTATTGGGTAAATCGGTTTCTATGTTGAGCATTGTCGGTGGGGTAATTTCACTTGGTGGTTTAGCGTTTATGCTTGGGCACGGTGACGTCACCTACTTCTTGCATCAAGATATGACGCAAGGCGACAGCTTAATGTTACTGGCCGCGTTAGTTTATGCCGCATATTGTGTGCTTTTAAAACGTTGGAAGATGCCATTTAACAGCCTAACATTGGTTTACATGCAAGGCTTCTTCTCTGTCATCATGCTGACTCCACTGTGGCTTTCAAGCGAACAACTGCTTCCTAGCCAAGAGGCGCTTCCACTGATCGCTTATGCTGGTATCGCAGCGTCTATTTTCGCTCCATTGATGTGGGTAAAAGCAATAGATTTGATTGGCGCAGACTCCAGCGCCATGTTCATGAACTTAATGCCTGTGGTCTCTGTCGCCTTAGCTTCAACACTGCTCGGTGAAGAGATTCACGTGTACCATATTATCGGCGGCTTGATGGTTATCTCCGGCGTGATTCTGTCGCAGATAAAAGTACGGAAGAAGCAAACTCTTGCCGGCCAAGAACTACCATCAACTTCCGCCTAACAACAAAGAGAAAAGCCACGGAGTAGAGCCGTGGCTTTTTGGTATCAACACCTCAAACAAAAGTTAATGTTTTGTTGCTCGCCCTATTCCCGTCACAAACGCTTGCTGCTACATTGTCAGAACAATAACTCACAAAGGAATGACAGATGAGCAGTGGTCAAAGAGATATTACCCTTCGTTTTTTAGCAGAACCTGGCGACGTTAATTTTGGCGGAAAGGTTCACGGCGGCGCTGTAATGAAATGGATCGACTTAGCCGCTTATGCATGTAGTGCCGCTTGGAGTGGAAAATACTGCATTACTGCCTACGCGGGTGGGATTCGTTTTGTTGCGCCTATTCATGTTGGCAACCTTGTGGAAGTTAGCGCGAAAGTCATTTACACCGGTCGAAGCTCAATGCACATCGCCATTGATGTTCAAGCTAGTGATCCAAAACAGATGAAAAATCGTTTAACTACGCACTGTATCGTGATTATGGTTGCAGTCGATGAAAGCGGTAAACCTACCGATGTACCGAAGTGGATTCCTGAATCTGATGAAGACAAGGCTCTAGAGCAATCGGCTATTCGCTTAATGAATATGCGTAAAGAAATTGGCGAAGAGATGGAAGCGCACGTTAAATATCTTAAGTAATTTTCCTGCTTCGAAAGCCCCTCTTTACCCCACTTTCCAACTCAGAGTGTGAAGCAATGTCATGCTTCGGCCATTTGCTTCACACTCGTGCCACATTGTCATAATTCCGTCACCTTGTTTTGCTTAAATCCACCCAGTATTTTGGAGCTATATAGAGTTTGGATCTTGAGACTAAAGCAAACAACCTTAAGTGAAGAGACGCTGACCAATTTGAAAGCGGTCGAATATCAATGGGTAAGAACCATGTACGTCGAGGGTTATAACGAATCGGAAATTAACCACTATATTCAGACCTGTTTCGGCGGCGATACCACTTTTGCCAACCTGTTTCGTCGCGTAGCGCTACAACAAGAGAGCTTGTATACACTGCTACAATACGTTGGCTGCGCGCCATCTAGCCGCGAGTTTTAAGTACCTCGGCATTTCTCGTCTTCACCTCGTTAAAACTGACGTCCTTACTCGTAAATACGTCCACGACACCGCACATTAGTAAGACCTAAATCTCATACTTTCCCGCCATCACAGGTATTTATGTGAAGTGATTCGCAGGGCACCTCGGCGTCCCTGTGTAATCCATTGCAAAGCCGCTACTCTTTGTGTGTTTATTAAGCATAAAAAAACCTGAGTCAAGACTCAGGTTATGGTTACAAAAACTGTTAGTGATTGAATCGTAAGGAACTAAGCTAACAGCCAGCTATGCGTAACGCCAATAGAAGCAGGATATTACTGATCGGCGGCCAAACCAAAAGTGTAATATCGATGCTAAATATAAGGGCGACCGTATGGTCGCCCTTTTCTAGTTATTCTTGTCAATCTCAGACCACTTGAGATTATCCTTTCACACCACCAGCGGTTAGACCACCAACCAACCAGCGTTGAGCAAGTAAGAATACTGCAGTGATTGGCACTGCTGATAGAACTGCAGCAGCAGCAAAGTCACCCCACAAGTAGTTTTGTGGATATAGGTATTGCTGCATACCTACTGCAAGTGTGTACGAGTCTACATCAGAAAGTAGTAGTGATGCTACAGGAACTTCACCAATTACCATGATGAACGACAAGATGAATACTACCGCTAGGATTGGCACTGACAGTGGCAGTAATACCAAACGGAATGCTTGCCATGGTGTTGCGCCATCAAGAGCAGCCGCTTCTTCTAGAGACGAGTCAATACTTTCGAAGTAGCCTTTAATCGTCCATACGTGCAGTGCGATACCACCTAAGTAAGCGAAGATCAGACCGCCGTGCGTATTCAAACCAAGGAAAGGAATGTACTGACCAAGTTTGTCGAACAACGCGTATAGAGCAACCAATGCCAATACCGCTGGGAACATTTGGAAGATCATCATCGCTTTGAGGATGGTGTTCTTACCTTTGAACTTCATACGCGCAAACGCGTAAGCCGATGTTGTAGACAGTGCCACAATCAAGATTGCAGAGATGCCACCAACTTTTACCGAGTTCCACAACCACGTCATTACTGGGAATGGAGGTGGTGTTACGGTGCCATCTGCGTTCGTAATTGAGAAACCAAGCGCTAACTTCCAGTGGTCAAGCGTTGGGTTGTCTGGGATCAAGCTACCCGTTGCGAAGTTACCTTCACGGAACGAAATCGCGATGATCATCAATAATGGGAAAATAATCAGTGCTAAGAATACCCACATAGCAATATGAGTAGCCCAAACACGATACTTTAATGACTTACCTTGTACCATTGCCATTGTAATCTCTCCTTAGTCTTGAGCTACTTTAGTTACACGTAGGTTGATAAGTGCCAACGCGCCAACCAATAGGAAGATAAGTGTTGCTACTGCACTTGCTAGACCGAAGTCTTGGCCACCTGCGCCTTCGAATGCGATTCGGTAGGTGTAGCTTACCAATAGGTCTGTGTAACCCGCAGGTTCTGATGTACCAATCATGTTTGGACCACCACCTGTCAATAACTGGATAAGTACGAAGTTGTTGAAGTTAAAAGCAAAGCTTGCAATCAATAGCGGAGTCAGCGGTTTCAGCATCATCGGCATTGTGATACGCGTGAAGTTGGTGATGAAGTTCGCACCATCGATAGCCGATGCTTCATAAAGATCATCAGGAATCGCTTTTAGCAGACCCATACATAGAATCATCATGTAAGGGAAGCCTAACCACGTGTTCACAATCAGGATCATGGTTTTTGCCATGAATGGGTCAGAGAACCATGCCGGGCTGATACCAAACAAACCTTCCAGAAGCATGTTGATCTCACCAAAGCTCTGGTTGAACAAACCTTTAAAGATCAGGATAGAAATAAACGCCGGTACCGCATAAGGCAGAATCAGTAGTAGTCGGTAGATTGAACGACCTTTCAACGCTTCCCACTGAACAACACTTGCTAACACTAAGCCGATAACCAATGTGCAGACTACGGTTAGCGCAGAGAAAACAATAGTCCAGATAAAGATGCTGATGAATGGTTCTTTGATGCCATCATCTTTCCACACACGTTCAAAGTTGTGCGTACCGATGTTCACCACGAAACCTGGAGACACGGTGCTGCCAACAAACTGACCGTTTTCATCCACTGGTTGGTAGTAACCCACTTCCATATTTGGACGCAGTGTTTCTTGGGTACGGTTGTTGTAAAGGGTTTCGCCGTCATCTTGCAACGTGTAGAGCGGAACCACTGCTGCGAACTTACGCAAGCCGCTCATACGGATATCGTCACCGTTCGGAAGATGCAGGTCAACGCTACTTAGCGCAGTGCGGTTCTTCACGATGGTTTTGATTGGCTCTTTATCGCCTGCCGCCTCTGTAATTGGCGCAAGGTCTAAGTCTGTCTCTGAGAAGCCTTGAAGTTGGAAAACAGGAGTTGCTAGTAGCTCGCCATCTTTCTCAACCACAATTTGGTGGCCCTGCTCGGTGTTGTACAAAGTGAATGGATAGCTATCACCACTTTGGTAAGTTCTGTCTAACAGGACGCTCTGAGCACGATCAAATGAGAGTTGGTTTTTCGCGCTGTAGTTAGTAAACGCCAAACCGATGGTATATGCCAAAGGGAAAAGGATGAACAAAATCATCCCTGCAATACCAGGGTAAATGTAACGGTGTGCGTACGTCTTTTTACTACCGAAAATGAACAACGCTAAAGCGGTAAGAATGATCGTAAGTAGTGCAAACGCAATCTCACCGCGAGAATACATTAGGATTGTTGCGTAGCCATTGAGAATGCCGACTGTGCCTAAAAGTGACCATTTGATGAACACTTTTTTGCTGCTCGGAAGGCTGGCTTCTGGTGCTGTCATAGCATTTGTACCTTGAACTGACTGCATAGGGAACCTGCTAGCGAATATAGAATAAATATAGAAAAGTAAGGAGGAGTTGCCCCCTCCTTAAAAAAGTATTACTGAATTATTTAGTCATTTGTTTTTCTGCATCTGCAAGAGCTGCATCTACAGTTTGACGACCGTCAACAACGTTGATGATTGCGTTCTTAGCCGCACCCCAGAATGCGTTCATTTGAGGAATGTTTGGCATGATTTCGCCGTTCATCGCATTGTCCATTGTCGCAGCGATACGAGTATCTGAATCTAGCTCACGTTGGAATGAGTTAAGCGCTACCGCACCTAGAGGCTTGTCGTTGTTAACCATACGTAGGCCATCGTTTGTTAGTAGGTAGTTCTCTAGGAATTCAACCGCTAGGTCTTTGTTTGGAGACGCAGTGCTGATACCAGCAGTTAGTACACCAACGAATGGCTTAGAAGACTGACCTTGGAACTTAGGTAGTGTTGTTACGCCGTAGTTGATGCCAGACTTCTCGATGTTGCCCCAAGACCATGGACCGTTGATAGTCATCGCAGCTTTACCTTGGTTGAATGCAGACTCAGAAACTGAGTAGTCCATATCCGCAGAGATAACGCCTTTGTCTACCAAGCCTTTCACGAAGTTCATCGCGTCTTTCACGCCTTCTTTCGCGATGCCTGCGTCTTTAACGTCGTAACCTTCAGAAGTGTATTTGAACGCGTAACCACCGTCAGCAGCCATTAGAGGCCAAGTGAAGTACGGTTCTTTTAGGTTCCACATGATTGCAGACTTGCCGTCTTTTTTAAGTTTTGCATCTAGCGCTGCAACTTCTTCCCAAGATTTTGGTGGGTTTGGAACTAGGTCTTTGTTGTAGATCAGAGATAGAGACTCAACCGCAACAGGGTAGCCAATCAGTTTGCCGTCGTAACGTACTGCATCCCATGCAAAGTCAACGATGCCTTCTTGGATTGCTTTAGAAGGCTTGATTTCTGCTAGTAGGCCAGCTTCTGCGTAGCCACCGAAACGGTCGTGAGCCCAGAATACGATATCAGGGCCATCACCTGTAGCTGCAGTTTGAGGGAATTTATCTTGAAGGCCGTCTGGGTGAGCCACTGTTACTTTGATACCAGTGTCTTCTTCGAATTTCTTACCAACTTCAGCAAGGCCGTTGTAGCCTTTGTCGCCGTTGATCCAGATAGTAAGTTGTCCTTCTTCGATGGCAGCATTAGCACCAAAAGAACCCAAAGCAACAAGAGTACCTAGTGCTACAGCGCTTAACTTTTTCATGTTCGTATCCTTTTTATATTTTTGATGTAGGGCTAGTCCATTGAGGTTCAGCCGTATTTCGACATATATCATCTGAAATAATCCAATATGTCTCATCCTCCTAATCCCTACGCCCTTACAATTATGACGTATTTTCGTGATCTAAATCGCCAAGGGTAAGAGACTCAAATCACAAAATGGATACTTCCTGTGATCGGTTTCAACTTTAGGCGGTGCAATAATGTGATTTCCGCCCAACTGCTTCATTACACCTCCTTTTTTACTCCTCCCCATCTACTCCCCCTACAATTATTTCGATTAGGAGGATGTAGCAGATAGCACAATCTTAGAAACTGCATTCATCCAAGAGTGGATGGTAAGAACCCTTTCCCAGCAGTGCCTATTAGCTAGGTAAAAAGATTTGCTGGTTTTGCATTGCCAGACGAGTGGAATGTCATTATTGGTGTTGTTTGTGGTAATTATTTCACGGGGGAGACAACACGAATAATGTGGGGGAGAGAAACTCGTACTTGGCTATGATGGGTAGCACTTCTATTTAGGACATTTCATTGAAGTGCTACCCTACTTTTCTTACCAACCGCAATAACTTACCGATTCCTACTGTTACTGCTCGCTAGATAATTCATATAATGATGAGCGGTGAATAATAAAAAAATTGATCGAGGACGAGCTACATGGCGAGTGTCACGTTAAAAAATGTTTGTAAAGCGTATGGCGACGTACTGATTTCTAAAAACGTAGACCTACAGATTGACGAAGGTGAATTTGTTGTTTTCGTAGGTCCATCTGGTTGTGGTAAATCTACCCTTCTACGTTGCATTGCCGGTCTTGAAGACATTACTTCAGGTGATTTGTATATTGGTGACCAGCGCATGAATGACGTCGAACCATCCAAACGTGGTGTTGGTATGGTTTTCCAGTCTTACGCTCTATACCCACACCTAAACCTATACGACAACATGTCATTTGGTCTAAAACTGGCTAAAGCAGACAAGGCAGAAATCGACAAACGTGTTGAACACGCAGCAGAAATCCTACAACTGGGTCACTTGCTTGAGCGTCAACCGAAAGCACTTTCAGGTGGTCAGCGTCAACGTGTGGCTATCGGCCGTACACTAGTATCGCAACCAAACGTATTCCTCCTAGATGAACCTTTGTCTAACCTAGATGCCGCGCTACGTGTAAACATGCGTGCGCAAATTACCAAACTACAACGTCAACTTGGCTGCACCATGATCTACGTTACACACGATCAGGTGGAAGCAATGACCATGGCGGATAAAATCGTCGTACTAGATGGTGGTTACGTCTCTCAAGTTGGCAAACCTCTTGAACTTTACCACTACCCACAGAACCGCTTTGTGGCTGGTTTCATCGGTTCTCCAAAAATGAACTTCATGAGCGTGTTCATCGATGAAGTAGAATCAGAACGCGTTAAAGTTCAACTATCTAACGGCGTATCATTCTGGATTCCTGTAGATGGTACAACCGTTAACCGTGGCGACCGCATGTCTTTGGGTATTCGCCCAGAACACCTACTTTCTGCAACCGAAGCTGACGCAACCATTCACGGTGAAGTGATGATCGTAGAGAAGCTTGGTAACGAAACTCAGGTATACCTAAACCTTGAAGGCGCAGACGCGGATGTGATCTATCGTCAACCAGACACGCTAGCTGTCGACACGGGCGATAAATTGGAAATCGGTATTCCTGCTCACCGTTGTCACCTATTCCATAGTGATGGTCGTGCTTGTAAACGTCTATTTAAAGAAAATGGCGTAGATTTCGAATAAATTATTCACCTATAGTTGTTATAAATCCCTCTCTCCTGAGAGGGATTTTTTGTATCAAAACCACATAAATGACCGACATCACTCGCTCGCTGGACTCATCACTCATACTCCGCACCCAAGACTAAATCATTAACTTCCCTGTAAATAAGTCATCCGTTAGACCATCAAGAAATTAAACCTTAGTTTTTATAATCAAACTCGCTTCTTAATACTTTTCCTCATCCCTGCTTAGCAAGTACCAGCTTTTTCCTAAACAGCAAAACTTAGCCAAAGGTCTAAATTTCATTCTTATTTCCACTTACCTAAACACCGCGAATTTTTAAACTTACCTTCGAATTTATGCGTTACAGAAATTCAGAAACATTCATAGAAATGTCTCTGCTCATCAATTAAAACGTTCGCGACACGGCTATTGGGCAATCACCCCAATGGCGGTAGCGTGCTAGAAGGGAAACTAGGTCATGAAACACAAAGGACTAATTCGTTCTTATGAGATGGAGTTCGCTTTTTTATATCGCCTCTCAGATCTTGCTGTCATTGTCACCTTTATGCTGCTCCTAGTATTGAAAGACACAAATACCTCGATGGATAAGGACTACGTCATCTTGTCCTTCGTCGGGGGTATTTCATTTTTGTTTATGGCGGAGAGCGGCAACCTATATCGCTCATGGCGGACAAGCTCGTTTAGAGAGCAAATGTTCATTGTTTGCATATCGTGGTTAATGACAAGCGCCCTACTTTTCATGGTGCTTTACTTTTCCGAAGTTTACCCTTTGTTTGACCGCAGTATCTTAGCATTATGGGTCACCATTACGCCGGCATTACTGTTGGCGTGGCGAGTGACCTTTCGTACCGTTTTGGCCTATTTGCGAAAAATGGGCTTCAACACTCGCACCGCTATCATCATCGGCCAGACCCCTCACGGCATTACCCTTGCCAACGAGATTCAAAACCACACCGAGCATGGTGTTCTATTTGACGGCTTCTATGACGAACGCTCTAGCGACAGATTGCCTAGCTCCGAATACCCAATCAAAGGCGCGGTAAACCAAGCGTTAGAACGGGCAAAACGAGGAGAAGTCGATTACGTATACATTGCGATGCCAATGCATGCTAAAGAGCGCATTGCTTCCATCCTGAACCAGTTCTCCGACACCACAGCGAACACTTATCTGATCCCGGATTTCTTTACTTACAACCTGCTCCATTCTCGCTGGGATCAAATTGGTCAAGTTCAAACTCTCAGCGTGTTCGATACGCCTTTTGCTGGCGTTTCATCCTGGATTAAACGCTTCGAAGACATTTTGTTCTCTAGCATTATCTTAGTGTTGATATCACCAATCCTGCTTGCTATCGCCATTGGTATTAAGTTGACGTCAAAAGGCCCTGTAATATTTAAGCAGCATCGTTATGGTTTGGACGGTCGAAAAATCGAAGTTTGGAAGTTCCGCTCGATGACGACGATGGATCAAGGCCCAAACATCAAGCAAGCCACGAAAAACGACCCTCGTATTACTCCGTTTGGCGGTTTTCTACGTCGCACCTCATTAGACGAACTGCCGCAGTTTATCAACGTATTACAAGGCACTATGTCGATCGTTGGCCCTCGTCCTCATGCCGTTGCGCACAACGAAGAATATCGTCAGATTGTCGCCCGCTACATGTTGCGCCACAAAGTCAAACCAGGCATTACAGGTTGGGCTCAAATCAACGGCTATCGCGGCGAAACCGACACGCTCGATAAGATGGAAAAACGCGTCGAGTTTGATTTGGATTACATCCATCATTGGTCAGTTTGGATGGACATCAAAATCATCTTCCTTACCGTGTTCAAAGGCTTTACTGGCTCCAATGCGTACTAAGGCGGCGATGATGAAAACAACAACTCCAGCACTTGCGCTCGCCCTTTGTTCAACAGCTGCATTAGCAGAGCCAATGGCATATCAAACTGAATCTGGCATTGAGTTTATCCCATTGGTCAAAGCGTTCTACGAAGGCGACGACAACATAAACAAAGCGGAAAAATCTCAAGATATTGAATCCGTAAACATTTGGGGACTAGAGCCTAGCTTGTTGGCACGTATCGAACGCCATCAATATCGCGCAGACATTCAGTACAAGCTAAAAGCGGGCTTTTCTTCAGACGAGAAGAATGATTACGATGACCATACCTTTCAGTTCACCAATTTTTTTGAATTCAATCATCGTCATCGTTTAGTCGTGGATTATCGTTTTCAGGCATTGCATGAAATCCGCGGTGAAGACATCACTGAAGGACAAGGTAATCTTCTCGATTCACCTATCGAGTTTTACCGTAATGATTTGAAAACCAACTACGTATTTGGCTCTACTGGTGCGAAAGGACGATTCGAATTTGGCTTAGGCTACAGCGATAAAACTTACCAAAATCATCGTAACGGTTTACCTGGCAAGCCCAACGCAAAAACTAAGTACAACGACTTCCGCGCCCCAAACGCCCACGTTGAGTTTTACCTTAGAGCGACTCCTAAAACCTATTGGTTAGTTGGGACGAAACAAGTCTTCACCGAGTACCTTAATAAAAACCCTCGCGCTGCATCAAAAGACAGCGACACCGGCTTTTACTACACCGGTGCTGAGTGGGAAATATCGGGGAAAACCCAAGGTATCGCAAGGTTTGGCTATCAAGTTAAAGACTTTGATAGTGAACAACGAGAAACCTTCAAAGGCTTTAGCTGGGATATCGGATTTGAATGGCTACCACAAGAGCAAACGTTGGTGACGGTCAAAACTACCCAAGCAGCCGTCAACCCTGACCAAGATGGTGACTACAACTTACAGACTCGTTATCGCCTAGATATCAAACACGATTGGAACAGCTATTTAGCCACTCGTTTAGGTGGCATTTATCAAGAAGATGATTACACCGGCATCACGAGAAACGATGAACGATATACCCTTTCCGCTGGCGTTGATTATCAAATTAGACGCTGGATTCAATTGAAAGCGGATTGGCAATATCAAGACAAAACATCCAATCGTTTAGGTTATAGCTACGACCAAAATGTCTGGACGTTAAGCGCGCAATTTTCGTTGTAACAAGGAATGTTAATGAATCCATTATTCAAGTTAATTGGCCTAGCTCTGCTACTTTTCAGTACTTTTGTTAGCGCAAATTCAAACGAACAAGATTACCTACTCGATACTGGCGACACTATTTCAGTGCAAGTTTACGGGGAGGAAGATCTTTCTATTAAAAACATCCTCATCACGTCAGATGGTTACTTTGATTACCCTTACCTTGGACGAATCAAAGCGATAAATAAAACGCCAAAACAGCTCAAGTACGAAATCGAAACGGGCTTAAAAGGTGACTATCTAATCAACCCGAAAGTCATGGTGACAATCAATTACTTCCGTTTGTTTTACGTCAATGGCGAAGTTCGTAAACCCGGAGGATTTGAGTATCGACCAGGACTGACGATAGAAAAAGCCATCGCACTAGCTGGCGGGCTCACCGATAGAGCTTCACGTAAAAGCATTAACTTAACCAAACACAAAACTGGCAAAACCGTAGAAGGCGTAAGTATGCAGCGCACGGTTGAACCAGGTGACATTGTCTTTATTGATCAGAGCTTCTTCTAGTGACAGGTAATCAAATGAACGGAACTCATCCCAACAATTTCCAGATGAACAAAGTGGAACTGATTCGTTTTGGCCATCACTTTAAAACGCTGAAAAAAAACTGGCTTAGCATTGCTGCGTTCACGCTTATATTCTCATTGACGTGCACTTGGTACATCTACTCCAAAACATCCATTTACCAAGCAACAGCAACGTTATTGATTCAAGAAGAGCAAAAAAGTGCGCTATCGATTGAAGAAGTGTACGGTGTAGATACGACCAAGAAAGAGTACTTTCAAACACAAATCGCTATTCTGAAATCCAACCACATTGCCGACAAAGTCATTAATGAACTGAATTTAACTCAACACCCTGAATTTACGAGCTCCGGTGGACTAAAACAAAAAATCGACGACATCAAAGCAGTCCCGTTAGTACAAGATTTATTGAATGTCTCTCCTAGCCCAAAAGAGACATCACAATACTCTGAGTCTTACTATCAAGCACTTCAAGCCTTCAAAAGAAAGCTAGAAATTGAACCTGTTCGAAACACACAGTTAGTGCGAATTAGCTTTCGTTCTGCCGATCCAAAGTTAGCAACAAGAGTCGCGAACGCGGTTGGTCAGGCCTATATTGATGCCAACTTCGAAGCCAAGCTCGTAGTGACTCAAAATGCAGCAACATGGCTGACTAATAACTCTCAAAAACTCGAAGAGCGCTTAAAAAAATCAGAGCATGCTTTGCAAGAGTTTTTGCTCAAAGAAGGCCTGATTGATATCAACGGCATCGACGACATCTACGCCAACGAACTAGAAGAGCTTAACCGTAAACTCAATACCGCAGTCAATAAGCGCATCGAAGCGCAAACCTTGATCCAACTACTAAAAAGAAAATCTTCTCAGAATCTTGATAGCCTGCTGTCCATTGACGAGTTTGCCAATCAAGCTCAGATTCGTGATTTAAAACTTTCAGAAGCCCAAGCTGCGAAGAACGTTTCTGAACTGGCGCAACGTTATGGACCAAAACACGATCGAATGGTCCAAGCGAAAGCGCAACTCGCCTCTATTCAAGAGCGAACTCAGCAATTGATTCGCGAAATCTCTTTTAGTAAGCAACAAGACTTACTTGCAGCGAAAGCTCAAGAAGACATGTTGCGCGAAGAACTGGACAGAAAAAAATCAGATTTCCAATCATTGGGTTCGCAAAAGGCGCGCTATGAGCAATTGAAACGAGAAGTAGAGTCAAACAAAGATCTTTACGAAGCTTTCTTAAATCGAGAAAAAGAAACCAGCGCTACTAGCGATTACAAAAATGTGACCGCTCGCTTTACTGATAAAGCGATCATTCCACTGTTTCCTGTCGCGCCACAACGAATGAAACTGGTGCTTATCGCCACATTCTTCGGTTTTGCTATCGCTTGTGCATTGGTGATCATTTTAGAAACGTTGCGAGAAGTCATCCGCACTTCAAACGATGTTCAAGATAAGCTAGGCGTGACATGCTTGGGGGTTATCCCAATGGTGAAAAAACGTACCCTGCGAAAAAATGGGGTAAGTTATACCGCCTACTTAGATAAAGATGAAAAACTCTTTAGCGAAGCTTGTCGCTCTGTTCGAACGTCGTTGCTATTAAGGCTGACCAACACTAAGCAAAAGATCTTACCTTTTACTTCAGCGATTCCAGAGGAAGGCAAAACCTCCACCAGCATCAATATGGCGGTGTCCTTCTCGACTATGGAGAAAGTGTTGATTATCGACTGCGACTTGCGTCGTCCATCTTTAGCCAAACGATTCAATATTCCTGAGTCCCAGCCAGGTTTAACCAACATATTGACGATGGATACCGCAATAAAAGATTGTATCGTTCGCATCGATGATGCCAATTTAGATGTACTACCTGCTGGGCTGATTCCACCCAACCCACAAGAGTTGCTGGCATCCAATCGCTTCAAAAAACTACTGGACCATTTTCAAGATAAATACGATCGCATCATCATCGATACACCACCACTGCTGTCGGTCAGTGATGCGCTCATCTTAGGCCAATATGCGAACGGACTCATCACAGTGATTCGTTCCGAGTCCACCAAAGCATCACTGGTTAATGTCGCGCTATCTAAACAAATACAACACTCGATACCGTCTCTTGGCGTGCTTATCACTCAAGCAAAAGCTAAGGAAGGAGAGACTTTATATGTCCAGAAATACGCCTACTAATCAACATGCGTCTTGGTATCAGATATTAAAAAGCCAAGAACGCCCAGTGCTGATATATCAAATGGGTAAAGTCGGCTCGAGTGCGTTAGAAAAGTCGATTCCTAACTCGATTCATTTGCATGACCTTATGTCGATTGATGCAAACAAGCAGATCTCTCCAGTGAGAGCGAAGCTGCATCAACCAAACAAGCATTATGTAAAACGTCTGCTCAAGCGAAGCATTATGAGCCACATGCTCAAACGTAAACAAGACGTGCGCATCATCTCATTGGTGAGAGAGCCGATTGGTAGAAATATCTCGATGTTCTTTCAATCTTTACCTTTCTGGATGGCAGAAAAATACCTAAATGACGACAGTGCAATTCGCTCTGAGCGTCCGCAATTGTTGCAAGAAGCTTTCGAAGAGCACATGAATCACCACTACCCTTTGGAGTGGTTTGATAATGAAATCAAAACGCTAACAGGGATCGACGTGTTCAATAAACCGTTCGATCATGAAGCTGGTTGCCAAACCTACCAACAAGGCAACTTTTCTCTGCTCGTAATTCGAAGTGACAAGCTGAAGCAATCACCAGCTACCGTTGGCGAGTTTCTCGGCTATCCAGTTGATGTGGTCCACGACAACCAATCAAACAACAAATGGTACTCCTCGCTGATCAATGAGTTCAAAAACAGCTATCAACCTAAACCTGAGTTTATTGAGGAAATGTTGTCATCCAAATTGACGACCCACTTTTTTACTTCAAGTGAAATTTCCGAACTCAAACAAAAGTATCAAATGGCGCAATGATGAAGACGAAAATTTTACACATCATCAACGACCTATCTCAAAATGGTGGGGCGCAAAAGTTCTTAGTGGACTTGGTGCTCGAGCATAATCCCGAGTATGAAATCAAGATCCTCGTGTTGTGTGCTGAGAACGACTATTTGGAACAACTCTCCGCACAGGGAATCGAATGCTTTAACTGGCAGACACTGTCTCTATCGGAAAAATGGTCACTACTACGCTGGCCAGATCTTGTTCATGGACATCTGTATCCGTCTATTTACCTAGCGCTGCTTGCGATCGGGAAAAAACGTATTCAAACAGAACACTGCTCTTACAACCGACGCAGAGATTACCCTCTGTTTAAGTTCATAGAATATGTCCTCTATTGGGGTCACCACTATACCGTTAGCATCAGTGAAAAAGTTCAAGAAGAATTGGTGAAGTTCATGCCTCGGTACCAACACAAGTATCGAGTTGTACATAACGGCGTCGACTTAAATCGCTTCCCGATGACGGCTAAACAAGCCCACGATCTCAGCGAGAAAGCAACCATCAACATTGGCATGGTTGGCCGACTACATGAACACAAAGATCACGAAACGTTAATTCACGCCATCGCAAAACTGCCTGAGTGCTACCACTTACACCTTGCCGGAGATGGAGAAAGAAAAGCCTCGCTTCAACGACTCGCTCAATCGTTAAACGTTTCACCTCGCGTGCATTTTCACGGAGTCGTATCCGATATCCCTCTCTTTCTCAGCGATATGGATATCTACGTGCAATCTTCCCACGTTGAAGGATTCGGGCTCGCCGCCGTAGAAGCGATGGCAGCAGGTTTGCCCGTACTCTCGTCCGATGTACCGGGATTAGATGAGGTTACCGGCAGCTCAGAATATCTGTTCGAAGTCGGTGATAGCAATCTGCTTGCGCAAAAGGTTGCAAAGCTTTGCGAAGACGCGGCTCTTTACAATTCGGCAAGTCATTATTCCGTCAACCGAGCCAAACTCTACACCATCGACAAATTTCGAGAGGGCTATTATGGAATCTACCAACAGCTCTGTACCGATAAGTAATACCGTTCCACTCCTTGCAGCTATTACTCTGGCATTGTTTTTTGTCCCAGTGAAATTCGCTTTAGGTGGCGTGGCACTTGCGCCTTCCGATATCGCAAGTTTGCTTTCTGTTGGCTTAATCGCCTTGATCATTTTAGAAGGAAGAGCAAAGCAACTGTTGCATCCATGTATCGGATTCTTGGTGCTGTTTACTGGATATGTATTTATCAATGGTTTGTTGAACAGAGTACCTTTGGCCACACTATTGATCGAAACCGTTCAGTGGCTAGCCATTCTTTGTCTACTGAGCTTACTTTACGCTTACGGTGCATTTGATGATGAGCGAGTGATGGTCTATTTCACCTACCTACTTTTTATCATCTGTGCTCTAGTCGCAGCATGGCACTTCGCCCAAGGCTATCAAAGCGGATTTAAATTACTCGGGGTCAGTAAATACGGATTTGGAGTGTTGTGCTCGCTACTCTATTTGTATCGCGACAAAATTCGCCTGTTCCCTTTTTTGATGCTAGTTGCATTTGCGCTACTCGTGTTATCTCAAGAACGAAAAGCTCTGCTGGGCTTTTGTTTACTGTTTTTTCTCGATCAGATTTTTATTAAAAACTGGATGCGAAAAACCATCAGTGAAACCTATACATGGATGCTTCTCTTGGCGTTGGCATTTGTGGTTATTGGAACAGTCTCTACCACGCTCTACGTCGGTTTTGATGCTCTTGCCGATAAACTGGAGATCACTCAAGAAGACATTTTGTTTGCCAACCAAAGTGAAGCGCGATGGGTGTCCAACTTGCATCGTAAGCTGCTACTCGCAAACGGCATGGATATCTTAACGCAGCATCCTATTTTAGGAGTGGGCGCCAAAATGCTGCCCAACTTTATGATCGATTACTTCAACTACGATGAATTAGCGATTTACACCCACAACTTTGTGCTCGATACCGCCATCGAATACGGTTTGCTCGGCATTGCGTTTCTGTTTGGAGGCTACTTTCTTTTCATCAAATTTTGTTTTCGCAGTATCGATGACAACAGAAAAAGTCTTTTACTCGCGGTTTACGCCCTCATCATGGTGTTCTTCGTTGCCGTAAATACCACCATCATTTTGATACTTTTGTTGCCAGTTATGATCAGTCGAAAACGAACACCAGAACCTCAGACAGTCATCCATTCGCTGCCAGTCAATAAAAGTCACGAATTTTAATAATCAAGGATTTGATCAATGAAATACTCTATCGCTCGACAATTTGAAAAGAACCGAGAACTTCGGGCTGATAACTTCATCTTGGTGTATCAAATGGGGAAAGTGGGCTCATCGTCTATCGAGCATACTTTGGAAGCGCGTAATATTCCGAGCTATCACATCCACACGTTTGACGATCATGAAGAATTTCACATGTACCACAACAAAAAGGATGTGAGTAAATTCTTCGATTTTAAAAATCGCGCGATCTACCGCTTGGTTCTGAATCAACGCAAGCGCATTTTGCAAAAGCGCGAGCAAATCAAGATCGTTACATTAATCCGTGACCCGATTGCGACGGTTTTCTCCCGTTTTTTCCAAGATCTGCATCTGCAATTTATCGAAGGCAAAAAGAACGATGCCATCCACCGCGACATGGAAGTGACCTACAAGCATCTAGAGCATTGCTTTGATAACTACATCAACCTGAACTACTTCGCAGATTGGTTCGATAACGAGCTAAAACGTAACTTCAGCATCGATGTCATGCGCCAAGAGATCGATAACACTCAACCATTTTTCACGTTCAACAATGACAAAGCCAGCGTCATTCTGATTAAGTGCGAGCAACTGAGTTCCCTTGACAAAGAGATTGGAGACTTCCTAAATGTCGACAACTTTGTTCTGAAAAACAGCAATGAAGCAAAGAACAAATGGTATTCCAACATCCACCAATACTTTAAACAGCATTACGATTTTTCTAAGTTGTTTTACATGTATGACTTACCGCTTTATCGCCATATTTACTCGCAGCAAGAACGAGAAGCTTTCAAAACCAAGTGGTTAAAAACTCCAGGGACAAAGTCAGCATGAAAAAAGTACTTCATATTACCGAAGCCTTTGGTGGCGGTGTTCAAACCGCACTGTACAGCTATGTACATTCATCTCGACATGAACCGTATGAACACTTTTTGCTTGCTAGAGCGCGTCACAATGATTTGACCAAGGACAGCAATCACGATGTTTTTGCTCAAACGAAATGGGTGGAAGGTGGGCTTCTGCAGTTTGTGCGAGACGCCAATCAAACCATCAATGACATAAAACCCGATATTGTGCACTTGCACTCTAGCAAAGCCGGTTTTTTGGGTCGATTTTTGAAACTCAACCGCGCCCGCTTGGTGTATACCCCGCACTGCTATGCGTTTGAACGAGAAGATATTTCAGGCTTCGCTCGCCAACTATACAAAGCTTTAGAAAAGGTGATGCTCAACAAAATTGACGTGGTGGCAGGCTGCAGTCAGCGCGAATGTGATTTAGCCATTAGCATTGGAGCAAAACGAGCGGAACTGCTGAACAACTATGTTTCTTATCAAAGTGCGACGCGTGTCGGCCGAGACCATCAAGCTGCATTGAACATTGTTGTTTTAGGGCGTGTCGCACCACAGAAAGACCCTCAATTTTTACTTAACACACTCCGTTGCTTGAATCGATTTGCACTCAATCGCCAATTAGACATTACTTGGATTGGAGGAGGAGACAGAGAGCTAGAGCAAGCGTTAAGAACCGAAGACGTACAAGTAACGGGTATGCTTCCTCGCGATGAAGTGGTTAAGAAACTGCAGGCCTCCGATCTCTATTTACATACCGCCGCATGGGAAGGTATGCCTTTAACGATTCTAGAAGCCGCGAAGCTGCACCTCCCTATGGTGATTCGTTCCATTGGTGCCACAAAAGATCTCAACTATCCTTTTTTGGCGCAAACACCGGAAGACATGGCAAAGCAAATGACACATTGCATCAATCACTATGATGACATTGATTTTCGCCAATACACCACCGAGTTGAATGAGACGTTCAGTGAAGAAAAACAACGCCTCGCTCTAAACAACATTTACAGTTAGAGAAATAGAATGTTTCAAGCCATTCAACAAAAACTGCTACTTATGCCGAGTGGCAAAAAGAACTTGCTGTCACTCGGCATGAAAACGGCAATCACGCGAGTTTTCAGTGCATTATTTGCCTTTTTGCTTACGCTCATCGTGTCGCGCACAACCGATGCATCCACTTCAGGTCAGTTTTTCTTCTTATTCAATCTCGTATCACTCACAGCCATTATTTCTCAGCGAGGCTTTGACGTTGCTTTAGTCCGATTCAACGCTATCGCGTTTAGCAACGGAGATATTCAACAGCAAAGTGACAACTATTGGACGGCTTTAACTCGCAGTATCACATTTTGTTTCATGGCTGCCGTTACTCTATTTGTCGGCTTTTACCTTTTTCCAAATCAACTGAATCAAACCAACAGTCCAACAGTGGCGATTACGCTCGCGCTGATGTGCGTACCTTTCCTCGTATTAGGACAAACCAACAGCCGTGTTTTACAAGCAAGTAAAATGGTGGTGCCATCCCTATTCGCGCTTCAACTCGGCGTCAGTGTGCTCATGGTTTTGTTCATTATTGGCCTGAGCACACTGCACTCACAAAACATCAACAGCCTAATAGCGGCATTGCTGCTGGCGAGTCTGATCGTCAGTATTGCTTCAACGACTAAATGGTTTAGCTCTGGTCAATATCAAAAGCCGACCCCGACAACAAATATCGAACTGATCTCCTCGGCGAAGCAAGTGTGGATTGGCAGCATTTTCACCAATATCCTCCAATGGGGAAGCATTGTTATTGCTGGTTTTTTCATTTCTACCACGGAGCTAGGGTTATTAGCAGCAGCGCAACGAACATCGCTACTGATTGGCTTTGTACTGATTACCATTAACTTCGTTGTTGCCCCAATGTTCGCCTCTCTTTTTAAAGAAGGAAAGCTGGATAAACTGCGAAATTTAAGTCGATGGGCTTGTCGTGCAAACATTGGCGCAGCTTTACTTCCTGTCTTAGTTTGCACCCTATTTCCTGAATTCGTCATGCAGCTTTTTGGTGATGAATTTCTTGCGGCAGCTCCGCTGTTAGTTGTCCTTTCTTTAGGGCAGATGGTCAATATCGCCACTGGTTCGGTAGGATTTTTATTGCTAATGAGTGGCCATGAGAGAACGATGAAATACATCACGATTTGTTCAGGCACTATTTCCATCGCTCTTTTGGTTTTTCTTAGCCAAAGCTACGGCGTTCTGGGGGCTGCATGGGCAATGGCGATCGGCATGGCGATCCAAAACCTTGCCGCGCTCTATTTTGTAAAACGCTATTTGGGCTTCTTTCCTGTGGGGTAACGATGACTTCGACGATCGCACGTTTAGGTTTTATTTCTATATCTCTACTGACAATCGGCCTTTCTTTGTGGAAGAGTTCAGAGCTAAATCATGCCGTTTATCTGAATATAGAAAACTATGTTGGAGGCTCAAGCACGCTGCATTTTACGTTTAGCATGTTGATTGGTTTTCTCGCTGTGTTTACCTTCCCTCGCTTTACCCACGCAACCAAAATAGACGCGTTCGGGATTCGACTGCTGTTTTGCTTACTGCTGATCATCTCGGCGGAAGAATTTAGCCAGTTGTTTATTGAAAGCCGTTCATTCAGCTTTGACGATTTGAGTACCAACTGGATTGGTATGATCCTGGGGTACTTTGGTGCCAAAGCGATTACCCTCTTTCGAACATCTCGCTCTCGTGCGTAGACTCTCCGGCAGGTGACGCACCTGTTGTTAGGCAAACACCTTTGGGTTATTTGGGTATATAATCTTGCCAAATAACCCGGAGAAAAGAGAGCCTCATGTCATCTCATCCAACAAAAATTACCTTTTTCGAATTTCTCACGCCATTGATCACTTCTGGCCAAAAGACCATCACTATTCGTGACGAATCAGAAAGTCACTATGTACCGAACACAGAAGTAGAAGTATTCACTTTGGAAACTGACCGTAAGGTTTGTGATATCAAAATCTTGTCTGTTGAGCCATTAAACTTTGATGAAATCAACGAGTTTCACGCAGAACAAGAAGCCATCGAGTTACCAAAACTCAAACAGTTGATTCGAGAAATCTATCCGAATATCGATAAGCTGTTTGTTATCGAATACGAATTGATCAAAAAGTAGACCACAAAAACTAGACGACTGGTCTAATTCATCTTATAGTACCGCCCATGAATGCAAAAACAAATGACACACGCCAACACATTCTCGACGTCGGGTACGAATTGATTGTTACCCGAGGGTTTACGAGTGTTGGACTTTCAGAGCTACTAAAAACGGCCGAAGTGCCAAAAGGCTCGTTTTATCATTACTTCAAATCTAAAGAACAGTTTGGTGAGGCAATGATTCAAGATTACTTCAACAAGTACTTTGAACAATTGACTGCCCGCTTCACTAATACCGAGCTCAATGGCTACCAACGCTTAATGAGCTACTTTGAAGAAATGGTAAAAGTAGAAGATGATGTCTGTAATGCAAACAAATGTTTGTTAGTGAAGCTAAGCGCCGAAGTGTCAGATTTATCGGAGCCTATGCGTATCGCACTGCGTCGAGGCGCTGATAAGACCATTCAAGCTATGGCTGAGTGTATTGATGTCGGTATTCAAGATGGTTCTATCCCAAACGGTGATAGCGCATTGTTGGCCAGACAGATCTATTATCTTTGGAATGGCGCAAGCTTACTGAACAAACTGTATCAAGATCAGGAAGCGCTCACGCAAAGCCTGACCTATACTCAACATCTACTGCAAAACACGCGTACTTGCCCATAACAAGTAACGTTAAAGTAAGATGAATACCCTACACGTGTTTCATTTGGGCGATTAACCTTTTGGAACACACTAAATCTTCCCGCTCTAAGAGCGGGATATTTTGGAACGAACACTAGACGACCGGTCTAATCTATAAGTGAGATAAACATGACTAACGCAACCAATCGTAGAATCGTCCTAGCATCACGCCCACATGGTGCTCCTACAACTGAAAACTTTCGCCTAGAAGAAGTAGCAAAACCTGTTCCACAGGCAGGAGAAATGCTGCTGAGAACGGTTTACCTCTCGCTAGACCCATACATGCGAGGTCGCATGAGCGATGCAGAATCTTATGCAGAACCAGTAGCGCTAGACGATGTGATGATTGGCGGCACCGTTTGTCAGGTAGAAGCATCCAACCACCCGGACTATGAAGCGGGTGAATGGGTACTTGCGTACACCGTGGGTTGGCAAGACTACGCAATTTCTACCGGAGAGATGGTGATTAAATTAGGCAAAGAGCCACAAAACCCATCATACGCTCTGGGTGTTGCAGGCATGCCTGGCTTTACCGCATACATGGGTTTGTTGGATATTGGCCAGCCAAAACCAGGTGAAACCATTGTAGTTGCTGCGGCAACGGGACCTGTCGGCGCGACAGTTGGTCAAATCGGTAAAATCAAAGGCTGCCGCGTAATTGGTATCGCCGGTGGCGAAGAAAAATGTCGCTACGCAAAAGAGGTTTTAGGCTTTGATGAGTGTATCGATCACAAAGCAGATGATTTCGAACAACAATTGAAAGATGCATGCTACAACGGCATCGATGTTTACTTTGAAAACGTAGGCGGCAAAGTATTCGAAGCTGTCATGCCACTTCTCAATACCAGTGCACGTATCCCTTTGTGTGGATTGATTTCTCAATACAACGCAACAGAATTACCTGAAGGCACAGACCATCTACCACTGCTAATGGGTAAACTACTGACGAAAAGAATCAAGGTGCAAGGCTTTATCATTTTTGATGACTACGGTCACCGTTACGGTGAGTTCGCTCAAGATATCAATCAATGGTTGGCTGAAGGAAAGATCCAATACCGCGAACATCTAGTAGAAGGTCTAGACAATGCGCCAGAGGCATTTATTGGTCTGCTAGAAGGCAAGAACTTTGGCAAGCTTGTTGTAAAAATCAACGACCCACTATAACAACCCGCAATAAGGAAGGGATAATAAATGATAAAACTTCATCATCTGAATCAGTCACGCTCTAAGCGTATTATCTGGTTACTTGAAGAGCTCAACGTGGATTACGAAATCGTGCCTTACGTTCGTGACAAAGTGACTTTCATGGCACCGCCAGAACTAAAGAGCGTTCATCCACTTGGTAAGTCGCCACTCCTTGAAGATGATGGTGAGTTTATTATTGAATCAGGAGCCATGACTGAATACTTAATTGAAAAGTACAGTGACGGAGCGCTTGCCCCTAAACGTGGTACAAAAGCGCATACTGAATATTTACAATGGATGCACTTTGCAGAAAGCTCCGCTATTTTGCCGATGCTATTGAAAATATTCATCAGTAAAGAGCCGAACTCGATGCAATTTTTGCCTGCATACGCCGACAAAGAAGCAATGAATGTATTGAGCTACTTCGAACAAGCGTTGGAAGGAAAAACCTACCTCGTAGAAGAGCGATTGACGGGTGCAGACATCATGATGTCTTTCATCGTTGAGTTAGTACAGATGTTTGGCCTAGCAGAACAATTCCCGAATATGGTTCGTTACGGTAAACAACTTGCGACGCACCATGCTTTCGAGAAAGCCGAACAAATTGAAGTGAACTACGCTTAATTTAATCGTCCCTTTGAGGCTTGGATTGAAGACAAATAACGTTGTCTCAATCGCATCAAAGGGACGTTTTTTATCGAAATAGAGCGCAAGTATTCATTTATAAATTCAATCCTTCATACCTCTTCTAACCCTACCAATTATTCTTGATTGTTGCTAATAAATCCTAAGATAAATCAACAACTAAAATGTAGTCCAATTCTGATTTCTGTGACTTTTCGGCCATAGTCACCACCTATTGAATTGATAAGCATTATCAGCTTTAACCTCATGACTTTCCGTAATAATCTTCCTTTCAGATTCTAAGGTTTTGATGAATCCCTGGAGGGAAATAAGAATGACAAACAAAAAGCTAACGACTGCAGCAGGTTGCCCAGTTGCTCATAACCAAAACGTGATGACAGCAGGCCCACGTGGCCCTCAACTCCTACAAGATGTCTGGTTTCTAGAAAAGCTAGCGCACTTTGATCGTGAAGTGATCCCTGAGCGTCGTATGCACGCAAAAGGTTCTGGTGCGTACGGCACATTCACCGTGACTCACGACATTACAAAATACACTCGTGCAAAAATTTTCTCTGAGGTTGGTAAAAAGACCGAGCTATTTGCTCGCTTTACGACCGTTGCGGGTGAGCGCGGCGCTGCGGATGCAGAACGAGACATCCGTGGTTTTGCCCTAAAGTTTTACACCGAAGAAGGCAACTGGGATTTAGTCGGCAACAACACGCCCGTCTTCTTCTTACGTGACCCGTTGAAGTTCCCTGACCTCAACCACGCGGTGAAACGCGATCCACGCACCAACATGCGCAGCTCGACGAACAACTGGGATTTTTGGACATCGCTGCCAGAAGCGTTCCATCAAGTAACCATCGTCATGAGTGACCGCGGTATTCCAGCGTCTTACCGTCACATGCACGGCTTCGGTAGCCATACATTCAGCTTTATCAACGCTGAAAATGAACGCTACTGGGTGAAGTTCCACTTCAAAACTCAGCAAGGTATTAAGAACATCAGCGATGAGGAAGCACAACTGCTGGCGGGCAGAGATCGTGAAAGCCATCACCGCGATTTGTATGAGTCGATTGAGCGTCAGGATTTCCCGAAATGGAAAATGTACGTACAGATCATGCCAGAATTAGAAGCCGACGAAGTTAACTTCAACCCATTCGACCTAACAAGAGTATGGTCTCAAAAAGATTATCCACTTATCCCTGTAGGTGAGTTTGAGCTGAACCGTAACCCAGAAAACTTCTATGCAGAAGTTGAGCAATCCGCGTTTAACCCGGCAGCTATCGTTCCTGGAATTGGTTTCTCGCCAGACAAAATGCTGCAAGGCCGTTTGTTTGCATACGGAGATGCACAGCGTTACCGCCTAGGTGTAAACCATCACCAAATTCCAGTCAACGCCCCTCGTTGTCCGGTACACAGCTACCATCGTGACGGCGCAATGCGAGTTGACGGTAACTTCGGTTCAACACTGGGTTACGAGCCAAACTACAAACAAGAGTGGGCAGAGCAGCCTGATTATTCAGAGCCACCATTGCGAATTAGCGGCCATGCTGACCATTACGACCATCGTGTTGATGAGGATTACTTTAGCCAAGCAGGTGACCTGTTCCGACTAATGAACGAAGAGCAACGCCAAGCGCTGTTTGATAATACCGCACGAGCGATGGATGGTGTGCCAGACTTCATTAAAGAACGTCACGTAAACCACGCTTACCAAGCGGACGAAGCCTACGGCAAAGGCTTAGAACTGGCGTTAGGTTTAGCGAAATAACCCACAGTAAATATTCCACAGTAAATAAAAAGGGAGGCGCACGTTGCGCCTCCCAGTTAAGAGAAATTCGATATGATCAATTTAGACTTTTTCAAACTCTTCGATACCAAAGAGTTCTTCATCTACTACTGATTTTTGGCTACAGCCTTAATCAGTACTGACGTATCCATACGACCAAGCCCTTCACGTTGAAGGCCTGCGTACTGCTCGTCGACCATCTTAGTCAATGGAAGCTCAAGCCCAACACGCTCAGCTTCTTCCAAACAAAAGCCAAGGTCTTTGCGCATCCAATCAATCGCGAAGCCAAAATCAAACTTGTCTTGCGCCATGGTCGTGGCACGGTTTTCCATTTGCCATGAACCAGCAGCGCCGTGTTTCAGCGTCTCGACAACCTGTTCAATGTCTAAGCCCGATTTTTTCGCAAGCAAAAGTGCTTCACTCAAGCCCTGCAAAATACCACCAATACAGATTTGGTTTACCATTTTACAACGCTGTCCCTGACCATTTTCGCCCAGTAGAGTGATTTGTTTCGCGTACACATCCATCACAGGCGCAACATGGTCAAATACACTCGGTTCACCACCGCACATGATGGTCAACACGCCATTTTCTGCGCCCGCTTGACCGCCCGAGACTGGCGCATCGATAAAGTGATTGCCCACTTTTTTACACGCATCCGCCAGTTCCACAGCAAGTTCTGCCGAGGTTGTTGTGTGATCAACCAAAACCGCGCCCGCTTTGAGACCAACTAACAAGCCTTCTTCACCATACACAACGCTACGTACGTCGTTATCATTACCAACACAAGTAAATACGATATCGCAACCTTCAGCCGCTTCTCGCGGTGTCTCGCACGCAACGCCATTGTATTCTGCAGCCCATTTATCAGCTTTGGCTTTGGTGCGGTTGTATACTTTGGTTTCATACCCCGCTTTGCTCAAATAGCCCGCCATTGGGTAGCCCATGACACCCAAACCAATAAATGCTACTCGTTGTTTTTCCATTGCACGCTTCCCTTAGTTCACCTGACTGAAATGTTTTGTAACATGCTACTAAAGAATTGAAAACATTACTCGTAATTTATCCTTCACTCGCGGCACAAATAAAATCGGAGCACGATGTTGGAGTAAAAACCGAAGCAGTCAGCAGGGTTATTAAGGAAAAATTTCTCAGAAGTAAAATGCTAAGACACTCTACGTGCTTGCAACAAAGCCGTAGCGTTCAACATGGCATCCTTGGTCGTCACATCCAACACTTTTATTTTTCGAAAACGTTCCGGTTCTTTGATCGCGACATCATGAGCAAAGATCACAAACTTCGCTTTCTCGATGTCTTTCTCGGTAATTCGGTTGATGACGCCATTCGCCCCTTGGGTTTCGACTTTAATCTTAATGCCGAGTGCACAAGCCGCTTTTTCCAATGACTTCGCCGCTAAGAACGTATGTGCCACTCCTGATGGGCAAGATGTAACCGCCAAAACATCCGCCTCACCTTCGCCTTGAACAGAACCATATACTTGAGAATGATCTTTGTAACTCTCATCTTCGGTGACGGTTTTCTTTAGTGCAATCACGATCAATGCCGTGGTAACTGAGCCCGCAATCGTGCCGATGATGTAACCAATTTTTCCATCCACAACAGGGAGAACAATCCAACCGCCCCACGGTGCATGGTTCATTACGTGGAACATAAAGCCAATCACGTTACCGACAATGCCACCCGCCACAATAGCGGGTAACACTCGTGCAGGGTCGCCAGCGGCAAAAGGAATCGCACCTTCGCTGATGCCGATCATCCCCATAATACCTGCGGCTTTCCCCGCTTCGCGTTCATCTCGCTTGAATTTACTCGGCGCCAAAAACGTGGCTAGTGCCATACCCAATGGCGGCGTACAAATCGCAATACCGACCCCGCCCATCAACCATGGTTGCGTGTTCACTTGGGTTTGAGCAAACAACGTCGCCACTTTGTTGATTGGGCCGCCCATATCAAACGCGGTCATTGCCCCAAGCACAGTTCCGAGCATTACTTTGCCTGAGCCCGCCATGCCCGTCAGCACTTCGTTCATGGTGGTCATTGCGCTGGCAATCGGAGCACCTATCACCCACATCACCGCGCCACAAGTAACAAACGTACCGACTAGCGGATAAATAAAAATCGAGCCAAGCGAACTCATGCTGTCTGGTAGCTGAATTTTCTTTAATAGCCAAACGACAAAGCCAGCAAAAAAGCCGACCACAATTGCACCTAAAAAACCCGTATTGTAATGACTGACCGCAATCCAAGACCCTATCATACCCGGTGCAAGGCCCGGCTTGTCGGCAATGGAATAAGCAATGTAACCGCCAAGAACAGCAGTAAACAATGTCAGGCCAGCAATCCCCATTTGGGCAATATCGGCCAAAATGCCTTCTTGTGGTACACCACCGTGACCAGAGATCATCACCGACAACGACAACAACACACCTCCCGCAACGATAAACGGGATCATGTGGGATGTGCCAAACAGCAAGTGCTCTTTAATGCGACCAAGTTTTTGCGCCCAAGGGCTCAAGGGTTCTGATGCAAATTCTAAAGAAGTTGGGAGAAATTCATTGGATTGGGTTTGAATATCAGTCAGCATCTCAAGCGCTTCTTCTCGCGATTGAGCCTGTTTGAGCTTTTCAACAAAGCCGTCTTCGATAATTTTGGTGGAAATTTGTGCCAATACTTCAATGTGATGATGATCATCACCATCTGGAGACGCCAGCATGAAAAACACATCGGACAGCTCGCCATCTTCGGCGCCATAATCAATCCCACTGCGGCTGATCCCGACCGCGACAGCCGGTTTCGCTACAGCATCACTTTTGGCATGAGGGATCGCAATACCATCATCAAATCCTGTGTTACCGATCTCTTCTCGTTTCCAGATATCTGCCAAGAACTGGCTTTGACTATTGAGCTTGCCGGCGGCCTCTAGCATCTCGACCAGCTCTTTGAGCGCTTCATCTTTGGTTTGAGCTTTTAGATCTAAACATATCGTTTCCAGCTCAATTAGGTTTGTGATGTCCATTGTTTTACCTTCCAATATTCACGCTCGAATATATACCCAAGTGAGTTTGAGATACAGGATCCCCTGGCTCGTATGCGTTCCTACTCATTTTATTTGGGCATAGATTAACCAGTGCCTACTCTTTGATATATAGGACTAAAAGTGCATTAACTGGATTAATGTAACATGAGATTCAAACTGTGATAGAGCTCTTGCGTTAATCCAGCTCAAATCAATTCAATCTGCGGTGGCTGTGTTAATATCCACAAAAAATAAAATGGATAGAACATGAAAATCGTAGCGGTGACAGCATGCCCTACAGGCATCGCTCATACTTACATGGCGGCAGATGCACTAATGAAAGCTGCGCCAAAACATAACGTGCAAATTAAAGTAGAAACGCAAGGTGCGATGGGGATAGAAAATCAGCTCACTCCTCACGATATCGCTCAAGCGGATCGGGTTTTGATTGTGTCGGATATTGAGATAGAACAACCTGGCCGATTCGAAGGGACGCGCAAAATTCAAATCCCCATTGAAGAGGTTTTGCTAAACGTCGACAAAGTATTCCTCGTCCACTGCCGCTACTAAATTTGCAGATGAACGAATACCAAATCACCTTTTTCGTCGATAATGCAAATGCCAGTGCGCACCTTGCTCAGCCACTCAATCGAGTGGCAAAGAAGTTCAAAAGTACCTTACATATCATTAATGTAACGCAAAATCGTGTTGCGGAACTCACCAAGTCCGTGGCGATTTTGCAAGCAGGTCTACAACAAGGAGATTTGTGTCAAATCACAGCGATTGGCATTGACGCAGAGCTGGCCTGCTTCGTCATCAAAGACATGATTGCTGAACACTTTACGGTGGTGGGATCTCATATCAACTATGAGTTTTCTAGCCAACTGGCCGAGCGTTTACCGCAAATTTGCCCACCTTGTGAAATCAAATGGCACTACGCCAAAGCACATACCGAGCTCACCAAGTTTGAATGCCTTAAAGGATTAGCTCAGCTGATCCACCCCATTCATCCCGACGAACTGATTCTTGCTTTTATTAAACGCGAAGAACGTTCATCAACTTGCGTGACTCCGGGGATCGCTCTACCGCATGTGATGTTTTCAGGTGTTGACCATATTTCTATTGCCGTTATTGCAAATGAAAAATCGATGGATTGGGCTTCAAAGATGGGTGATGTTCATCTGGCTATAGCACTGGTGATGCCAGAAAAGCCGACCCGAGAACAGATCATTGCGGCCACTAACCTCACACGAAATCTGCTTACCGATCAAATGGCGGAACGCCTACTACTAACAAAAAGTAGCGTCGACTTACAAGCGCTGCTGATGTACGCCATGTCGAGGCTGCTTGCCTAAACTTCTCTATGATTTACGCACTCTGACTGAAGGCTTAAATCGAACCACGATATTCCGTCGGCGTTCTGCCTGTACGGCTCTTAAATACTCGGCAGAAATAGTTCACGTCTTTAAATCCACAGCGCACTGACACGTCATTGAGTTTGAAGTTGTATTTCTTGAGCATAAACTTCGCGCGATCCACACGTACCCAAGTAATGTAGTCAGCCAAAGTCATGTGCCCCTGCTGACGGAACAA
The DNA here is from genome assembly GCF_043103065.1 of Vibrio sp. YQ_11. Classification (NCBI taxonomy): domain Bacteria; kingdom Pseudomonadati; phylum Pseudomonadota; class Gammaproteobacteria; order Vibrionales; family Vibrionaceae; genus Vibrio; species Vibrio sp. YQ_11. Next base: position 51,904 of record NZ_JBICJM010000050.1, on the reverse strand, counting down.
GCGCGACAAATGGTTCGAGGAAATACTGAATCTCGACGCAATGCTGTCACGTGTGATTGGGCGATGGAAGTTCTCTTGAATGTAGATACAAATCCCTTGATAGAGATCTTGTACACGGCTATGTGACTGCTGCTCGACTGGAGCATCCAACATCGTCTTCGCGTATTGCAGTAATGCTTGCAGTAAAAGCTCATCCATTGGTTTTTTAGTATTCTCACGAGCCAGTGAGCTCAACGCTTCTAAGATGTTATCTATCGCAAATCCTGAGCGTGTTTGGATGCTATGCTTTTGAATATCGTAAAAGTTTGCCTCACCTTTGCGTTTGCTCACCAAACTTAACCCAAGTTGTCGACGCCCAAACAAAATACTTAACACTGAGCAATCGGTATCCCAGTCTGGTTTATTCCAACAGTTAGGAGGAATAAATATCGCGTCGCCTTTTTTAGCAACGATGTGCGTTACTTTTCGATCATGACTTTCCATTTCATTAATATATTCCCCATCCAGAACTAACTCTAGGCGAGGGAAATTAACTTGATAGCTAAATTCAGGCGGCGTATGAAAATCTCCTGCAAACCAAATATTATGAAATGGCTCTCTTTCATTTAATACCGCTGAAATTAAATCATGAAAAATCATTGTCTCACACTCTATATATGCATCAATGATGCTATTTACTATAGATATACACCGGACTGGATTTTTGTGCTATTGAGCAAAATCACACTTCCATTTTAATGTTACAAAAATCCAGTTAACGCATCAATTTTCCAGTAACAAAAACTCTATCAACAACACTCAATCCCTTTTTTAAATGGGAGCAAAGCCACATTTCACTTATCGTTTAGCTTCTTATCCATCATGTCACAGATATGCAGCTAGATTTGTCCAGTGAACGATCTAAATCACACTATAGTTAGTCGGTTACAATCCTCCAGTAAATGCATTTTTTCTTCACTACAGTCTTTTTCTCAGTAATTTAAAAATACCCCTGAAATAAAAATTATATTTATAGGGGTTCGACAATGATCACCAAACTAATAAATGAAGACTTAATTAAGCTTGATCTTAAAGCATCTTCAAAAGAAGACGTATTTAAAGAACTGGTTGCCGTTCTTCATGCCCAAGGTCGTATTTCTGACCAAACACAATTTCTTTCAGATATAAAAGCACGTGAAGAATTAGGAAATACCGGATTTGAAGATGGCGTGGCAATTCCACACGCGAAAAGCGCCGCTGTGATTGAACCGGCGGTTGTGATCGGCGTAAGCAAATCAGGTATCGAGTACGGCGCGGAAGACGGTTTACCTTCAAAGCTGTTCTTCATGATCGCCTCTCCAGACGGTGGCGATAACCACCACATCGAAGTACTTGCAGAGCTGTCTTCAAAATTGATTGAAGATGGTTTCATCGATGCGTTCTTGGGCGCAGCAAACAGCCAAGACGCACTGGCACTCCTTCTCGCTAAAGAAGAACCGCAACCAGTGACAGATGCTCCAGCAAACCAAGGTTTCATCATTGGTGTTACCGGTTGTCCTGCGGGCGTTGCTCACACCTACCTAGCAGCAGAAGCGCTAGAGAAAGGTGCTGCGGCAATGGGTTACGAAATCAAGGTTGAAACGAACGGTTCAATCGGTGTGAAAAACAGCCCAACCGCAGAAGAAATCGAGCGTGCAGATGCCATCATCGTGGCATGTGACAAGCAAGTTGACATGAACCGCTTCGCGGGCAAACGCGTGGTTAAAACCAACGTAAAAGCCCCAATCCGCGATGCTCAAGGACTGATTAATGAAGCGTTAAACGCACCGACGTACCAAGCTGAGTCCAATGGCAATACGCAAGCATCGGTTGCCGACAAAGCTTCTCAAGCTCGTTCTGACTTATATCGCTACTTGATGAATGGCGTATCACACATGATCCCATTCGTCGTAACCGGTGGTCTGTTGATTGCCCTTGCTCTTGCTGTAGGCGGTCAGCCAAGTGAAGCGGGCATGGCGATTCCTGAAGGCAGCATGTGGAACCAAATCCTCAACGTCGGTGTGGTTGCCTTTACGCTGATGATCCCAATCCTTGCCGGTTACATTGCTTACGCGATTGCTGACCGTCCTGCTCTTGCTCCTGGCTTGATCGGTGGTTGGATTGCAAACAACGGTTCTTTCTACGGCGCAGACGCAGGTACAGGCTTTATCGGTGCCATCATCGCAGGTCTGCTTGTGGGTTACTTCGTGAAGTGGATTACGTCGATTAACTACCACAAATTCATCCAACCTTTGGTGCCAATCATGATCGCACCAATCACAGGTTCGCTATTCATCGCTGGTCTATTCATCTTCGTTATCGGCGCGCCAATCGCAAGCCTAATGGACGGTCTGACTGCGCTACTCACTAGCATGAGCACAGGTAACGTCGTTCTACTGGGTATCGTACTTGGTGGTATGGCTGGCTTCGATATGGGTGGTCCATTCAACAAGGTCGCATTCCTATTCTCTGTGGGCATGATTGCGAGCGGTCAAACTCAATTTATGGGTGCGATGGCGTGTGCAATCCCTGTTGCTCCTCTAGGCATGGCACTGGCAACGGCGCTTGGTCGTAAGTTCGACCTGTTCGAAGAATCAGAAACCGAAGCAGGTAAAGCAGCAGGTGCAATGGGTCTGGTTGGTATCTCTGAGGGTGCTATTCCATTCGCGGCGCAAGATCCAATGTCAGTGATTCCTGCAAACGTACTTGGCTCAATGGTGGCGGCAGTAATGGCGTTCTCATTCGGCATCACCAACAGCGTTGCTCACGGCGGTCCAGTTGTCGCTCTACTTGGCGCGATGAACCATCCAGTCCTTGCTCTGATTTGTATGGCAGCTGGCGCAACGGTTACCGCAGTAACGTGTGTAACGTTGAAGAAAGTACGTAAAGCAAAAATGATGCAAGCAGCCGCTTAATCCCCCCTCCCCCAAATAGCTCCTATGGCTTGGGCAATGTCGCCCAAGCCATGATTTTCTCTCATGGTGACACTCTATGTCTGATTTAACGATGTCCGATACACAAACGATTCAAACTCAAGCTGCGCATCCGACGTTTTTCCTGATGAACAACGTGATCCAAAACTACGCTTGGGGCAGTACTACTTCTGTTAACCAACTGTTTGGCATTGAAAACCCAACGGGCGAACCACAAGCAGAAGTGTGGATGGGCGCGCATCCAAACGGTTGCTCAGTGGTGATGGTAAACGGCGAGGAGACCAAACTCTCTTCACTGATTGCTCAAGACATGAATGCTTTTCTGAGTGAAGAAGTCGCAAACCGTTTTGGTGAACTTCCGTACCTGTTTAAAATGCTTGCCGCTGAGAAAGCGCTGTCGATTCAGGTGCACCCAAACAAGCAACAAGCAGAACTGGGTTTTGCACTGGAAGAAACACAAGGCATTCCCCTAACCGCTGCAAACCGTAACTACAAAGATCCAAACCACAAACCAGAATTGGTTTACGCGCTAACCGAATACCAAGCGATGAATGGCTTCCGCCCAACAAGTGAAATCATCAGCTTCTTCTCTGAGCTGGCGATTCCTGAGCTGCAAGGCTTGGTGGATGACCTTATCGACAATCAAACTTCCAAAGGATTGGCGAGCTTCTTCTCCGGTCTATTGTCACTGGAAGGCGAACAGAAAGAGATGGCGTTGACGGTGCTATTGGCACAAGCTCGCATCACCGACTTTCCTCTGTTCAATCTGATCTTGGAGTTAGAAACGCAATACCCGGGCGACATTGGTTTGTTTGCACCCTTGCTACTCAACGTTATCACGCTGAAACCAGGCGAAGCGATGTTCTTGGATGCAGAAACGCCACACGCGTACTTGAAAGGGACGGGGCTTGAGATCATGGCGAACTCAGACAATGTGCTACGCGCAGGTTTAACACCGAAGTATATGGACGTAAAAGAACTCGTTGCATGCACACGCTTCGAAGAAAAGCCATTCGATACCCTACTGCTTGCACCAATCGAAAACAACGACATGTTGGAATACCCAATTCCCGTCGACGATTTCAAATTCGCGATTGTAAAGCAGGCCAACCAACGAACACTTGATGTAAGAACCGCAGAAATCCTGTTGCCGCTAGATTCCCCGCTCGTGATTACACACGCAAATGGTGAAACGTGTGCAGTAGATAAAGGCCAATCTGTTTTCATCCCAGCTTACGCCAAACAATACACCTTGAATTGCGAAGGTCGCGTTGCACGGGCTTACAGTTGATTCAAATTGAAACAAAAACGCCTCGCAATTTAAGCGAGGCGTATTCTTTTTCACTCGAGCGATTTTTGTGGCGGTGATAATTAATTAAATATTTGCGGCATCAAACAAGAATTAATCTCGCTGTTGTTGTAGTTCAAAGTGTTCAGTAATTCACCTTGCACAGTCAGGTTCTTAATTCCCATGTGCCGCATATCAGATTCAGTGTAATACCAACCATTCGCGAGCGTTGAACGTTGGCATGTATTCGTTCTCGTATGCCCATAAACGGTAATATTTGGATCCACTCCTACTTTATTGTAGAACTCCGCTTCTTTAATTCGTAAACGAGTAAGATAGCGATAAAACTGCTTTTCGTATTGCGAAGGAACCGATTGATCCCACATCTCGTCACTCTGATTCGCGCAAGCAGAAAAACACAATTGGCTGACGATCACATCCATATCGTTGTTTTTTATGAAGTGACCAAACTCGATCCCGACGCCAATATCACCACCACTACTGGTAATGCGTAATGTTGTCACTTTCTGGTCACTATCATTCACCATTCTTATGGCTTCAAGCACGGCATCTCCGGTAATCATGCCGTCGTACACCAGCGTATTGCCTGTAATGGTTAATTGGTTTTGTGTCGGGAAAGCCATTTTTTGAGTCGCGCACCCAGATAACAAAATAGCTGCGGATATTAAACCGATTTTAAACTTCATCCTTAAACTCCAATACAAACCACTCACTTCGGACTTCATTAAAACGCTCTGTACTTTTTAAGCTTGAAGGAATAGTTATCGAGACATTCATATCTTAAACAACACTATTGTAGTGATAAAAAAACCATTCAACTCAATAACCTAAAAACCAAGTAATGAATTACGACAAGTTTCACGCTTTAATTAGAGATAGTTTTTATTAAAACTCTAAGGGAATAATCCAAAACATTTAAACAATTAATATTTATAATTAATTAACTACGAAAGCATAAATAAAACCAATAAAAATAATATTGATTAATTAGAATGATATGCGCTGCACTGCCACCACTTTTGTTTTAGTGCCATAAAGTCACCCTATCGAATAAGACCGCATCCGATTTATACAACTGCGACAAACAGAAAAGTAAATTTCCGAGAAAATTACGTCGGCTTATGCCAGAATGTGTTCCCTCACTCAACAAGCCTGTAATGTAATGAAATACCAAGCTGCTATTTTTGATATGGATGGTTTACTTCTTGATACTGAACGCGTCTGTATGCGTATTTTCCAAGAAGCATGTGAAGTACAAAACCTTCCGTTTTATGAAGATGTTTACCTATCGATCATTGGCCGCAATGCGGCAGGAATTGAGACGATTTTCCGCAAAGCCTACGGCGAGAATTTAGACCGCCTGCATCTTGAATGGCGCACTCGTTACAACGCAGTTGTCAAACACCAAGCTATCCCTGTAAAAGATGGCGTTGTTGAGTTGCTGGAGTGGTTGAAAGCACAAGGTTTACCTATCGCGGTCGCGACATCTACTGCGAAAGAAGTGGCAAAAATCAAACTGGAATTAGCAGGGTTGAGCAAATACTTCGATAACTTAACGACAGGCTGCGAAGTGAGCCACGGCAAACCCGATCCAGAAATCTATTTGCTGGCAGCGAACCGTCTGGATGTAGAGCCAAGCCAATGTTTGGCCTTTGAAGATTCCAATAACGGTGTTCGCGCCGCTGTAGCGGCAAACATGATCACTTATCAAATTCCGGACTTGGTTGAACCTTGCGATGAGGTGAAACAATTTGGTCACTCTATCGTGCCTTCACTGCACGAAGTATTAGCCGAGCTTAAACAGACTCGCTAACCCTCATCTGAATTCGTTCCAAAGCTCAACGTCGACGTTGGGCTTTCTCTTAGTTTCTTACCCATCTCATATTCCCCCTCTTAATTGAATCGACTCCCTCAACCTACACGAATTGAGAATTGAGCCAGTTCACGCCACGAAAGAAAATCAGGTAGTTCAGTGATCAATCAGTGGAACGAACCAGTACAAGTTTGCAACAAATCGTCAATATACCGTTTGAAGCACGTTTTTCGGGTCAAAACTGGCTGATAATGAGAACTATTGGACAAAAAAGTCCAAGTCAGCCCAAAACAACAAAATGGAGAGTGTTATATGTCTTTACGTATATTAGCAGCAACCTTGGCACTGGCAGGATTGAGCTTCGGCGCACAAGCCAGTGCCGAGTGTGAGGTTTCTATTGATGCTAACGATATGATGCAGTTTTCGACCAAAACATTGAGTGTTCCAGCAACTTGTAAAGAAGTAACGCTAACGCTCAACCACACTGGTAAAATGCCAGCGCAATCTATGGGTCACAACGTTGTCATCGCAGATACAGCCAACATCCAAGCGGTAGGCACTGACGGCATGTCTGCTGGCGCAGATAACAGTTACGTGAAGCCAGACGACGAGCGCGTTTACGCTCACACGAAAGTCGTTGGTGGCGGTGAAAGCACCAGCATTACATTCAGCACGGAAAAAATGACGGCTGGCGGTGATTACTCATTCTTCTGCTCATTCCCTGGTCACTGGGCGATCATGCAGGGTAAATTTGAGTTCAAATAATCTTTGAATTCAATTTGAGTGTGACTAAAGGGAAGCGCGTGCTTCCCTTTTTACTAGGCGAATCCGGTCATGCTCTCTCATCCGATAAGTCTTGTATCGGCATCGGTTTGGCCAGATAAAAACCTTGTACTTTGTCGACGCCACATTGCGCGACGAACTCATATTCGGCTTGAGTTTCTACGCCCTCGGCTACTACTTCGCAGTTGGCAATGTGCCCGAGTTTAGCCACGATTCGGTATAACTCGCGACCCTTTTCGCCTGTGGCATCAAGCAGTAATGAACGGTCAAGCTTGATCTTATCAAACGGATATTTGAGCAAATGCGGAAACGAAGCATAACCCGTTCCGAAATCATCCATTGCAATGCGAATACCACACGCTTGCAGCGCGATCATCGTATTGGTCAACGACACTTTATCGTTTAGCACCGCCTCTTCGGTTATCTCGATTTCTAACCAATCTGGGGACACGCCATAGTGCTCAAGTCGCCCTTGTAAGTGCTGAACAAAATCCGCTTGTTCGATCGTCGAAACCGAAATATTGATCGCAACTCGACGTGACGGCGATAACGACATTGTTTTCATGTCCGACAGCACTTTTTCGATGACCAACTTATCAAGTAGCGGCATGGCATCTAGCATTTGGAAGTCACTGATGAACGTTGGAGGGCACAGTTTTCCCTCTTTGTCTATGTAACGAATCAGCGCTTCATAGGAGAACACTTTCTCTTCATGAGTCGATTGTAGCTTTTGATAAAACATAACCAGCTCCCCTTCTCGCAGAATTGAAGTCAAACGCTTCTGAGCTGATGATTTGTTGATACTGTATATGTTTGAATCTTTCACGCTATTAAGCAGAGACTTAAACAGCGATTGTTCAATACCATTCAAAGCATTGTTCAGCCCGAATTGACTCGCGTGTTTGCCAGCATAAGCAAGATAAAAAGGTCGATAGATCAATACTCCTGCCGCGATCACTATCAGTTGAAGTATTGTGCCTTGGATATGATTTCCCATTGCTACATATCCACTGATCAACGGCGGCGTCATCCAATTCACGATCTTCTCGACAGGGTCAATCATACCCGACGCAATGCTCGCATAGGTGATCACGAAGCTCACCAAAGGCACCAGCACAAATGGGATGATGAGAATAGGGTTAAAGATGATCGGCAAACCAAACAGCAACACTTCATTAATGTTGAACATCACCAATGGCGCAGCCGCCAACGCCAACATGATGTGGTTGCGCTCTCTGGCAAAAATCAGGATACACAGAAGCAAACAGACGCTGTTTCCCGAGCCGCCCATAGACAAAAAGGCGTCGTAAAAACCTTGACTGATAACGTTGAGCGATGCTTCGCCAGCTTGCCAAGCGGCCATATTGGCTTCGGTCGCGGCGTATATCTGCTGCTTGATGGCAAACAACATGTTGTGAGCATTGATGCCCGTCGCCCCTAGCAACCCCAAAACGGTTTGATAGATTAAACCGCCTTCAAGCGTTAAAGGATCGACGCCGATACTGCGCACTGCACCACTAAACCACACCATGATCGCCGCAGTAACGTGAGACAGGCTTACCGCGACAAGAACAAATACGAAAAAGTGCAAAACGTCTTTAAACAGCCGAGAAGTAAAGTCCAGTGCTTGGGGTTCAAGCAATTGAATTCTCAAATGTTTGCAGTACAAATACGACATCATGGCGCTGATCAGCGCCAGCAGAGAGTTATTGGGCAACGTATACGTCGCGGATAAGCTTTCATTTTCTATCGACACCAAATAGAACATGATCAGCGAATAAATGATAAGCACCACGCTCGATACATTGGCTTTGTGCGACAAATAATATGCAGCAACCACGCAAAATGCCGTGGGATATAGGTTGATCAAAATGTCGGAAAGGTGGAAAAGCAGTAAGGAAACATCACCCAAGCCCGCCACTCGAAATGCGTGACCGAGTAGAATAGCCAGCGCGTTGGATAATGTCAGTGGGAGAAGCAGTAACGCGATTGAAGCTAAGTCTGTTAAGTAAGATTTAGACCCAGCTCGCCATTGCTCTGCGATTACAGCCAGACGCTGAAAAGGGGCAAAGAAGAGTTCGCGGCGAGTTTGCATGGAGAGTTCTTTTGTAAAGTAGTTATCTTCAACTGCAGAAAATGCAGAAAATGCAGCCGTTAATACAACAGCCGAAACTCAGGCAAACATTGTTGATGGGTAATGTCGTTTTTCGTATTAAGGTCAAACAATGGGTACTAAATGCCAATAACAGCACGGAAAAGTTGCCAACTTAATTTAGCGACTATACATCGCTCGATCCAATGAGATTATTGACCTTCACGACAAACAAAAGGCATACATAACTTATGGTTATTACAGAAATTACCACTTACTCATAAAGCTCATTTGTTCCTCTTTTTATATAACTTTCGATGAACAACTTAGTAATAATGCTAAGCACAAGCAAGCAGCAAAGCATGCCATCCACATGCTTTGCCGCCGCATCGGTTTCATCATCCTATTGCCAGTTTAGTGCTCGCGTAACGCGCTTTTTTCTTTCTAGGACTGGCTAAGAAGTACGCCAAAGTAAGGGGGCCTAATCGTCCCATAAACATCATGAAGATGATCACTAACTCACCCGGTTCGGACAAACTGCCCGTTAAGCCTCGCGACAAACCAACCGTACCCAGTGCCGAGACCGCTTCGAACATAATGTCTAACATAGACGCTTTCTCTGTCAGTAACAGCGTGAAGATGGCAAACCAAGTCACACCCACCGAGATCAGAGTCAGCGCCAATGCCTTGCTGATGGTCTCTTTGGGAATCTCGCGTTGAAAGGCATAGGTTGCTTCATCACGACGCAAATAGCTGTAAGTTGCCAAGACTAACACCATAAATGTCACAACTTTAATACCACTTGCCGTGCTCAATGATCCACCGCCGATAAACATCAACACCAGAATGATCGCCGTTGTGGCATCTTCCAACTGATCGATAGCTAAAGTGTTGAACCCTGCCGTTCTTGGCGTCACCGCTTGAAACCACGATGCCCACCATTTCCCTGCTTCGCTCAACGGGGCAAGCGTGTTGGGGTTGTCATATTCAATCAGGTAAATCGCGATAAGTGCCACCACGTTAATGATCATCGTGCCTAAGATCATCATTCGACTGTAAACGGTGAGTCGGTGCCAACGGCGATTGCGTTTTAAGTCAATCCAAACCGAGAAGCCTAAACCACCAATAATAAACAAACTGGTAATGGTGAAGTTAACGACCGGGTCGTCCACGTAAGGCATTAAGCTATCGGCACTCAACGCAAAACCTGCATTGTTAAACGCACTGATGGTGTAGAAGAAACCATGGAACAGACTGGTTTTCCAGCCCAGCTCTTCACTCCAATAAACGCTCAAAATAGTGAAACCAATAAGTTCAACGAGCAGAGCGAACATCAATACAGATTTAGCAGTGGCAATGAGTGTCGACGAGTCAGTTTGGTTGAACGCCTCTCTCGCGACGGCTCGCTCCAAAAAGCCTATTTTTCCGCCCAGAGCCAGCAAAGTCACGATGGCAAACGTCATTAAACCTAGGCCACCACATTGAATCAGGAAAGCAATAACCACTTGCCCAAAAGGCGTAAACGCCGTGCCCGTGTCTACCACAACTAATCCCGTCACCGTAATGGCCGATGTCGCAGTAAACAGGCTTTGAATCCAAGTGATGGGCTCTGTGGTGGCAATCGGCAGTTTGAGTAAAACTGTGCCGAGCATGATCAAGCACGCAAAACTGAGGCTAAGTATCAATGGCGGTGCGCCCAACAATTTTTTACCCGCTTTAGGTTTTCGCTCGATTGGGATAATAGAGGGATGCCACAAAACCATGTTACACCAACCTTGGAGCGACGTATTTCAGCTCAGCGCGACTACCACAAAGCAACAGCGTGTCGAACTCATTAAGCACAAACTCATCATTGATATTGGTGTAGACGGCTTCTTCGCGCTTCACCAAGATAGGCTGAATGTTGTAACTGCCTCGGCTGATCAACTTAGAAAGCGGCGTATCGTGCAGATTGGATTTAACGTGGATTTCCACCACATACAAACCATGCCCCATTTCCAAATAGTTGTTCACCATCGGATAGTTGAGTGCCTGCGCGACTCTTACGCCCATCTCCTCTTCCGGATGAATAATGCGTTGTACACCCAGCTTAGATACGATGGTGTGGTGTGCTTTGGTGCTCGCTTTGACCCAAATAGATTTCACGCCTAAATTTTTCAGCGCCAGCGTACACAACAAACTGGCTTGCATGTCTTCGCCAATCGCCACCAACACCACATCACTGTTCGCTAACGCTAACTCTCTGAGTGCGCCTTCGTCTGCTGCGTCACATATGACCGCTTGCGTTAACTCTTCGACGTATTTTTCGACGATTTTCGGGTCGCTATCCACCCCCGTTACCGTGTGTCCAAGATGAATAAGTTCTAAGCTGGCGGCAACGCCAAATCGCCCTAAACCAATTACTGTAAAGTGAGCCATATCAATACCTAACTGTGTTTTATGTATAGAAAATGCTAATGCGTTAAGGGCTAGACTCGCGGAAAATAGGCAACACGAATCCTGTTCGAGTGCTGATAACCAGCACTAAACCTTGGCATTAACGTTGATTAAATTTGGAATTTAGTGGTGCTTGGACGTCTCAAGCACTAAACGATAACCCAGCCCCGGCTCGGTTTTTAATAGCCGCTGTTCGTCAGCACTATCGTTCAGTTTTTTGCGTAGTTGACTCACTAGCACGCGTAAGTAGTGAGTATCTTCGACATGACTTTTTCCCCAAATCACCGCTAGCAAATGAGTTTGCTCAATGAGTTTTCCCGGCTTGAGAATCAATTGTTCAATGAAAGAAAACTCTTTCTTGGTGAGTGGAATTTCCCTCTGATCCAACCAAAATTGGTGAGTACTTTTGATGATTTTGACTCGGCCAGCCACCAGCTCATCAGCGACGGTTTGCTCATCCACCAAATCTCGAACCAGCACTTTGATGCGCGCGATGAGCTCTTTTACGCCAAAAGGCTTGCTCAAGTAATCATTCGCACCCGCTTCTAAAAGGCGGATTTTTTCCTCTTCTTGATCGCGAGCTGTCAGCACTAGCACTGGCGTTTTATAGGTCTGACGAAGCGCAGTGAGGAACTCCGTCCCATCGCCGTCGGGCAAGCCTAAATCTAGCAGAATGACGTGCGGCGAATGCGCTTCGAAACACGCTTTGGCTTCTGCAATGGTACTCGCGCCAATGTAATCAAACCCTTCAGCAGACAGCGAAATTCGAATAAAGGTATGAATGCGAGGCTCATCGTCCACGACTAAAACTTTGTAACTCACGCCTGCTCTGCTCCTTGATTGAGTGGAAGTCGAATGCGGATCAGCGTCCCTTCTGATACTGGCATAGATTGAATCTCTCCTTGGTGTGCGGTGATGATGCCTTTGGCAACCGCGAGTCCCATTCCGGTTCCTGAATCGGCCGATTTGTTGTTCACGCCGGAATAGAAAAGGTTGAATATTTTTTCCGCATCTTCAGCTTTGATGCCAATCCCCATGTCCCGAACATCAATCACGCACGACGAACCATGCTTAGAAAGTGAAACCTCAACAGATTCATTCTCTGGTGAAAATCGCATGGCATTATCCAACACATTAAAAATCGCTTGTTCGATGAGCGAACGACTTACTGACAAATGACCAACGGAATCATCTATATTCATGGACACTTTCTCGGTGTAATTCGGCAAACGAGAAACCGCATCCCGAACAATATCTGCAATCGACTCGTCTTTTTTGGTAATTTTTAATGTACCGTGCTGGAGCTTAGTCGCCTGTAAGAGGTTCTCGATATATTGATGCAAGCGGTGGCTTTCTGAAGTCGCACTGTCGAGCAATTCTTTACGCTCTAAGTCATTGAGCTTGGGCATGTACTCGTTGAGTGTGGTCAGTGTTCCAATAATGGTTGCCAGCGGCGTGCGTAGGTCATGGGACACCGATAGCAGGATGCTGTTTTGCAGCTTGGTTTGTTTTAACTCGCCCTGCTGGCGACGATAAAGATCTGCAAAAGTGCTGGTGATAAATGCCACCACCATAAACACGACTAGATTAAAAATGTCTTCCGGACGAAGCATCTGCAAAGAGTAACGAGGCGTCGTGAAAAAGAAGTTGAAGCTCAACGCTTCGATCACCGCCGCCGCATAAGCGAATCGCGAGTTGCATTGAAACGCCACCACCACAACTGCTAACTGCAAAATCAGCAGGACCGCAGCTGTAGAGCCAAACAATTGGTCCAACAGCCATGAGGCCACAACCGCGCCAACAATCACGATGGCAGAAAAGAGAAATGTGTTATCTCGCCAATGAGCAAACATAAAGTACATCAACCAAAATTCGATGCAGAAACTTTAGCAAAAGCCCATTCGGAGTTCGCGTAAAAAAAGCGTAAAAAATGCAAGAACGACAGTGAGTTATAGACATAACCATCATTAAGTTGGCCTAACTTAATGAATAATCACAAGTAAACGTCACCCATTGACGCCTACTCACTCGGTATAAACGGCAGACATAAAAAAGAGGAGCATTTGCTCCCCTTTCGTTTAGTATCATTTAGATGCAGCTGTTTGGCAGCATCTTACTCAGACAAAAAACCGCCGGTTTGATGCTTCCACAACTGAGCGTAAACGCCACCCAATTGCAGCAGCTCGTGGTGTGAGCCTTGCTCAATGATTTTGCCGTCATCCATTACAATCAAACGATCCATCGCGGCAATCGTTGATAAACGGTGAGCAATCGCAATCACTGTTTTTCCTTCCATCAGAACTTCAAGGTTTTCTTGAATTGCCGATTCTACTTCTGAATCAAGTGCAGACGTTGCTTCATCCATGATCAAAATTGGCGCGTTTTTCAGCAGCACGCGAGCAATCGCCACACGTTGACGCTGACCACCAGACAGCTTCACACCGCGTTCACCCACTTCAACATCGTAGCCGGCATTGCCTTGTTCATCTTTCAACGTTTGGATGAAGTCATGCGCGTGTGCTTTTTCAGCGGCGTTAATCACAGCCTCCATTGAAGCGCTTGGATCACCGTAAAGAATGTTCTCTTTAATTGAGCGATGTAGCAAAGAAGTGTCCTGCGTGATCATACCGATATGTTGACGCAGCGACTCTTGTTCGACTTGCGAAATGTCCTGCCCATCAATACAAATCTTACCCGTATTCACATCGTAAAAACGCAGCAACAGGTTAACCAACGTGGATTTACCTGCCCCAGAGCGACCGACAATACCGACTTTTTCGCCCGGTTTGATGGTCAGGTTCAAGTTCTCAAATACCGCCTTTTCGTCACTGTAGTTAAAACCTACGTTGTCGAAACAGATCTCACCTTGCGAGATTTGCAGAGGCTTGGCATTTGGCACGTCTTTCACTTCAACGTCGTTTGAAATCGTATTGATGCCGTCCACTACCGTGCCAATGTTTTCAAACAGCGCGCTAACTTCCCACATGATCCACTTCGACATACCTTGCACACGCAACGCAATACTGATGGCAATCGCAATGGCACCAATCGTCACGGCTTCGTCTAACCAGAGGTAAACGGAGATAGCACTGATAGACAGAAGCAATAAATAGTTGATGGCATCGACACTGAACAGCAAACAAGTCACCATGCGCATTTGGCGGTAAACCGTCACCAAAAACTGCTTCATGCTGCTTTCTGCGTATTCCAACTCTCGTTGCGAGTGCGCGAACAATTTCACGGTAGAAATGTTGGTGTAAGAATCCACAATGCGTCCAGTCATAACCGAGCGAGCGTCCGCTTGATCTGTCGCAACCTGCTTCATTCGTGGGATAAAGTAGAACTGAATCAGAACATAAATGCCTAACCAGACCACAATCGGCAGCATCAACAAGCCATCTGCTTCGCCCATCATCCAAATCATCGACAGAAAATAAACGCTGATGTAAACCAGTACATCCACCAGCTTCATCACTGTTTCTCGTACCGCTAACGCGCTTTGCATCACTTTGGTCGCGACTCGGCCTGCAAAGTCTCGTTGGAAAAAGCCAACGGCTTGTTTCAGCAAGTAACGATGAATCAACCAACGGATAGACATCGGGTAATTACCCAATAACGTTTGGTGCATCACCATCGAGTGCACAAAGCCTAAACACGGCATCACAACGACAACAAGCAACACCATCATCATCATGCGATCGCCTTGATCCGCCCAGAATGTTGCACGGTCTTGGTTGGCAAGAATATCCACCAATTCGCCCATGTAACGTAAGAGCGTCACTTCCGTCACCGCAATCAATGCACTGAATATCGCCATGACAAGTAAAGGGGCTTCAAAGCCACGAGTGTAAAAGCGACAGAAGCCAAAAAGCGTCTTCGGTGGCTTTTCGGTTTCCATCTGGGGAAAGGGTTGGGTCAGTTTTTCAAACCAATTAAACATAACAACTACTTTGGTTACCGCGAATAAATTTGCGGACGTTTTACTATCTTTTGATACGAAAGTCAGTAAAATACCGAAACAAAAGTTCAAATGATAATAATTACAATTAAGCTTCTTGTTAAATATAATTATCGGAAATGTATTTATGACGAAAAATAACTTACTGACCGTTGCGATCCGTAAAGCAATGGTTTGTGCGATTGCGCCTACAGTAGCAGTGGTTGCGCTTTCGGCGAACGCACAAGATGACGTTACCGCAATGGAAACCATCACCGTCACAGCACAAGCGTTAAAAGTAGAAACACCAGCGGCAGAAACACCACGCAGCGTTTCTATTATCTCTGAAGACGAACTTCGCGTTCGTGCACCGCAAAAATTGGACGAAGCATTACGCTACACATCTGGCGTAACCGCTCAGCCTTATGGCGCCGACAACGACACCGATTGGTTCAAAGTTCGCGGTTTTGATGCTGCGACTTACCTAAACGGCAACCGCCTATTCCGCGACGGTTACTACACATGGTTGGTCGAACCTTACGGTCTAGAAAGTGTGGAAGTAGTTAAAGGCCCATCAGCTATTCTGTTTGGTGAATCGGCACCAGGCGGTATCGTGAATGCAGTACAGAAAAAGCCAACGTTTACGCCTCAAGGCGAAGTAAAAGTCGAAGTGGGCAACAACCAACACCAGTCTGTGGGTTTTGACATTGCTGATGAAGCAAACGACGATGGCACAATCCGCTACCGTTTGGTTGGCCTGATGACAAGCCAAGATGGCGAACTGGACGGCACCAACAACGAGCGTTTTTATCTAGCGCCAAGCGTCGAGTTCGACATTTCTGACCGCACAATGCTGACCGTTTTGGCTACTTACCTTCGTGATGACGGTGTGCCAACCAACCCATTTTTCCCAGCGGCAGGTACTCTGATTGGTTCTAACTTTGGCAAAATCGATCCTTCGACTAACCTTGGTCAGCCAAACTACGATAAATACGAACGCACACAGTTCTCTCTAGGTTACTTGCTAGAGCACGACATCAATGACACGTGGTCATTCTCGCAAAACCTCAACTACGGTTCGAATGAGTTGTACTTGCGCAGCTCTTACGCATTCTCAAACAACGATCCGGCGAAAGAAGAATTAACGCAAGGCATCGTATTCCGTGACGGCAAAAACCAGAGCATCACGTTCGATAACAATGCTGTCGGCAACTGGATGACAGATAACGCAGAACACACAGTGCTCGTCGGTATGGATCTGCAATTCCACAAAACCGATGGCGACGAACAGGACAACTACGCGTTTGGCACCATCAACCCGTGGAACCCAGTTTACGGTAACTTCAATCCACTTGATCCTTCAAAGAACGTGAAACGTGAGATTGAGAAATCTCAAGCAAGTGTCTACTCGCAATACCAATTGAAACTGCATGAACAATGGATTGGTAACGTGGGGGCTCGTTACGACTGGGTAAAAACAGAAAACGCTGGCAAAGGCGCAGGCGTTGATCAAAACGAATCTCGTGATGATGGTCAGTTGTCTCTCAGCGCGGGTGTGATGTTCCTTGCAAACAATGGTTTGTCACCTTACGCAAACTACTCTCAGTCGTTTGAAGTGATCAGCACCATTGATGCGGCAACCAATGAACTTTACAAACCGCTAGAAGGCGAGCAAGTAGAAGTGGGTGTGAAGTATGAGCCAAGCTTTATGGATGGCTTTATCAACCTGGCATGGTTCGACATTACGCAAAAGAACGCGTTGGTGACCAACCCATCAACATGGATCGCGACACAAACCGGTGAAGTGACTTCTCAAGGTATTGAGCTTGAAAGCACGGCGCAGCTAACCGACGATCTAAAACTGATGGCAAGCTACACCTACACCAAAGCAAAAACAGACGAAAGCTTTGGCAAAGGCAAAAAACAAGCCGCGCTTATTCCTGAACACCAAGCTTCGGCATGGGTAGACTACAGCGCGTACAGCCTAATTCCAGGCCTAAACATCGGTACTGGTGTTCGTTATGTGGGCGAGTCTAAAGATAACCCTAAGAGCTCGAACCTAACCGTTCCTTCAGTGACTCTTTGGGATGCGTCGGTCACTTACGACATCACTTCACAGTGGCAAGCACAGCTAAACGTGAACAACATTCTGGATAAAGAATTTTTATCAGGTTGCGATTACTGGTGTTACTACGGCCAGTCTCGCTCTGTCATGCTAAACGCAAACTACCGCTGGTAATTGAACTTTCTACTCCCCTCTCTTGAGGGGAGTTTTCTCCTGAGAGCCATCCATGTTTCAACTGTCTAATATTGAGATCGTTCGAGGTGGACGTCAGATCCTCGGCATCGACCAACTTAACATCCCAACGAATGAACTAACTGTCGTTTTGGGCCATAACGGTTCAGGCAAATCGACACTGGTAAACCTGCTTTCTGGTCAAATGTCACCAGATAAAGGCACGGTAGCATTAAACGACACTTCCCTTTCATCACTCAAAACCAAAGAGCTGGCAAAGCAGATAGCCTATTTGCCACAAAAGCTGCCCTCCTCGGCTGGTTTAACGGTAGAAGAGCTAGTGCGCTTAGGCCGCTTTCCGTGGCGTGGCGCACTTGGTCGTTGGAAACCTGAAGACAAACAGATTATCGCTGAAGCCATGGCTCGCACTGGCGTAGCTCCGTTTGCTCAAGCATTAGCGGACGATTTATCGGGCGGTGAGCGCCAACGCGCTTGGGTGTCTATGCTGTTGGCTCAACAATCACCGATTTTGATCCTAGATGAACCGACCTCCGCGCTCGATGTTCACCATCAATTTCAACTGATGGCGCTACTGGCAGAGCTGAATCGAACCGAGAACGTAGGCATTATCGTGATCCTGCATGATTTGAACTTAGCATTGCGCTACGCAACCCACATAGTTGCGCTCAAAAAAGGTCAAATTGCCTTTGAAGGCAACGCCGAAATGCTGCTTGATGAAGCGCGTTTGTCTGCACTTTACGAATCACCAATTAAGCTCATTGACCATCCAACGCCCGCGGAAACACTTGCTAGCCAGAAGGTGGCGGTGGTATGTGCATGATGGTTCGATTTCTCAAACAACTAAGCTGCACGACTCTACTTTTCACAGTGATGATTGCACGAGCGAACGCAGACATTACCGTTCATGATGCGTACGGAGCGGTGACTTTTGAGCAAGTGCCGCAACGCGTCGTGGTTCTCAACTGGGACATTTTGGAGCAAGTGCTCGCGTTGGACATCGAGCCCATTGCTGCGCCTAACTTGCCGGGTTATCGCCAGTGGGTAGTGAATCCTTACGCACCAGAATCCATTGAGGATATCGGCACTCGCGCCGAACCTAATTTAGAGAAAATCGCGAGTTTGAAACCCGACGTGATCCTAGCAGCTTCTCCCCAGCAAGATTTGATTCCCCTGCTCAGACAAATCGCGCCGGTGGTGTATTTGCCGAATTTTTCGCAAAACGAAGCCGCGGCTCAAACCGCAATCAAGCATTTTCGTACGCTAGGTACGCTGTTTGATAAACAAGAGTTAGCGGAACAAAAACTGGCAAAACTCAATGACTCATTCAAACAACTGCGTGACAAGATTCGTCAGCATTATTCTGCCCCATTAGACGTGTTGGTGATGCGCTTCTCGACACCCAATTCTGTTCTGCTATCAACGGAAAATTCGACCACTGACTATGTGGTTGAGCAGCTTGGGTTAACCAACCCTATCCAAGTCTCTGCGCGCGCTTGGGGCATCAAACAAGATCGCATCAACCGCTTACAAAACCTTGAACAAAGCTACGTACTTTACGTGCAGCCTTTCCCGCAAGAGAGTAAGTTGAACAGCTCACCACTTTGGCAAGCGATGCCATTCGTGAAAAAACAGCGCGTAAATTCGGTAAGAGCGGTGTGGGCCTACGGCGGCGCGATGTCTTTGCAATACATGGCAGAAGCCATTACCGACAGCTTAATTGAACTGGCACCAAAACAATGAGAACGAAACCGTACATTGGCTATGCCGCGCTGATTGCGTTGCTTAGCCTATTGAGCTTACAAATTGATACGAGCTTGTCGTTGAGTGAACAATGGCAGTTGTTCACTCAACCAGAAAGCGCCAGCGAATTTCGTGATGTTTTCTTTATGCAGTCTCAGTTACCTCGATTGAGCATCACATTATTGGTTGGTGCAATGCTCGGGCTGACTGGCAGTTTGATGCAGCAGTTAACGCAAAACAACCTCACCTCACCGCTGACCTTGGGCACCTCTTCCGGTGCTTGGCTTGCGCTGGTCATCGTTAACATTTGGTTTGTTGACTGGGTGGCCGACTATTCCGCTTTCGCTGCAATGGCAGGTGCTTTGGTCGCGTTTGGTTTGATCATTTCGATCGCTGGTGTGCGCAATATGACGGGGTTACCCTTAGTGGTCTCCGGTATGGTCATCAACATTTTGCTTGGCTCCATCGCGACAGCTCTAATTATTCTCAATGCACAGTTTGCTCAAAACATCTTTATGTGGGGAGCGGGCGACCTTTCACAATACAGTTGGGATTGGTTTGAATGGTTGCTGCCACGTTCTACTGTCGCAATCGTCATTTTGATTGTCGCACCACGCATTCTGACCCTAATGAAACTGGGACAAGAAGGCGCAGCAGCCCGAGGCTTAGCGGTATTACCCGCGTTTGGGGCGTTAATGGTGATGGGTATTTGGCTAGTATCAGCCTCAATCACTGCGGTTGGTATCATCAGTTTTATCGGCTTGTTAACACCAAACATCGCCCGCGCAATGGGAGCGAGAACGCCACGCGATGAACTCATCAGCAGCATGTTGCTTGGCGCTGCGTTGCTGCTTATCACCGATTCTGCGGCGATTTATCTCAGTTTGTTGTTAGAAGAAACCATCCCAAGCGGTGTGGCGGCGGCGGCCATTGGTGCACCTGCGTTGATCTGGTTTACTCGCAAGAAACTGACAGCTACGGATCAGCTGAACTTGTCGATGAGCCAAGGAAAAACGGCCCTATCGAACGCAGCAGTTTGGGGCATTGCAGTAATGGGAATCATCGGCATTCTGGCGTACTCATTTGTTACGCACGGTATCAGTGGTATTGAGTTTGCGATTCCTGGCGAGTTCCAATGGCAACTGCGGTGGCCACGCATGATCAGTGCGATTTCAGTAGGCGTTGCCCTTTCCATTGCCGGGATCATTTTGCAGCGCATCGTTTACAACCCACTCGCGAGCCCAGACATTCTCGGTGTGTCATCCGGCGCAACCTTTGCCATTATCATCACTGGTGTGATGGTTGGCTCTGTACTCGCCGCATTTAACTGGGGCGTCGCTTTTCTGGGCAGTCTGACCGTATTGATGCTGCTGCTCATTATCGGGAAACGCAGCCACTTTAACCCTTCTAATTTTGTACTCTCGGGTATTGCCCTTAGCGCCCTATTACAAGCTCTCGTGCAGTTTGCGTTGGCGCAAGGCTCTGGGGAAAGTTACAAGATTTTGCTCTGGCTCACGGGCTCAACGTATCGCGTCACCAGCACAAGTGCATTGATGTTGCTTATCGCCGTGTTGGTGCTTTTAGCGATTGTGTTTGCGTTGTCACGTTGGCTAACACTGATTTCTATTGGTCGAGCGTTTTCTAACGCGCGCGGGCTGAATCCATCATCTGCAAACACGATTTTGCTTGTTATCGTTGCTCTGCTGTGTGCCTTTTCAACGGCGACGGTCGGCCCCGTTTCCTTTGTTGGTTTGGTCGCACCACACATGGCGATGATGCTAGGAGCAAGAAAGGTCAAAGAACAATTATTCGTTGGCAGTTTGATTGGTGCAACGCTTATGGTTTGGGCGGATTGGTTAGGGCAAATCGCCATTTACCCGAGCCAAATTGCAGCAGGTACGTTAGTCGCGATTATCGGTAGTACCTACTTCTTGTTTCTGATGCTCAAAAGCAAGTTCCGATAACTTGGCGTAAAGATAAGCGAAAAAAGAACCCCGCTCTTTGGGAGTTTACTCCGAAGCAGCGGGTTTCTTTTTAATGCGAGTTAGTTGAATCCAGCGTCGTTCGATTCATCATTCGAAGCAGGAAAACGCTGCTCGTAAAGCTCCATAAAGTCCTGACGAATCAAATGTTCTAAATGGTTCGCCTTATCTGTCGGGCAGAAGATCATCACATGCACAATCTGCTCACCATTAATATGACTTGAAATGTGGATGTGCGGCTCTGCACCCGGCAGATCAACGCCAGCATGCTTCTCGATCATGGCATTGTAACGATGAGCCACATCACTAAAGTAACTGCAATGCTCATCAATTTTGTCCGTTAACGGTGTCAGCAGCGGATACAGGTTGACGAAGTCTTTCACCACAATAGTGAAATTATGGTAAACATAACGCTTCATGAAGTTGAGGTTTTTAACCGGATAGGTGAAAAACATACTATTAGGCAACGTCGCGGTTTTACCCGTGTAATGGTATTGCCCGTGATGCAAATCGATCTCTTGAATCACCGTCGCCATCATGTTGTGTTCGATCACCTCGCCACACAACTTCCCCACTTCAATCCAATCACCCACTCGAAACGAGCGCGAACTCGCACGTTGAATCGAGCCTGTAAAACACAAAATGATCTCTTTCGATGCCACCACAATAGCGACCGCAATCGCTGTAACACTGAGCGCAAACTCACTGATTTCTGATTGCCAGAGAATAAACAGGATCAGCAATGTGAAGGCAAACGTACCGTTTTTGGTTCTCGACATCCAACTGCGTTGATCTTCGGTTAAAAAGGCATGATCACCGCGAATCATCGACAAAATTGA
Organism: Vibrio sp. YQ_11; assembly: GCF_043103065.1. Lineage (NCBI taxonomy): Bacteria > Pseudomonadati > Pseudomonadota > Gammaproteobacteria > Vibrionales > Vibrionaceae > Vibrio > Vibrio sp. YQ_11. Next base: position 29,765 of record NZ_JBICJM010000050.1, on the reverse strand, counting down.
ACGACGTACCAACCACATAAAAAACAAAATTAATGTGGTAAACAGCATTTTGTGCGTGAGAAGAAAATCGACGACCAACTGCACTTTCTCCATTACCCAGCTCCCTTGTTACAGACTTATTATCTTTCGAATAGTAATGGGTAACCATAACAAATTATTCTGTCAGTTGTCCGTGTCCACTCTCTTTAAATACGATAAAGGCACGTCGATTCAGTGCGTTTGCTTCCGAAGTCGTTTGATTTATGACCGGTTGCAGTTCACCAAACGCTTTGACCTCCCAAACAAGCCGCGACGCATCAAGTTTGGTCTTGAGATATTCGACCACAGTTTGAGCTCGTCGCTCTGCCAATTTTTCATTGTAAGAAAGCGAGCCGACTTGATCAGTGTGTCCTGCAACCAAAATGCTGCCTTCTAACCCTTGTAACTGTTCAATGAAATCATCGAGCTGAGTGAGATCTTCAGCTTTCAACTCTGACTGATCAAAGTCAAAGTGTGGCGTCATGGTCATATAAACCTTACGCTCTGGCTTTGGAGGTTCGCAGAATGGCATCTCATCGTATTTTTGCGCCTCCTCAAACATGACGTACGCTCGGCGGTTTTCGGCTCGCGCTTGCTCTGCAGTATCGAGCGTAAGCGGTTGAGTCTCGCCAAAGTGCTTGATCTCCCAATCATAAAAAGTGGGATCAAGCTGCTGCTTGAGGTACGCCGCAACGGATTGTGCTCGGCGTAGAGAAAGCGCGTCGTTGTACTCGTTTGAACCTTTGTAATCAGTGTGACCGACAATGGTAATGCGTCCGCTTAAACCTTGAATATCGCGAATAAACGCATCCAGACTTGTCGCATCTGCTTCACGGATATTGAATTTGTCGAAATCAAAGTGCTCTGCAACGGCAATATGAATTTCTCGCTGCGGCGCTAAGCACTCACTAATAAGAAATTTAGAGACATTCACATCGGAGAATTTCTCTCGGTTTTCTTGGCTCACGTAAGTCTCGGTAGCGCAACCTGCTAACAATGCACCAATCATAATGCCGCTCAACAAGCGAATCGTCGTTTTCATGTGACCCTCTTATAACTTACCAACTAGGTTAATGAACACGCCTGATGCGTCGTAGTCATCATCATTCGCAAGGTTGCTGTCAAAGCCTGAGAAGTTATAGCCGACGCCGACTTTGAAGTTGTCGCCAAGATGTTTGTTCACTGAAATCAGCGCACCTTGCTCTAACTCATCGTAGGTCGAATCGGTCTTCCAATGGTACTCGCCTGTCACGTCCCACTCTTTCATCACTCGGTAAGAAGCACTTAAGCCGTACAATGAGATTTTGCTGTCAACCGGAATGTCTTCACCCGATTGACGAGTGAAAAGTTCATGCTTGTTTTTGAATGCGTATTTCGCGCCTAAATCCCAGTTGGCATCAAGTGAATAGATGCCTTCCACTTCAATGATATGGCTTTCTTCATCTTTGTAATCCACATCGCGATTGAGTTGGTCGAAGTCCACTAAGTAGGTGTAGCGCGACAACAAATTCAAACGATCGTTGTAAATTGGGCGATACGCCAATCCAGCGGTCGACTCAATAAAACGAGCCAACATTTTGTCGCTCGATTTGCTTACTGAGCGTGAGTAATTGAACTTACCGAATAAGGTGTACTCTTCCGTCATATGATGGGTGTAACGGTTGGTCGTCACCCATTGGTCAATGCGTTTTTTGTCTGGGTCAGCAGAGTCATCTGTCTTATCGACACGATATTCCACTTTGTTCTTGAACAACACATCATCGACATCAATCGAGGTGCTTACACTCACCGCTTGGCGCTCGGTGGTGATGTTTTGATTATCCTCGATTTCGCCTTTCTGATAGCCGATACCCATGTCGATGTCGTCGTTCATGTCGTAGCCAAAGCCGAATGAATCGATGCGACCTTTACCGTTGTCTTCATCCACAAATTGGTTTTCTTGGTAGAAATCGACCGTTGAAGTCAGATCTGCACGTTGGCCGACAATCACGTTGTTTTTGCCTTCGTAGCTGTCATCGACATAGGTTAAGTAAGTGCTGTAGTCTTCCGTCACATCATAAGTCACGCTGGCTTCAGCCGCATCGCCACGATCGCCCGTGGTGTATTCTGCGCCGACGACGAAGTCTTCTAAAATACGCGTTTCACCACCAATAGTGACGCTGTCGTTCTCATCGTACTCATCTGTTTTTCCAACGGTTTTTTGCCCTTTGATGTAAACATTGTTGTCGCTATCCCAAATGTAATCGGCACGCAGGCCCGCTAAGGTGCCTTTGCCTTTTTCGTCTTCGTTGTTTAACTCTTCGACTTGTTTACCTGCTGCGGAAATCTTGATGTGTTTGGTCACTTTGACCTGAGTTTCCAGTTCTGCCTGTTGAGAATCCGTTCTTAGTGTGCCGTCGGACTCACGCTCTTCCATCGAGGTAAATCGAGTTTTCACCGCAACACGATCCGTTGCTTGAAGACGGATTTCCGTACCATAAGATTCTTGTTCTAAATCGTCATCTTGGCTTGCGTAGCTGTAACCTGCATCTTTAGATTTGTACCAAGCTTTCACATCGTTACCCACAGCAGAAAACACGCTCGGGGCGATATCGTAGAGGTTCATCACCCCTTTCACTTGATAAGAGTCACCTTCACGATCATCCGCACTGCCACCAATAGGCGTAAAGGTTAAACCGCCATCGAAAGAGACATAGTTAGAATCGGTTTGACGACCTTTACTGTGGCCGAACTCTGCTTTCAAATAGGTGCCTTCTGATGCTCGTAGCGTTAAGTCTGTGCCGTACGCTTCGTAGTCTTGGTTATCTTTTTCCTCGGTTTGATAGTTTGCACCTACACCGATGTAGTCGTTTACCCAACCTTTGACGCGTCCACCAGCGGTCATTGCACCGAGCGCTTCACTGCCTTGAGGCACGTATTCATAATCAACAGCAAGATAGTTGTCATAACCGTCAGCTGGGGAGTCGTTAATGACCGAGCCAAAGTTGTCAGAAATGATGTTGTTTAGCGGTTTGGTTAGAATAATTCGGCCTTGGTATGGGTCGACTTCATAGTCACGTCCCGACTGCAACGGCAGTTCTTGCAAGGTGATGCCGCTGTTTGGGTCGACCACCTTAACCATCACTTTGTCGCTGCCCGGTACAACTTCGCCATGGCGTAAGAAGTACAGCGAACCGCCAGTACCTAAAAATTCATCGTGCGCAAACAGCGAATCCGATTCGGCGGCAAAGCCTACGATGTTAAGACGATCTTCACCGAACTTCGTGGTAGAACGTGTGCGATAGTCACCTTTGAAACCATATAGGCTGCGGTTGTAATCGTTGTTGTCAGTACCAGTTATACCTGTGTTGTAGTTCCCCCACAAAACGTTGGATTTGTCGTATTCAACGTTGAGATACACTTTGCCTTTGGTGTTGACCACTTTGTAGATGTTCGAGCTGTCACCGTAGTTGCCGTAATACATTTCATCGTCGTCTTCGAGAATGTCGAATACGCTGGATGAATCAGAGGCAAACGGGTGCTTAAACATGTCTCGCACGTCACTCTCTTTGGTATCAAAGTGGGTGGTGATTCGAAGTTTGTCACCAAACTTACCTTGGCCAAAATACGCTAAGCGACCTTGGTTGTAGATATCATCTTGATATTGGTCATCAACCGCCAATGCTGCCGAATTACCTGTGACTTTGTTTTTACCAATGTAGAAGTCCGCCAAACCCGCTTGTACCCAATATTCATCCGGAATACGCACGTACAGTTGGTAACGTCGCTCTTCACCGCTATCAAATACCACACGAGTTGGGAATAGATAGGCGTCGGCTGGCAAGTATTGTTCGGCGTAAAGCTCGCCCTCTTCTACGTCAAATTCATCTTCACCAATCACCACCTTGTCGACACCTTTTAGTCCCGTCCCCATAAACCTTGCCAGACCAGCCGAGGTAGGAATGTTGTGGCGCATCAACTGAGCTTTGCCAAGCTTACGGCTTTGATCTTCTTCACCATCATTCTTGTCGATGTCGACTTCAGAATCGGGTTCAACAAGATCGATCACACCGACACTTGTCACGTCCATGTTGCCGTCTTTATCAAACGCTTTTAAGCGAAACAGAAGCTGCGTGTTGGATTCAAATTGGTAGTCTTGAGCGGTCTTGCCATCCCAAACGATGTTGAAATCGTTGGCAAATTGCTGACCTTCCACCACCGCCAGCGGAGACACCAAACCACGATCGCCACCGCGATACACTTCTAATTGGTAATGATCCACGTAGTAGCTGAAGTTGGTGGTGATAGCAAAACTCATCTCTTGCAGAGGTTTGCCGTTTCTGACTTCCACATTGCTGCTGATGCTCAGATCCAGCACCGGGTCAAAGCGCATGATGTCACGGCTAACCCAAATCGCACCTTGTTCCAGATAAATACGAGAATTGTCGGTTTGTTCATGCGTGTTAACTTCAATACCCAGTGAGTCACTGCCCAGCTTTTCTAACTGGCTGGTGTCTTTTGCGTACGATAGGATCGGCAACGCCGCCGCGATACATATCGTCAGTTTTGATTGTCTAAATCTAATCATAATTTTCTTGCTTAACCGTGGCAGTCAATGGCTGAGAACAAGCCCAGCCAACGTGTAAGTTACGAACGGTTAATCATCCCCACTGCTTTGAATACTGAAGTTAAATTTCGTCAGTTTGTTTGGTGTGATTCGTTGTACTTTCGGGTTTTCACTGATCACTTTCATACCCGTTGGTAGCGAGTCTGTGTCGACTTTGACCAAGAACTGCTTCCCTTTCTTATTCAACACCCACTGATCTGGAACATGGTATCGACCATATTGGTCGGTCTCGATAATGATGCCTTCGACGGTAAGCAGTCGAACACCCGGAATACCGTCTTCATAAAGCCCTTTGTTCTCAACGACGATCTCCCAAAGGTACTCATCCCCGTCGCGATAAAGGTTTCTCTCTACATCGATGTTCTCTGCCGACAGGCCTTTTTGCTTATCACCTTTATGCTTGGTAATCGCATTGCCTTGTTGGTCGAACTCGATGTGCGTGCCGTTATCGGTGGTCACCTTGAATGAGAAGCCTTGGCGAGTGCGTGTTTTGAATTGGAACGCCACTTGGTTGATCTGCTTAAGCGTTCGGTTACGAGACAAGCCATATAGCTCATCCACTTCGTAGCCTTTATCCATTCTCGACATCACTACAGGTTGACCTTGCTGTTTACCCGTCACATCTTTGAGCTGAGTTTCTACGCCATCTTGGATAATGAAGGTCGAGTTCGGAACGTAATCACCTAGCGCAAGGTCAATGTCGATGAGAACATCGTCCGCGGTTGCATCTGCTTGGAAACCATCACCATTGTGGTCTTCGAACACCTTACCGATGATAGAAGCGGTATCGAATACTTTGTCTGGCATCACTTCGACGGTTGCGCTCGCTAGGTTCGATTTCACCACGTAGTTAGTGCTGGTGTTCTGTGCCGAGAAGCTTTCAGCTGGTGGCGCTTCTGCCCATGCAGTGTTGGTGTAGACACCAAAGGTAGCACCGACACTGACGCGCATTAGGTAACGAATGCGCACAGCATCCGCAGTTTGAGAATCGCCTTTACCATAGATATTCATGTCACCAACATCGAAGAACAGCTGGTTTGTCTTGGTCGGCTCGACCGTGATTTGAATATCGTCTGAGGTATCAAATACGCCATCAGGGCCGCTATTTACCATCTCGGTAGAATCAGGAATGTAAGCAAAGCCACCAGGATAACGGTCGACCAGACGCACACCTGAGAATGGGTTGTCGTTTTCGTTGGTGATCACCACTTCGTATTCAACGACTTCACCGACACTGGCTTCCGATTTGCTTGCCACTTTAGTGACTTTCAGCATGCCTTCGTTGTAAGCCTGCTTTTTCACTTTGATCGTGACATTCGCAGATGCCGTTTCGCCTGTTGATGCTGCTGCCTTGAAGACGTTGGTAAAGTTGTCATCAATGCCTTGATTGATCTCACCTATCACAACGATTTCAAACTCGTTGCCTTGGTACGCTTTCAAGGTATGGTTGGAATTGACGTTGTTATCTGAATCCACAGAAACCACAACACCAGATTTCAGCTCTGTGATGGTCGCTTTCCATGTCGTGAACAACGCATTACCGTTGCTACCAATCAATTTGTCGATTTCGTCCAACAAGTTCACGCTCTCTGCATCACCAGAGCCACGGTTAACCGCCGTCATCGTGAACGTGATTTCATCGTCATCATTGGTGTATTCGGCTTTATCGGCTACTTTGGTCACCGATAAGATGATCGGTTGCGGTTTGATAATGGCGACATCTTCTGCCAAAACATCGCTTTCCGATTTGTCGTATGCGTAAGCGTGGTTGGTGATTTCGCCCATCGCGTCTGCATTGACCACTCCGGTAATCTCAATATCTAACGTGTCGTTTGGCGCAAGAATCACGCGACTATTTACATCCAGGTTGTCGCCCTGAATTTGCGGCAGAACGATGGTTCGTTCATCGTTGTATGAACTGGTCATACGCCAACTGGTAAATGCTTCAGCTTGAGTGTCGTTGATGGTGTTGACCTTGAGTTCTGAGATCAGATCTTTCAGTACCATCTCTTCAGTAAATGAACCCGATTCATTCGTTAACACCACGTGGTAAGTAACACTCTCTCCCGGACGGTAGAACTCATCGTCAACGGTTTTTTCAAGTTTGACCGACTCCGGCATCGCCAGCAGTGTCGCTGTTGAATCTTGCGTTTCACCACGGAATGTGGCGCTGGCGGTATTCTCAATTTCGCCAGTAGCGTATTGGTTCACAAGGCCTGTAATCACAAACTCCACTTCATCATTCGCAGCAATCGTTAGCGTTGAATCGATGTCGGAATTCACGCCCGGCATGTTGGTGATCTCGGTTTCCGCATTCGCTTTATTCACCTCAATGCGCCAAGAGTCGAACGCTTTTACCGACGTACCATCAAGACGCACGACTTCAAGATTACTAATGGCGTCTTTTACAGCCACATCTGTCGCTGGGACTGTGCCTTCATTCTTCACTTTGACGCGGAACGTCGCTTCTGCACCCGGAACGTAATATTGGGTGTCTGCGGTTTTCTCAATCGAGATCCCCTGAGATTGAGGCTGAACAGTGGCACTTGAATGCTGCTGCGTACCGTTGAGATCCGCCGTTGCCGTGTTGGTGATATCACTCGCGGCTAACGGGTTAGTCTTCGCGGTGATCGTGAACTCCACAATGTCATGCGGTGCTATATCGATCATCGAACGGATATCCTGATTATCGACAGGCATCGGGGTAATAGTGGTGCGGCTGTCGCTGTTCGTCGTTTCAATCGTCCAACTCTCGAAAGCACGATCACTCACGCCATAGATGTTGGTGACTTTAATGCCCGACAAAATATCTTCTAACGCGATGTCGTTATCGAAACCATCAGTGCCGTTGTAAACGCGAACGTGGAATACCGCATCTTCTCCCGGAATATACATTGGAGATTCGGCTGTTTTCTCAATCCACACTTCTTCAGGCAGCGTTTCTAAGATTGCGGTTGCTTCTGTCGTTGCACCTGCAAACTCAGCCGTTGCTGTGTTAATAATGTTGGCAACCGCTCGGCTGTTCACTGTGCCTGTAATAGCAAATTCAACCGTATCTCCTGGAGCAATATCGAGATTGGTCGCGATGTCCGAATTTGGTCCCGGTAAGGTCTCGATATTGGTGCGAAGGTCACCTTTGCTGGTCACGATAGTCCAATCGTTGAATGCCGCTTCCATTGCGCCACCAGACGTTTCAACCTCTAATGAAGAAATCAAATCCTCCACTTTGACATCCGCAGCAAAACCAGAACCATTGTTCGTGACCTTGACTCGGAATGTCGAGAACTCTCCCGGCTGGTAATATCGTTCGTCAGCGGACTTTTCGATAACGACATCGCCCGGATAAGGTTTTAGCGTTGCAGTTGCGAGAATATCTTTGCCGTTGTAGTTGAGTGTGGCTTGGTTAACGATGTCACCAGTTGCTTGTGCATTCACTAAACCAATCACGTACAACGTAATGCTGTCATTTGGTGCTAGGTCGATGTTGTAGTCAATATCTTTATCCACCACCAGAGAGTTCGCATCGACCGTAGTTAATGCACTGCCCGCTACATATTGAACGGCCCATTGCAAAAATGCTTGGTTGGTTGAACCATCAATCGTATCGACAGTTAACGCGCCAATGGCATCTTTCAAATTGATATCGTTCGCGTAGTTGTTGCCTTCATTGACAATTTTAAGAATGTAACCCGACGCTTTGTTTGGGCTGTAATGCTCCACCATCGGCGTTTTCGTAAACGTTAGATCGGGGATCTTGGCCGTGCTGGTCGCTTCTGCCGTTTTTGTGGTGCCGTTGTAGGTAACATCAACGGTATTGGTCACCTCGCCAACGACTTGCGAGTTAAGCTCACCTTCTACGGTGATGGTCACCACATCATTAGGCGCAATATCAATACTGCCATCAATGAACTCGTCATTGGCTGCGGGGAACTTAGTGGCTCCGTTCAAAGACTCGGCATTCATGTAAATAGTCCCAGACTCAAACGCAATCACGTCCGCACCAGTCACGCTGGCCGCCGTAATTTTGTTTACGAAGTCTTTAACTTGGACATCATTCGCCCAGTTTGCTGTGGTGTTTTCAATTTGAATCGTATACGTCAGCGTATCGCCAGACTCATACTGAGTTTTATCGACGATTTTTGTCACATTCAAATCTGCGGCAGCTGCAACATACGTCGCTTGCGCGGCTTGTTTACTCGTCGCGTCACTGACTTCGACCACGTTTGTGATATCACCAACCAGATCGGCTTTGACCACGCCTTCTACATGCAGCTTGACGCTATGAGCAGGGTGAATGTTGTAACGAACTTGATAACCGTTATCGCCCGTTACTTCTGAGCCCGACACAGCTTGAGTTAAGCTCGGATCCGTTCCATCTACGCTAACGCTGACATCCGACCACCCCTCAAAGGCACGAACAGGCAAGGCAGAACCTGCTTTTTCAGTACGAATGGTTTTCCACAAATCCGCAATCAATACGTCAGTTGCATAGCCGCTGCCAGTGTTTTTCACCTCGATGTCGTAACCAATAATGTCGCCCGGATGGTAGATAGCCGCTGGATCGGTAGTGATTTTCGTGACGGCCAAATTGCCCGGTTCAGGAACGATCACTTTTTCGCGTAAGTTATACGTCACATAGCGCGAGCCACTGCTTAACTTCCCTTGCAACTGGTTGGTAAACTCGCCAACCGCGTCGTCACGCACGTGCCCTACCACCTCAATGAGAACCTCGGTATAGGTGTCATCTGGCGCTTTGCCACCCATCTGAATGGTGGTGTCGATGTCGGTATTATCCGCAATGAGATTTAAGTTGTTGATGTCGGTGTACGCCGGGTTACCGTCAGAGATAACGCTCGCGCTTACACTCCAATCTTTCAGTGCGACTTTTTCAGTGCCGTCTGCGGTCTCCACCAAATAGCTACTAATGGTATCGCGCACATCCACCAGCTCATTATTGGTGGTTACGTTGCGAATTCGCATCTGATAGCGCACTTCCGAGCCCGGCGTGTACGTCGGAGTGTCCGTTGACTTTTGCGCCAGCAGATTCGAAGTTCCCGGATCAAGCACGACAGCATTACTGTCCACGCCTGCAACTTTAGCGACGTTAGTTATTGCGCCTGTTGCATCCGCCGCAACCGTGCCATCAATTTCAAAGACAACGGTATCGCCTGGCATCAGATCGAATGCTGCGTTTAAGGGTACATTGCCTTGATATTGACCATTGATGGAGAAGCGGTCTGACGTTGGTGCACTAACAATCGCCACGCTGTAATCCGTAAAAGCTGGTTTGCCATCAGACGTGTTAATCTTGTCCAGTTCATCCACAATGGTGGCACCATTAGTGGTACTTTCACCTACGTTGGTGACTGAGACTTGATACTGGATCTGGCCATTCGGATTGTAGTGACAATCAGTGCCCGTCGAAGATGGGAACGTACACGTACTGCTGTCGGCGGTCGTGTTCAGCACCAGTTTTTGGAAATCTAAAACAGGTGCGACAGGAGGAATGGTTTCCGTTGTGTCACTCTGGTTTCCGGCTTTTGCGGTGTTTCCATCGATATCACCGACAGCATCAGCGCGAACTTTCCCCTTTACGGTAAATTCGATCACTTCTTCAGGCGCAATATCGACCACCAAATCCAGATCATCGGTGGCATCGTATGGTTCGATGTAGGTGTCTTGCGTGCCACTGGTACCAACAGAGGTAAAAACGTGGCTGATTTCAGATTCTGAAAATGCCGATTTCGTTGTGTCACCAATAACTTCAACACGAACATTAGAGATGATGTCTTGAATCGCGGCCTCATCACGCCATACAGGTTCGGTGTTGGTCACCGTAAACTTATACACCACCTCATCTTCTGGTTTATAAGTATCTCCCGCAGCGTAAGGTTTACCAGCAATCGAAACGATCTCTTTGTTAACGGCTAGATTGCTGCCTTCCGGTGTCACGCGAGCTGTCGCAAAGTTCGTGCCGTCGTATTTCGGCGTCGAAGCAATTTGATCCAAAGCGTCTGGGCGAATACGTGACTTCATCACAAACTCAATCCAACCGCCCGGCGCAATGGATAGAACTGGAATATCGATATCCGCATTTGCACCACCAACAAAACCGCCGATATCCGTCGTTGCTTCACCAGAAGTTTTCACGCTCACATCCCATCCGTGCGCAGCAAACGCAGGTAAACTCTGCGCGTCTGATTCTCCAGGCGCATTTTGTGCCACTCGGACTTTGATGCTAGAGAATAACTCTTGCAGTGATTTGTTGTACTCCAGTCCTTTACCATTGTTTTGGAGGCGCAGACGGTACACGATATTTTCACCACTAGACGTGTGATTGTACGTCAGCTTTTCGCTCGATAAAGACGAATCCGTGTACGCTTTATGGGATTTGCTTACCTCAGAAGGCAGCATGTTGGCTGGCTCAGCGACTAGGTTATGACTGTTATCAATAACCGCCACGTTTAAGATTTGGCCAACCGCTTTCTCGCTGATCTTTGCTTTCACCGTATATTTGATGAAAGTGCCGCCAACAGCGAAACTATTTGCTGCAAGGTTAAACTGGGTGTCAATATCGCGGTTATCCGTGACCGACCCCGGCTCACTGATATCACTGGTATCGGTTTGAGTCGTGATGGTCCAAGAGTCAAACGCTGCACCCATCGATCCATCTAAGTATTGGGTTTTGATTGCGCTAAGTTCATCCTTAATCGGCATGTTTTGCATGTGCACGTTGTTAAGGTTAACGAGCGATATTTCATACTCAATGTAGCCGCCCGGCGTGTAACCGCCGCTCAATGAAGTAACACCGTCTTGATCTAAGAAGCGGGTAATGTGTTTTTCGAAGTCGTATTTCTCTGCCGATGCTTTCGTCTTCGCACTGACGGTATCGCCGTCAACGGTCAACAAGTTGAGGATTTCACCGACTGCATTGTTGTTTACCGTCGCCGTCACTTTGTACTCAATTGTAGTGCCCGCGGGGATGGAGGCATGCGTGTCGATATCTCGATTATTTTCCACTGAACCATCAAGATCGAGAATGGCTTTATCGCTACCACTGACGATGTTCTGCTCGATCGTCCAGCCCGAATCAAACGCCTTTTCACTTGTTCCATCAACAAGTTCCACAGTGATGTTGGATAAGCGATCCACCACAGGAATATTGTACGCGTTTCCCTTACCATCGTTTTCAATCGTTAGGCGATAGACCAATGGCTGACCCGGCTCATAGCTTGCTTCATCCACGGTTTTGCTGAATGAAAGATGGTAGCTGTTTGGAATAACGGTGATACCGCCGATGGTAATGTTACCTACCGACTCTTCACGAACGATGCCTTCGACTTGGTATGTGACTGAGTTCCCACCCGCCACATCAATAACGGTTGAGATGTTTTGATTGTTTGCTACCGTGCCATCGAGCGTACCATCGGTTGTGCCATCACCGCCGTGGGCATCGCTTTTCGATACATCAACGGAAAAACCAGACGCGAAGGGCGTTGCAGTTGACCCATCGAGCAATTGTGTCGTCACGTCAGTGATGTTTTCTCTCACAGTATGGTCGTTCACGTAACCTGTTTGAGACGATACCGTCACTAAATAGGTCAACGTATCACCTGGTGAGTAAAAACGAGATTCGACTCCATTCACCAATAGCTTGCGCGTGACATTCCCACCGTTGTATGCCTTTTTCATTTCATGGTGTGAAATGTGAGAAGTTTCCGTTACTTCACCAAGATCGCGATAGATGTATGCATCATTTGCAATTTTATCGTTGAGATTCCCCCCTTCATCTAGCGAACCAACGACGTTATCTTTTACACGCGCTTTAATTTTAAACGTACGCACTTCGTCCGGTTCCAAACTCATTGTTTTGGAAGCGTCCCCTTCGGGATACACAAAGTTCTCCGTCGTTACAGAATGAAAACCGGCACCGTCGTCATAGTCAAATTGCCAATATTCGAACGGGCTTTGGTCCGGATAATCTTGATACTGATTGTCTTTGTCGTTCGCTAATACAGACAAAATATCTTGCAACTTATCAACGACTTTTAACCCAGTTTCAGTGTGCGAGCCATTGTTGAGAACACGGATTTCGTAGGTCACATCTTCGCCCGGAACAAAGCGGACTTTATCGGCAGTTTTTAAGATCGATACATTAAGCTTGTCGCTCGAACCATCACCAATTTGTGCAGAAGACGACTGGTTCAAATTAGTCAAAGGGTCATAAGCTTGCGCCGTATTGGAGATCTCTTGCTTGGCATAATCATTCTTCACTCGACCATGAATAACGTAAACCACCGAGCCTTTCTCCCCCCCCACTTTAGGGTCGATATCAATACGCGAGTCAATATTTCCATTGTTTGGGTAACCCGATTTAGGCCCAGCGTAACTGCCTGTTTTGTATGGCGAGTTGTTTGAATCAATCGTCGCGTCTATCGTCCATTCAGAAAACGCATCCAGACCCACAATATCGTCCGTTACATGAACTTCGTTCGCATAACCTTCACCAAAGTTGAAAATGGAGACCGTAAATGTGACCCAATCACCGGGGATAAACTCGTCATCCGGTGTGGTTTTAGTCACGATGATCTTAGGTTCTTTTGGATACACCGTAACGCTGTCTGATGCTGATGACTGGACAGTAGAATCTGGCGTTTTAACCGTCGCGGTATTACTGAATTGAGAGTACAGAATTTGATCCGGATTTGAACGGTCAATCTGAGCGACAATTGTGTACACCACCTCAACATTCGGTGGAATTTGAGCGTTAGTATCTAAATCAAGGTTGTCTGAGAAGCTGCCGACATCGGTGTAAGCAGGATTGCCGTTCAACAAAGGATCGTCAGACTTGATTTCAGCACGAATAGTCCAAGCATTGAAAACTGGCTTAGTGACGCCATCTGGCTCCAAAATTTCAGCCGTGATGGTTGATATCGCATCTTTGACTTGCACATTGGTTGCATAGCCGTTCTCTTTCGCATTTTTCACACTGATTTCAAACGTCACTTCGTTGTCCAGCTTGGAATACGAGGTTTGCTTGGTATCAAAACTGGTATCGGTGTTCGTTTTAACACGCTTGTTAACCTCGATAGCGAAATCACGCGGATCAGAACCTCGGTCGGCGTACACAGTACCGTCGACCGTCACTTGGTTTTGAATATGCCCATTCGCTAGAGGATGAGTGTCTGCCACGATGGTGTATTCAATGTAGGAATGTGGCTCAAGCGTCGCAATCACATTCAGGTTGTCAGGATACTTTACTGCCCCAACAATACCTGTGTTGGAAGCCGTCGCGGCTGTACCGTCTGCTTTATATGCGTTTGCAGTAATGGTCCAATCCGAATAGGCGTTGATCGTATTGCCATTAATGTCTTGAGTAGTGATCGCCGAGAGTTCATCCAAAACCTGAACTTGGTTTGCAAAGCCATCACCATCGTTAGTCACTACGATGGTGTAAGTGAGTGTTTGACCCGATGAATAGTAACGACTGTCGACATCTTTACTCACACGCAAGTTGTCGTCAGGAGTTTGAACCCCTGAACCACTTTCGGTCACGTTGTCGTTGGCGCAGCTCGTCGAGTCATCCAAAATAACGCCCATGCTAGCGTCATTGGTTTTTGCGGTAAGTTTGTATTTAACGGTTTTTCCTGGAGCAAGATCGGGCGTCAAAGCAATTGGATTTGAGCTCCATGCTCCATAGCTATACGAACCCGGATCCGAGCCAAGCGCGTCCTCACCCGAAATGACTTCAACTTTCCATTCTTTAAACGCTTGTGCATCGCCTGCATCGCCTGCTTGCTCCGTCATGACACAAGTTAAGTTATCTTGAATCAATAAGTTATTGGCAAAGTACTTAGACGAACCGTTGGTTACCGTAATTTCATATTCGATGTTTCCACCGGGCACATATTCTGATGCGGTGGTTGTTTTAGCAATGGCAATATCGGAATCAGAAACGTTCAGCACTTTTTCTGCATTGACTGTATCTGCGACGTTTGCGCTCTGAATTAATGAACCTGATTCATCTTTGACGGCAGCAGAAAAGCCTTGAAGCGTACCAATGGTGATTGGCGTCAGTGTAGCTTCAACTAGGTAAGTGATTGACTCACCGGGGTAGATCGACACCGTATCGTCAAAATCGACATCAGTTTGAACTCCACTTGCTTGATAGACAGATAAGGAGTTAGAGCCAATGTTGTTGACCGTTACAGTCCACGTTGAGAATGGATTTCCGGTCACATCGGTGTTGTTAAAAGCAGACGAGAGATCGTTCGCCAAGCCATTGTTGGTAAGTAACGTGTTGATGTTCTGCGTAACGTGGTAACCATGTGCAATCGCACCACCGTTGTTACTGACTTTGATTTCGAAATTGAGCTTACCGTTGATTAAATAAGGTGTCGAAGACAAAAGTGTATGGGTAAGCGTAACGTTCGGCGTTGCCGGAGGCGTGACAAGAACATTGCTTTCTACAGGGCCATCGCGCGTTAACGCCGACGCCTTAGTTGTAATGTCAGAAACCAGATCATTCGCAACGGTCGCTTTGATGGTGTAAGTGATGTAACCACCCACGGATAGCTCCGCATTCTCTACCGACAAATCATCTGCTTTCGAAAATGTTCCCGTATTACTCCCAGAAGAAGCGACAGCACTGATCTCGACATGACTAAAAACTGGAGCGTTGGCACCGCTTAGAACCTCACCAGTAAGAGACAGAAAAGGTTGGGTTATGTCTAAGCCTTTTACTGCAAACAGGCCAGTATTTTTTGCGGTGAGCGTGTACGTCAAAACGTTTGCGACTTGATATTCAGCTGGCGTTACCGCTGCATCTAGCGTGTATTTGTATTCGGCAGGTTCAAACGTGACGCTGGTTGTATCAACGAATGTATTCTCTGCCCCAGCAATCATCGCTTTTACTTGTGCTCCACCTAATACGATGTTTTCAGCACACTCATGAGACACTGTCGCGCTAACATGATAAGTAACTCGACCAAATGGCAGCAATGTCGCGCCAGTCACTTCTAAGTTCGCATTGCTAGATGCGTAACTACCAGCGATTGAACCTAGACTGTGAGTGTCTGATATCGATACGCTCTGAAAGGCTTTTTGGTCGCCCGACATGACATCCCAAACCGCGTTTATCACTGAGACATCTGCAATTGTGTCCGCCGTTGTATTTTTTACCTCAATCGAATACGAAATTTCTTCACCATTTTCATAATGACTCCCAGAAGCAGGACTAAATGAAATTTCCACCTCTCCTGCTGCTAGAGCGTTTGCAGAGGTAAATAAGGCAACTAAGAGTAAGGTAAAACAACGCTGAACCATCGACACAGTACTTTCCAATTTATATAAAATTCTTATGAATTACCGAGAGTAAAATGAACACAAAATCGTCAAAATTTTGAGTCGACGAATTTTTGACGACAATTAATCAATAAATGTCACGATATGGTCAATTTTTTATTTAATAACCATAAATAGGTAGATATATAATCTTATGATTGCACATCCAATAATTTATAACGTTCGAAAACCATAGGATCTGGCTATATCGTTAGATTTAAAACATGAATTAGTAGATAGGTGAAAGGTAACTGATTATGATATTTAAATTTATATGAAACGACGGTTATCAGAATTATCTGACAACAACTTCAAACTAGTAACACAGCGTTGTAGATGAAAACAATGATGACTACTAGATAAGCCATCATTTTATCAAACCAAGCCAAAATAGAAATTATCTATTAAAAATCAAGAAGAAAATCGTAATCCACACCATTTAATAGACATTATTTTCAAAAAACATTAGGAATGATTCGACGCATTATGATTTATAGCGAAACTTAACCATTCTCGATCGCAAAAATTGATATATAGGAAAGAAAATTACCGATCTTAAGTAATACAAAACCTACAAAGCAGGATAATTCCTACAAATAACCAAGAAAATATCATTCGTTTTCGATTTGGATTATTAAGCCCCTCAAAAATACCGATAAAAACAAACTGACAAATCAAAACATCAGAGTATTGATAATTAAAACTGTCACTCGAAAACCATCGGTAGATTGGTTCAATCTTAGCAACATATATCCGATTCAAATACGCCATTTGAAAAAGAAAAATGCCCCGCTAGATCTATATCCAGCGAGGCATGTAATTGGCGAGAATACGCTTCTTCGAAGACAGAATACCTATTCTTCTCGAAATGCTCGGTTCATGCTTTCTGTCAGTGGCTTAATCAAATAACTCAGCGGTGTTCGAGGCTCAGACAAAATGAGGACTTCGGCGTTCATTCCGGATGTCAAACGGTACTTGGCAACATCATCTTGAGAAATTGAGATTCGCGCTAGGTAATAGTCATCTTGGTTTTCTTGTGACAATTTATCCGCAGAAACAGTCAGCACCGTGCCATCGAGAGGAGCCAATGTTCGTGCATTCAGAGCGGTTAATCGCACATGCGCTTGTTGTCCAGGATTGATCAAGTCAATGTCTTGCGGATTGACTCTTGCTTCAACAAGCAACTTATCATCTTGAGGCACTAACTCTAACAACGTTTGTCCTGAACCAATAACCCCCTTTTCAGTGAACACTTGCATGTTCACTACGCGGCCTGAGATTGGCGCATTGATTGAAGTTCTAGCCACCACATCTTGAGCAGATCGATACTCTTCACGAATAGCAACGACTTCTTTTTTGGTATTCCGCAACTCTTCGACGATTTCATTCAATCTTTCGAGCTTTAACTCTTCTATCTTGGCTTGGTTCTCGTCTAACCTTTTCCCAACGGTTAAAGATTGCCGATCAAGCTGACTTAGAGTACTGCGAACCTCTGCGGCAAGCCGTTTGAGTTGCAACAAAGTGGATTTGCCAGAAAACCCCTTCTGGACCAAAGCTTGGTTACTTGCAATTTCTTCTTCAATAAAGTTGAGGCGCTCTCTTTCGATGACTTTGGTTTGCTTAAGATTTTCGAGCTCTAAGCTCGCACCAGAAATACTTTGTTCAATAATACTAAGCTTGCTCTCAAAAAAACGCTTTCTGGCAGTAAAGATTTTGTTTTGCACTAACTGTGCTTCTTTAACGATGTTTACTCGAGGAATCGCTTCTAGATCACCAGACCAGGAGATATCCGCTAATTCATCCAATTCGGCACTCAGCCGGTTTTCCTTCGCCAGCGTGTGAATGTACTGACCACTAACTGCATCTAACTTGGCCATTGGCTGACGTTGCGATAATTGAACAAGCGGCTGGCCTTTCTTTACCAAATCGCCCTCTTGAACATATAGTTTTTCAATGATACCGCCTTCTAAATGCTGTATCTCTTGCCGCTTGGTTAGAACAGACAAATCTCCATAAGCGATAGCAGCACTCTCTAACTTTGCGGTAGCCGCCCAATATCCTAAACCGCCTAGGAAAAAGCTTAACGTTGCAACTCCGAGCAAAATTGGCTTTTTGAAACTCAAGTTAGCATCTGAACTGAAACGGTACACTTTCTCCGCAGGAAGTTCGTTAACGACTGGCTGCTGATTGCTCATTTTTCACCCTTGGAATATCCGTTCTGTCCTCACCCATTAAACGCTTCAACACTTCATCTCGAGCACCATAAAGTTTGGCGCGGCCATCAGCTAAATACAGCAATCGATCCATTTGCCTCAATGTGCTTGGATTATGGGCGATGACCACAATGGTCGAGCCCTGAGATTTTAGATAAGCGATAAGACGCTGATACGCAGCCTCTCCTTCTCCGTCTAGATTGGCGTTTGCTTCATCAAAGACGACGATAGAAGGATCACCATAAACAGCTCGTGCTAGCGCAATCCTTTGTCGTTCACCACCCGACAGTCCACGACCATTTTCGCCAATAACGAAGTCGTAACCTTTGTTCTTTTTGAGGATTAATTCGTGACAACCCGCTAATTGTGCAGCTTTGATCACCTTCGCTGGATCTTCTTGTTTAAAACGCGCGATGTTCTCACGAATGGTTCCTGGAAATAGCTCCACCTCTTGGGCCAAATAGCCAACGTGAACACCTCGATCTTCAGATGCCCAAATCGACACTTCCATGCCATCTAAAGTCACCTTTCCAGCTAAAGGCCGAATGTTACCAAGCAATAAGCGAGCAAATGTCGATTTGCCAGTGCCAGAAGGGCCAATTACTCCGACGGATACACCCGGCGGGATTGATAATGTGATAGAAGACAGCACTGGCTCAGTCGCACCCGGATGACGATAAGTGAGCCCAGTTAACTCATAATGGCCTTTCGGTTTAGGTAACGGCATGTCAGATTCGTCTTGACGAACAATCGCATCAATCTCCTTTAACCGTTTATAAGCCGTTCGCGCAGACATCGCGCTGCGCCATGTTCCTATCGCTTGCTCCATCGGCGATAATGCCCTGCTCATCAGAATAGAGCTCGCGATCATCGCACCCGCCGTGATTTCATGCTGAATAACCAACCATGCACCACCGCCGAGTAAAAATATTTGCAAAGAGCCACGAACAAATTTAGAAAAGTTAGCCATATAAATCGATTTTCCGGCAACTCTCTCTTCAAGCACACTGACACTCTGTACTCGCGATTGCCACTGCTCTAAAAATGCGTTCATCATCCCCATGGCTAAAATAGAGTTAGCGTTTTGTGTCGCTAACTCTGCACTACTAATATGAGAAATGGCCCTAACTTCACTTTCTTGCATCGTCTTTCTCGTCATCAACTCGTTGATCAAACCTAAGCTAAACAGAACGACAGAACCAAATAACGCAATATGCCCAAGCAAAGGATGGAGTAGATAGACGAACAAAATAAACAGCGGTGTCCAGGGAGCGTCTAACAAGGGATAAGGGGCTTGGCTGCTCAAAAAGCTTTTTATGGTTTGAATATCTCTAAGAACCTGAGAGGTGTAACTCTTTCCAGTATGCGATTGATACTGAATGCTTCGTTTAAGCATGAACAGTGAAAGTTTCGCGTCCATCCAAAATCCGAACGATTTACTCATTTGTGCGCGAGCAATATCGATAATGGACATAGTAAACAAAGCCGCCAACACGATGATGGTAAGAAGCAACAAGGTGTCAGTCGAATAAGATGAGATGACTCGGTTGTACACTTGCAACATATAAAGTGGGATAGCAAGTACGAGTAAATTAATGAAGAGACTAAAACCGATCAGCAAACCTGCAAGCGTGCATAGTTTTTGTCTGACTTCTTTGAAAACTGTTTTCTGCACGATTACTTCCACTTTAATCGAATGATGTAGGCGCTAAATGACTAGCGCCTTAAACTAGATTTTAAATAACAAATAAATCGGCACCGTAGGTATTAATATCTGTTTCAGTAACACCAATCAGCTTAACGGTTAAATCTGCGCCGTCAGTAAATACTGCATTGCCAGCCGCATCATAGCTGAAAGTTAAATCGCCGAACTCTGTCACAGTGTCACTAATGATGTGAAGCGAGTCTTCACCGATAGTGAAATCCACTACCTTCGCTTCACCATGACCACCAAACTTGTCAGTGAACACAAATTTGTCGCTGTCACTGCCACCAACTAAAACGTTATCACCTGAACCTGCGACAAGGATATCTTCCCCGACACCGCCGTTCAGTTTATTGTCGCCGAGAAGACCTAGTAGCAAATCATTTCCCGTACCTCCGCCAAGATAATCATTTCCCGTACCAGCTCTAAGGACGTCGTCACCAGCACCACCCGTTAGACGATCATTGCCCGCGCCGCCAATGATGTAGTCATCACCGCCGCCACCAACAAATGAATCGTTACCGCCATAACCGATAAACAGATCATCACCGCCATCGAAATCAGCGATATCGTTGTTTGCGCCTGCATCGCCTAAATACGTGTCATTGTCACTTGTGCTCATTTTTATTCCCTCTTGGCTTATTTATTGAATAGACCTTTTATTCCACGTCTGATGAGATTCGTTCCAGACATGAGAAGTCTAATAGCCAATCCGATAGGAATAAGTTTGAATATGGGATGATATTTTTGACTGACCTTATTATTATAAAAATAAAACTTAGTACTTTATCTATTATTTTCTTTTTATTACATGTAGTTATTCCTAGTACTAGAGGTTTCTTTTCGCCCAACTTGTGGCCTGAGTTCTGTTTTTTACTTCTAACTTTCTAAAAATATTGTATAGATGTGATTTAATCGTATGTTCGCTGATAAATAGTGAATCAGCTATTTCCATATTTGAACCGCCTTCTTTCAACATTTTCAGAACTTGTATTTCACGCCGTGTCAGTTCTACTTCAATCGCAGGCTCTACAACGTTATTCGATTCTTTTCCTTTGTAATAATTTACCAATTGATCCAGCAATTTTCTTGATAGCCAATTATCTCCTTTAATAATGGCCCCTAATCCTTGGCACACTTTCTCCATTGAATCCCCTGGGCCAAATATACCTTTTACATGAGGCCAAGACGCTAGTTCTTCAGTATCTAAGTCGTAACCCAGATTAAGCATGATTGTACCTAGCACTTTGCGGCTATCCTTCAAGTAAACTAAAGTGTCAGAAGGCGTATCAACTGAGAAATCAACCAATAAAAAATAACGTTCAGGGATGAGTTCATGGTAGCTAGGGTTTTTAGCATCGATGATCGTTATCTTTGTTCCTGTATTTCTAGAAAGCATTTCCTTAAAGTTTTCACTCTGTAAACTTTGTTGAGTGAGCATTAGGATTTCAGGCTTTTCCGTGTACTGTTCCATAATGTTTCTCATACTTTCATTAACTTAACATTATTAAATTCGTAGTTAATCGTGAGCACTCAAGTTCATATCTAAGTGCTAGACAACAGAGTAAAGTTATTTGCTACTTTTTTGAATTATTAATTTATTAAAAATAGAAACAAAAAAAGTGTTTCTCATAAAAGAAACACTTTTAACATGATCTATTTTTGACTAAATATGAGTATGCACTAAATTAGTCAGACATCGACTTTTATAAAATCAAACAACTACTATAGATTGTTCTGATATATTTTCTTTCGCCCAAATCAGCGCTTGCACTCTGTTTTTTACATCAATCTTTTTAAAAATATTGTGAAGATGCGTTTTAACCGTATTTTCGCTTACAAATAACTGCTCAGCTATTTGTTGATTCGAGGCCCCCATAGATAAAAACATAATGATCTGTTGTTCCCGCTTGGTCAATATTGCCGGAACGTTTTTATTAATTGGCCTGCTATGACGACGCAGGTGAGTAATGTACTGTTGTGCGAATTTACGACTGAACCACATATCGCCTTGGAGCACCTTGTCAATGCCCGTTTGTAAGGTTTGTATATCGTCTGAGGTATAGAAAATGCCGGCAAGTGAACGCCAGACAAAGAGCTCATCCGTTGAGATAGATTTGTCACAGTTGATGAGGATTTCAAGCGTTCCAGTTAAATTGGGGGTTTTAAATTCCATATAACGAGCAAACACTTCATCTGTGATAACGCTGTAATCTAGGACAATCGCTGATATAGGTCGATTTCTAACAAATGGGCTAGCAAGATTTTCGGGAGTGATCAGTAGAACGTTAATACCGAGCTTCGTTTCCAAAACATCCTTTAAGAGAGATGACTGTAGACTGCCCTCCGTAATTAAGATGACATTCCTTGTAGTTTGATGCTCCATCCTGCTCGCATTCCTTTAGTAGTTTAGATTGAAATATGCAATAGAGTAGATAGAGCGGGAGCATTGTCAAGTATGAAAATCCCTAGTACTAATTAGTAAACTATTGAAGTGTCAATAATTTTTAAGTAACAACATGATGTAGGGAGAAATGGTAGAGAAAAGCTATCCGATTAGAAAATGATGAGTAGAAGTCGTGCTTGTGACTTAGTAAATTGAAGGAATGATGAATTTCACGAATGAAAAAAGGGAGTAAGCACTCCCTTTTTATTAATGAACCGGAACAGAATTTTTCTGATTAAACTTGCCGAAGTATTGCTCCAAAATTTCTGGCGTTAACTTGCCTTCTGCTTCTAGCTTTTTAAGCTCAGCCGCAATGGCTTTTTGCTCTTCTAGCGAAGGTAGCTTTACTTCTGGCTCCTCTGCAGCTTCTTGAGAAATCTGCGCTAGTTCTTTTTCGAAGTCGTTCATAGTACTTACCTAAATATAGTCATTAAACTGTTCAACTTCGTCTATTCTATCCAACTCTAGAGTTTGAAGCTACCAACCATCTTATCTAGGCGAGATGAAAGCTCTTGAAGATCGCGGCTTGCGCCAGCCAACTCTTCCGCCGTTGCAGTTGTCATCTCGTTGATCGCGTTGATTTCTTCAATATTCTGATTGATCGTATGAACCACGGTAGATTGCTCTTCCGTTGCCGTCGCAACTTGCGTGTTTCGATCGGAGATATCCGTAATGCGTTCAGAGATATTCACCAGCACTTCTACTGCTTCATCCGTCGAAGCCACACCCTCAAATGTAACCGCTTTGCCAGCTTCCATCGCGCTTACTGCGTCCTGAGCATCACTTTGAAGCTGGTTGATCATACGTTGAATCTCTTCCGTTGAATCGGCAGTGCGCGACGCTAGGTTACGAACTTCATCTGCAACTACCGCAAAGCCTCGACCTTGCTCACCTGCGCGTGCCGCTTCAATCGCTGCGTTCAGTGCCAACAAGTTTGTTTGCTCAGAGATATCGCGGATTACACCAAGGATAGAGCCGATATCTTTCGTTGTAGAAGCAAGCTGTGTCACAACGATGTTTGTCGTTTCCACATCGTCAGCAAGACGGCTAATCACTTCTTTCGCTTTCATCACAACTTCACGACCCGTCTGAGTATTATCAGACGCTTGGTTTGCAGTATCGGCTGCCGTCGCTGCGTTAGACGCAATTTCACTGATCGTCGCACCCATTTGGTTGATCGCTGCAACTACTTGAATCGTCTGGTCACGTTGCTCTTGGCTATTGTCGTACGTTGACGTTGCTTTGCTCGACACGCTGTCTGCCGCTTGACTCAGTGCACCGCTCGTCAAAGATACCTCTTTCATGGTTGCGTGGATTTTCTCAATAAATCCGTTGAAACCTTTAGAAAGTTGCGCGATTTCATCATTGCCACGAATTTCAATACGCTGTGATAAATCACCTTCGCCTTGACCAAGATCGGTAAAGCGATCTGCAATCAAACGAATTGGCTTAGTGATACTGTTTGCGAGCAATACGCCCATCAAAATGAACACCAACGCCACTACAATGGTTGTGATCATCATTTTTTGGCCAGTGGCATTGAGATCAGCAAACACTTCATCAACAGGCACGACGCCAATAACAAACCAGTTCATTGACGGCACATACAAACTCGCGACAAAATTGTCCTTACCTTCAAACTCGACATTAATTAGGTTGAAGCTATTTTTGTTCAGCAGTTGATTCGCGTTGCTACCAAAAAGCTGCGCAATCGACGTTTTGTTTTTGCCTTGTTGACGATGAATTTGAATGTCACCTTTTTCATTCGTTAAGAACACGTAACCTGTGTCCTCAATTTGGAAGCTGTTTAGAAGTGACACCATGTCATCCATCGACTTAGATAGACCTGACATCGAGATACCGTTTAAGTCTTGGTAGTTAGTGAACATTTTCACTTCACCATTAACTTCTTGGAAAACACTCACTGATGTTTCGCGACCCGAAGAGGTGAAACCAAAGAACCACGCGTCTTGCGAATGGTTTAGCTGACGCAAGAAACCATTTTGGTTCCAGTAGTACGCCGTTTTACGGTTTGCGACCGATGCGTCATTCAATCCATACTGAGATTTGATGTTGTTTAGCTGCTGAACAAGCTGCGTTTCAGAAAACTGTGAGTGATCAGTATTTTTTAGCGCTTCGACAACAAATTCATTTGTTGCTAGTTGCTTCGCCGCTTGCTGCATTTGCACAACTTCGCGGTCAATTTCAGTATTAATTTGTTGCAGCATGGCTGGCAACTCAATATCAATCAGGCGGTGACTTAACACGTCTCTCGCATGGCGTTGAGCCATCACACCAACGATAATGGTTGATGCAAGAACAGCAAAAGTAATACCAAGTACAACCTTTTGTTTGATACTCAGAGAATGAAGTTTCAACATATTCGGACCTTTTAAAAGAATCACTTGTTATTGGCATCCTAGATAGTGGCTATCAGGTGCATATCTCTGTGACATACACAGCATGGAACCTATATCGACCTGAGCGAACAAAACTAGAGTTATTTCTCACTATCTTATGCAAAATAAATGTAACACCCTGTCATTCAAGCACTTTCAGCGTTTTTCTTCGCTTGCAATCCCTTTCTTTGCCCCAATATTGAAAAGATAAATTTCGAGAGCGAACAGGAACTTTTTCCTGATTGGCAATGACCAATACTCAAAACGAAAATCAAATGGATATCGAGAGTCCAAAGCATGCATAAATCAAACTTCGAAACTCTTCAGCACTATTTAGAGTCTCAGATCATTGGCCAGCATGATCTGGTTAAACAACTGTTGATCGCCCTTCTTGCTGACGGGCATATTTTGGTTGAGGGTCCTCCGGGACTTGCTAAAACTCGCGCCGTAAAATCACTGTCTGATTGCGTAGAAGGCGACTTCCATCGCATTCAGTTCACCCCAGATTTGCTGCCTGCCGATTTAACCGGTACGGATATTTTCCGCCCAGAAACGGGCGAGTTCACATTCCAATCTGGGCCGATTTTCAATTCACTCATTCTTGCGGATGAAATCAACCGTGCGCCAGCCAAAGTACAAGCCGCAATGCTTGAAGCGATGGCAGAAAAGCAAGTCACCGCAGGTCGCCACACCTACGCACTGCCTGAGCTATTCTTGGTCATGGCGACGCAAAACCCGATAGAACAAGAAGGTACTTACCCTCTTCCAGAAGCTCAGCTCGATCGCTTTTTGCTTCACTTAGAAGTGGATTACCCAGATGCAGAACATGAATTAGCGATTTTGCGGATCAATCGTGGTGAAGCAAAAGGTGAATGCTCTATTGAGCGCCCAAGCTTGAGTCAGCAAGACATCTTCACCGCGCGCCAAGAAGTGCTCGACATCCACATGGCAGAAGCCATTGAGCAATACATTGTGCGTTTGGTGATGGCAACACGCCGAGCAAGCGAATACGACAGTGAGTTGGATAAATGGCTAGCAATGGGTGTCAGTCCGCGTGCAACCATCGCCCTTGACCGATGCGCTCGTGCTCATGCTTGGTTAGCAGGTCGTGATTTTGTCTCTCCTGAAGATGTCCAAGCAATGGCGTACCCAGTGTTACGTCACCGATTATTGCTCAGCTACCACGCTCAAGCAGAAGGCGTAACGGCAAATCAAGTCATCGATAAGTTGCTAAGCTTGGTTGGCAGCGCATAAAGCGGGTGAGTGACATGTCTGCAAACCATCCATTACCGCCTCATTCGAATGGGGTGACATTAACACTGGAAGAACTGCTTCAATATCGCACGCAGTCGGTACGTTGGTTGCCACCGGCACAAAGCATTTGGTCGCAGATGAGCGGCAACCATACGAGCCGACAAAAAGGTCGTGGTATGGACTTTATGGAAGTGCGCCAGTATCAAGCCGGAGATGACATTCGCAGCATCGACTGGCGAGTCACAGCGCGCACCGGAAAAGCACACACTAAATTGTTTGCGGAAGACAAAGAACAAGCGGTGATTTTGTATCTCGACCTCAGCTCAAGCCTTCACTTTGGCTCAAAGTACGTATTGAAGTCAGTACAACTCGCTCATTTCGCCAGTGTTCTTATTTGGCTCACATTAGCCAAAAAAGATCGTATTGGCGCAGTGATTGATGATGGACACCAATGCTTAGAATTTCGCCCTTCCTCTTTGCAAAAACAGGGGCTACGGATTCTCAATGCTATCGTTGATACCCATAACGCGCAGTTGACTCAAGATCCAAATCATGAGACTCGCACAATGCCATATTCGCAAGTGTTAGAAACACTCCACACACTCACGCCAAAAGGCAGTGAACTGATTCTACTCAGTGACTTTGCACATGTAGAAGAAAGAGAGCTAACGCAACTGCGTCGCCTTAAACAACACAACAGCGTGAGAGCCATTCAGTTTTACGACCCATTGGAAAGAGGAGAAACCGACTTTCGTGGCCAAGCAAAAGCCTCTGATGGCCGTCGTAGCCAATGGTTCAACTTCGGCTCAACAGGACAAAGAAAAGCGCTCGAAACACGCTTTACTCAACACCAAGAATCCATCAAACAACAGTGTCATTCGATGGCTATTCCATTTAACACGCTATCAAGTGGTTGGCCTTTGATTCAGCAATTAAGCTAACAGGCCTTACAAAGCAGTTTTCAATAAAGCAGTAATAATAATGACAACAAACAACCAAAGCCTAAACCTTGAACCTTTGATTTTGCCGAACGCTCCGGACTGGTTCCCACTTGCGTGGGGATGGTGGGCAATGCTTGCGGCGATCGTTCTTTTTGTTTTAGGTGTATATTTGTATGCAAAATGGCGAAAAAAGCGCTTACTTGCCAAAAAAACGGCATTAAAGCTTTTGACTCAATCCGTCACACCTCATACGCCTTCCTCTGCTCTGGAAATTCTGCGTCAAGCAGCATTGAGTTACTTCCCACGTGAAGACATCGCCCCGTTAACTGGAATGGCATGGTATGAATTTCTCGACAGTCGTACCAAAGAGACTCGATTCGTAGACAAACAACAACAGTGGCAAGCCGCGTTATATCAAAAGTCGCCTCAAGAGCAACATCAAGATTTGATCGATGATTGTGCCTTTTGGATAACTCACGCTTTGCCACCGAAGAAAAAGGCAAACACCCGTGACTGAGCAAACACTCATGACAGACCTTTCCCAATGGTTAAACATTGAATTTGTCTGGTGGTGGGCACTTTTTTTGTTGCCCTTACCTCTGCTGATTTACAAGCTTCTTCCTGAAGAAACTCGACAAGCAGAAATCAAACTGGCGTATTTGCCAGAAAGCAAAAACAGCCATAAACCTAAACAATGGCTACAAAAATCGTTAGCTGTAGGCGTTTGGACATTATTGGTTGTCGCTTGTGCGAGACCAGTTTGGTTTGGCGAACCTGTCGAGTTTCAACCTAAGTACCGAGACTTAATGCTGGTGGTTGACCTTTCAGGCTCCATGCAAAAAGAGGACATGAACTTAGATGGCGAGTACATCGACCGACTCTCTGCCGTGAAAAAAGTCCTATCAGATTTTGTCGCGAAGCGAAAGGGTGATCGGCTTGGAGTAGTTCTATTTGGTGACCACGCGTACTTACAAACGCCACTGACGGCTGACCGACAAACCGTTATCCAACAAATCAAGCAAACCGTAATTGGCCTAGTTGGTCAACGAACCGCAATTGGCGATGGTATCGGCTTAGGAACAAAAACCTTTGTCGATAGCGATGCGCCCCAGCGCGTGATGATTTTGCTCAGTGACGGCAGTAACACCGCAGGTGTGTTAGATCCAATCGAAGCGGCTGAGATTGCGAAGAAATACAATGCCACTATTTATACCGTCGGCGTAGGTGCTGGCGAAATGATGGTGAAAGACTTTTTTATGACTCGTAAGGTCGACACCGCAGCCGACCTTGATGAACAAACGCTCACGAAGATTGCAGAAATGACTGGCGGGCAGTACTTCCGTGCGCGAGATGCCGAACAACTTGAAAAGATCTACGACACAATCAACAAACTGGAACCTGTATCAAGCGATACCCAAACTTGGCGGCCTCAGTCCGAATGGTTCCCATACCCACTGAGTGCAGCTTTAGTACTTTCTATGTTGTTGTTCCTGCTAAGGAGAAAACATGGCTGAGTTTACTTTCCTTAACCCATATTGGTTACTGGGACTGATAGCAATCCCCTTCGTACTCCTGATTAATCAAAAATTTAGAGCGAAAAAATCCGCGCTGATTGCCCCGCACCTCGCCAAAATGCTTGAGCAGACCACCCAGTCCAAACCCTATTTTACGATTTGGGGCTTGGCTTGGGCGATTGCCTGCGTAGCGCTCGCTGGGCCGAGCTGGCAATCAAATACACGTCCAAGCTTCGAGCTAAGCCAAAATCGCATGCTAGTGCTAGATATGTCTCGCTCGATGTACGCCAGCGACATCAAACCCAATCGCCTTACTCAAACACGTTACAAAGCGTTGGATTTGTTGCCGAAGTGGAAAGAGGGGGCGACTGGATTGATCGCTTATGCAGGCGATGCCTACAGCTTGAGTCCGCTAACGACGGATGCTAGTACACTAGCAGGTATCATCGAGAACTTGTCGCCAGAGCTGATGCCATTCCAAGGCTCGAACCTCCCTGCTGCGATCGAATTGGCGTTAAGCCAATTTTCACAAGCCGGTGCAAACCAAGGAGACATTGTGGTTCTTGCCGATGATCTTGATGATTCAGAATTGGCACGCTCTCTGAATTTAGTTAAAGGTAAAAACATACGAGTCTCGGTTCTTGCAATCGGCACGGCAAACGGCGCACCGATTGCCCTACCCGACGGCTCGCTTCTTAAGACCACGCAAGGCTCGACCGTTGTTGCCAAAACACACCTGAAAAACCTACAAACGCTAGCCAACAAGACGGGCGGTATGTTTGTTCCTATTCAGCACAACAACCGAGACGTGGATAGCATCGCAGCGTACACGAATAATACTGGGAACAACTTGGCAGCAAAACAGAATCAAGAGGTCAAAACCGATTCTCGTTTGAATGGTGGATTTTGGCTATTGCCTCTACTGCTACTGCCTACCGTTTTCCTGTTCCGCCGTGGTGTAATTTGGGTATTTATCGCTGCGCTGCTTCCAATAACTTGGACACCAGACGCACAAGCCAACCCATTCTTAAATGCCGATCAGAAAGCGGCTAATCTCTATAAACAGGGAGAATATGAACAAGCCAAAAACCTGTTCACTGACCCAAGTTGGCAAGGCGCGGCAAGTTACCAAACTGGCGATTACGAAGCGGCCATTAAAGCGTTTTCAAATGACCAATCACAAACCGGCCGCTATAACCTAGCGAACTCGCTAGCGCAAAATGGTCAGTTAGAAGACGCTGCTGAGCAATACAAAAAGCTACTTAAAGAAAATCCTGATTTTGAAGCAGCGAAGAAAAACCTGTCGGTTGTGGAGGAGAAACTGAA